>NZ_JARWKZ010000002.1:0-380593 GCF_050577975.1 Rhizobium sp. BR 315 | reverse complement strand
GAGTATTTCGGCGGGATCGATATCAACATATGCACATGGTCGGGCATCAAATGACCCTCTTCGATCTGGCAACCTTTCTGCTGTGCCAGCCGACGTAAGAGTTCTCCCAATTCACGCCGTACGTCCCCGTACAGTCTTTTCGTGCGGTATTTGCTGCCAAAAACAACGTGATACTTGCAGTCCCACGTCGCATGCGAGAGCGGTTGTTCATCCACAGAACCTCCTTGTTCGAAGTCTGGGCCAACCCAGCGGTTCAAGCAGGAGGTCTCTCAACTACCGTGTAGAACTCGTCCAGTCCTCCACCGTAGGTGGAGGTTTATTCATGAATATAAAAAAGGCGGCCTTGCGGCCGCCAGCTCTCGGGGAAAGCGTTTGTTACTTGGCTACGGCCTTCGGCATCCAGGCCGGCATGGCGACATCCGCGTGGGCAAACTGCGGCAGCTTGGCTCCGAGTTCTTCCATATTCTTGATGTTCTGCTCGTTCAGCGCCTTCTGGGTGATGAGCGTCGGCGGGACGACGACCTGATGGCCCGGATCCTGGCCAGCAAGCAGCATGGCAAGTGCGCGGACGGAGACCTGGCCGACCACGGCCGGATTGGTTGCTGCCGTCGCTGCCCAGGCGGAGCCGGACTCGCGCATGGCGGCAATATCGGACGTCGAAATATCGGCCGAATAGATCTTCACATTGGAGGAAAGCCCGGCCTCGTCGACGGCGATCTTCACGCCCTTGGCAAATTCGTCATAAGGCGCAAACATCACGGTAATGTCGGGATTGGCCGAGACCACCGAACGGGCCTGATTGGCAACCGAGTTGGCGATCGGGTTGTCCATGGTGCCGAACTGGGCGGCTTCCTTGATACCAGCGTATTTCTTCTTGAACTCCTTCCAGGTCTCGTCGCGTCGGTCGAGCGGCGCAATACCGGCGACGTAGACATAACCGGCCTTGAAGCTTTCGCCATTGTCCTTGACGGCCTGCTCGAGTGCGAGGCGAGCAAGGTCGCGGTCGGACTGTTCGATCTGCGGGATCTTGGCATTCTCGACATTCACGTCGAAGGCGACGACCTTGATGCCGGCGTCGATGGCGCGCTGGGCAGCATCCTTCATGGATTCCGTCAAGCCGTGCTGGATGATGATGCCCTGCACGCCGAGTGCGATGGCCTGGTCGACCATGTCGGCCTGGACAGCTGCATCCTGGCGGCTGTCGAACACCTGCAGCTGGACGCCCAGCGCCTTGGACTGCGCCTCCACACCGGCCAGATAGGACTGGAAGAAATCTCCGGTCGAGAGATATCGAACAAGCGCAATCTTGACATTGCCTGCCTTGTCGAAGGGCTTTGGCATCTCTGCCGCAAAGGATGGCGCACCAAACGCCGCCGCTCCCATCAAGCCGAGCGTCAATACGCCTAGCGTTCTGCGTGTCATCTTCATATCAGTCTCCTCCTCCAGTGAAATTATGATTATCCGCCAGGGCAATGCGCCCTTAGCGTTTGCTCCTCTTTGAGAATGCAAAGGTGAAAATCAGGGCAACGACGAGAACCGCGCCCTTGACGAAATCTTGCGTGTAGTAGGGCACGTTCATCATCGTCAGGCCCTGCAGCAGGATACCAACGAAGAGGGCGCCGGTCGCCGTCCCCAGGGCATTGGGCTTTGCTGCGCCAAGCACGGCAAAGCCAATGAGCGCGGCGGCAACGGCATCGAGCAAAAGGTTGTTCCCCGACGCAATGTCGCCACGGCCGAGACGGGCTGCGAGCAGAATGCCGCCAATCGAGGCGAAGATGCCCGAGATGATGTAGGCGGAAATCTTATAGGCATTGACAGGTGCCCCGGCGAGGCCGGCCGCCCGTTCATTCGAGCCGACGGCATACATCATCCGTCCGAACCTCGTATATTCCAGAAAGAACCAGATCAGGATCGCCAGTACGATCAACACCACGACCGAAACCGGCACGAGATTGGGCAGGATAAAGTCGAAGCGGTGGCGGCCGAGGGCGAGAAAGCCGGGGCTGAACGCGCCGTTTGCGACAGACCCGTCCGGCATCGTCATTCCGGTGGCAATGGAGCGGCCTTCGGTCGGAATTCGCTGGAGACCCAGCAGAAGGAACATCATGCCGAGCGTTGCGAGCAGGTCCGGCACGCGCATATAGACGATGATGATGCCGTTGATGAGCCCGACCAACACGCCAACGGCAAGGCAGACGAGCGTTGCGGTGACAGCATCGCCACCCATGACGACCATGACATAGGAAGAGGCCATCATCGCGCTCGTCGCGACCGACCCGATCGACAGATCGAAGCCTCCCACCACCAAGGTTGCGGTGACGCCGAGGGCAAGGATCCCGGTGATCGACACCGACTGCAGGATGAAGACCGCGCTCTGCGGCGAAGCGAAGCCGCCAGTGACGAGCGAGAAGTAAAAGATCATGCCGGCAAGCAGTACGAGGAAGCCATATTTGATGGCGATGTCTCTGAAGCTCGCTGTCGGTTGGGACAAGGGGACCGCGCCTGCGGATTTGCTCTGTTCACTGCTCATATTGCGCTGACCTGTTGAGTGGATTGACCTGCGATCTCAGACAGCAGGCGCTCGACATCGATGCCGGAATTGCGATGCTCGCCGACGATCGTCTGCTCCGACATGACAAGAATGCGGTCGGCCACTTCAAAGACTTCGTCGAGCTCGGTGAGAAAAAGAATGGTGGCTCGCCCGTTTGCCGAGGAGCGTAGTTTTTCGCCAATGTCGCGGCGGGCCACGATGTCGACGCCCTGGAACGGTTCATCGAGAACGAGGAGAAGCGACGGCTCCGAGAGCCAGCGGCCGACCATGACTTTTTGCTGATTGCCACCGGAGAGCGTGTGCATCTCGTCCCGCTCATTGCGGCAGACGACGCCAAGCGCGGATATCTGCTGGCGTGCCCTCACCCGTTCGGTGCCGCGGCTCGATACTCCAAAACGCGACAGCCGCCGCAGAAACGGGAGGCTGATATTCTCGTAGATGTTGAAATCCGGCACGATACCGCTGATCGCGCGGTCCTTGGCCACGAGGAACACGCCGCGGCCGATGGCCTGGCCCGTCGATTTCGGCTGATAGCTTTGGCCGTCCAGCGTCATCTGACCGGCTGCTGGCATGCGCGCTCCGGCAAGCACCTCGGCAAGCGCCGACTTGCCGACGCCGACGAGGCCGGTGACCGCAACGATCTCGCCTTCGCCGAGCTCAAAGTCGAACGGCCGCGAATGCTCGGACAGCTGCAAGCCCTGCGCGCGAAAAACCGGAACGTTTGCTTCGCGCACGCCGATCGCGTCGGCAGAGACTTTGCGGCCGAGCATTGCATTCACGGCACCTTCATAGTCGAGATCCGGACCTTCGAAACGGCCGGTGATACGGCCGTCGCGCAGTGACACGATGCTGTCTGCAAGCCGGCGGATATCGGACATTCGATGCGAAATATAAAGAATGGCAACGCCTCGAGCCTTCAGCCGATCGACAAGCTCGAACAGGCGATCGGCTTCTGCACTCGACAGCGACGAGGTCGGCTCGTCGAGGATCAGGACTTTCGGCTCATGCGCCATGGCGCGCGCGATCGCCACCATCTGGCGATCGGCAAGGCTCAAGTCGTTGATGTTGGATTTGAGATCAATCGTCAGACCCATGCGCGAGGCGACCTGAGCGGCCTCACGCCGAACCCGGCGCGGATTGAAGAAGAGCCGCGCGCCGCGCCCGCTCAGGCGGTCGAGCGTCAGATTGGTAGCCACATCGAGATCGGCAACGACACCGTCATTGATGTTCTGGTGCACCGTCACGACGCCGGCGCGGATCGCCTCCGCAGGCGTCGAAGGGTCGAACGGCGCCCCCGAAAGGGTGATCATGCCGGCATCGCGCGGATAAACGCCGCTCAAGATGCGCACCAGCGTCGATTTGCCGGCACCATTGGCACCCATCAAAGCCGTAACGGCGCCGCCCTTGAGGTCGAGACGCACCCCCTGGAGTACCGCCACCGCACCAAAGGATTTGCGCACGCCTTCGATGCGAAACACTGCATTGTCGCTCATTGTCTTCTCCCAATGGTGGCAGGTTAGGATAGCTTTTCATCAAATGTCAAGGCCATTGACATTTGACAGAATGCTGACTTAGTTGTGCCCATGACGGCATGTCGAAACACGGTGGAGGCCGCGACATGCGCAGGAGGAGAGCATTATGGACACCCAAGTCTTTGCGGCGCTCAGCGTCGAGACATTACCGGGCCGGCTTGGCGGCAACGCCATTCTCAAGGAAAAAATCGGCGAGGATTCCGCGCGATGGGAGGTCAGGGAAGTCGGCGACGGCAACCTCAATCTCGTTTTCATCGTCACGGGCGAAAGTGGAGCCGCCATTGTCAAGCAGGCGCTTCCATATGTGCGCCTCGTCGGCGAAAGCTGGCCGCTTCCTCTGAAGCGCTCATATTTCGAGTATCATGCCCTCGCGCGCCAGTCCCAGCGCGACCCAGGCATGGTGCCGGAAATCTACTGCTTCGACGCGGCCCAAGCCATCATCGCCATGGAATTTCTGACCCCGCATGTCATCCTGCGGCGAGCATTGATCGACGGAAGGATCCTTCCGAAAATCGGGCAGGATCTCGGTCTCTTCTGCGCGCGCACGCTCTTTCGCGGCTCGGATCTTTCCATGATCACGCGCGACAAGAAGGCCGACATGGCCCTCTTCGCCGACAATATCGAACTCTGCGATATCACCGAAAACCTCGTCTTTTCGGATCCCTATTTCGAAGCGACGCTCAACCGGCACACCTCGCCGCAACTCGATCCGCTTGTCGCGGAATTGCGCGGTGATCGTGACCTCAAGGTCGAGGCACAGAGGCTGAAACATCTCTTCTCTGCAAAGGCCGAGACGCTCTGCCATGGCGACCTGCATACCGGTTCGGTGATGGTCACCGAGGAGGAAACCCGGGTGATCGACCCGGAATTTGCCTTTTACGGTCCGATCAGCTTCGACGTCGGCATGCTACTCGCCAACTTCTGGATGAGCTATCTCGCGCAAAGCGGTCATGAGAGCGACGGCTCCAAACGAGATGAGATGCGTGTCTATTTGCTTGATACCGTCGAAACCATCTGGGAAACATTCCGCGCCGAATTCGCCAATCTCTGGCGCAACGAGCGCAAGGGTATCCTTTACCAGGCAAGCCTCTTCGAAGATCAAGGAGACATGCTGGGTGCCGAACAGGCGCTGAACATCGTCCTCGACGAGATCTATCGCGAAATGCTGGGCTTTGCCGGTATCGAGATGCATCGCCGCATCCTCGGTCTCGCCCACAATGCCGATTTCGAAACCATCGCCGATCCCGATCGTCGTGCCGCCTGCGAAAAGAAAGCGCTGAAACTTGGTCGGCATCTCGCCGTCAATCGGCATCGCATCCACAGCCTCAAAGATGTCCGCGCAACGGCGGAGCTGCTTGAGAAGGAGACACTCGCTTGAAAGTCGGAGAACGCCACTACCATACCATCTGGCTCAACGAGAACGGCCGCTCCGTCGACATTATCGACCAGCGTTGGCTGCCGCATGAGTTCAGGGTCGTCACGCTAAAAACGGTAAGTGAGGTCGCAGTCGCAATTCGCGACATGTGGGTGCGCGGCGCCCCGTTGATTGGCGTAACGGCCGCCTACGGTGTCGCGATCGCCATGGCGAAGGACCCTTCCAATGCGCATCTCGACGCCGTCTGGGAAGAACTCAACGAAACACGCCCGACAGCCATCAATCTGCGCTGGGCGCTCAATGCGATGCGCGAGCACTTGCGGGTGCTGCCGGAAGATGCGCGTGCCGACGCCGCTTACAAGCGTGCGGCCGAAATTGCCGAGGAAGATGTCCAGCTCAACCGCGCAATCGGCGCAAACGGTCTCAAGGTCATCCGCGAGATCGCCGCGAAAAAGAAGCCGGGCGAGCCAGTCCGCATCCTGACGCATTGCAATGCCGGCTGGCTTGCGACCGTCGACTACGGGACCGCGACTGCGCCGATCTACATGGCAACGGAGGAAGGCATTCCCGTCCACGTCTATGTCGACGAAACCCGCCCACGCAACCAGGGTGCCTACCTGACCGCCTGGGAGATGAACGGCCATGGCGTACCGCACACGCTGATCGTCGACAATGCCGGCGGTCATCTGATGCAGCATGGCGATATCGACATGGTGATCGTCGGGACCGACCGCACCACCGCGAACGGTGATGTCTGCAACAAGATCGGAACCTACCTCAAGGCGCTTGCAGCCCGCGACAATGGCGTGCCCTTCTACGTCGCATTGCCGTCACCGACGATTGACTGGACGGTGCATGACGGCATCAAGGAAATCCCGATCGAGGAACGATCCGCGGACGAAGTCAGCTTCGTTCAGGGCAAAGCACGGGACGGCTCGATAGCGAGCGTTCGCATCTCGCCTGAAGGAAGCTCTGCGGCAAATCCCGCCTTCGACGTCACGCCTGCCCGCCTGATCACCGGCCTGATTACGGAACGCGGCATCGCGACGCCGTCGCCGGAAGGTCTGAAGGCACTTTTCCCCGAACGGAGCTGAGACGATGACCCTCTCCAATCAGAAATCCACGGAAGACATTGCGCTTGGAATTCGCCGCCGCGTCTTCTTCCACACCATGAAGAACAACGGCGGCTATCTGAGCCAGGCTTGTTCGGCCGCCGAGAGCCTCGCGCTGCTCTACAATGAATTCTTGAAGCTTGGCGAACCGACGCTTCCGAAAGTGCCCCTGCCCTTCCGTGGCGTGCCCTCGGCGCACAATCCCGATGCCTTTACCGGCGCCGGCTACCATGGTCCGTTCGCACCTGAATTCGATCGCTTCTTCATTTCACCCGCGCACTATGCATTGGTCATCTACTCGGCCCTTATCGAGATGGGGCGCATGGACGAACATGCGCTCGACCATTTCAACAAGGACGGCGGCTCGGTCGAGATGATCGGCGCCGAACACAGCCCGGGCATGGAAGTGACGACCGGATCGCTGGCACAGGGCCTTTCCATGGCGTCGGGCGTCGCCTGGGCACGGCAGAAGAAAGGCGAGCCGGGCAAGGTCTGGGTCTACATGTCGGACGGAGAATTCCAGGAGGGCCAGACCTGGGAATGCCTTGCGGCCATGGCCTATCACCGGATCGACAATATCCGCGTGATCGTCGACGTGAACCGCCAGCAATGCGACGGCGCCATGTCTTCGGTGCTCGATCTCGGCGATCTCGCCGCCCGCGTCAGCGCCTTCGGCGTGACGTGCCGCTCGGTCGACGGCCATGATCTCAACGCCCTGCGGCAGGCAGCCGAAAGCGCGGAAGCCGGCAAGCCGCTGGTGATCCTCGCCAATACCTCGCCCTATCAGGGCATGAACTTCCTCAAGAAGCGCTTCCCGCGACTGCACTATGTTCGCTTCAAGAGCGCGGACGAGCGGCTGGAAATGCAGGCGGCACTTGCCGCCGAGCTTGGCATCGACATGAACGCAGTGGAAAGGGCCTGAACATGGTCGAGATCGTCAACCGTCCCTATGCCAAGGCGTTCGAGGCTTTTGCCGTTGCGCGGCCCGAGGTTCTCTGCCTTTCGGCAGATCTTACCTCCTCCTGCGAGGTCGACGGCTTTCGGGATCGGCATCCGGAACAGTTTCTTACGCTCGGCATGGCCGAGCAGAACATGCTTTCCTTTGCCGGCGGCCTTGCAATGCAGGGCTATCGCCCGTTCCTCCACACGTTCTCGGTGTTTCTCTATCGCCGCCCTTATGATCAGCTGATCAATTCGATCGCCTACTCCAATCGCAAGGTGCGGCTCATGGGCTTCCTGCCTGGCATTACGACACCAGGCGGCATTACCCACCAGGCAATCGAAGATATCGCCGTGATGCGTGCGGTGCCGAACATGACCGTGCTTGAAACCGGCGATGCAACGGAAGTCGAAACGGTCCTCGAGGTTGCGGACGCCATCGATGGCCCCGTCTACGTCCGCGTCCTGCGCGGCGAGGTACCGCGCCTCTTCTCGACACCTTTCGAATTCAACAGGCTGCGTACGCTATCTGAAGGCGACGACATTCTCGTCGTCAGTTCGGGTGTTTGTACAGAAGAAGCATTGCGCGCGAGTGGGCCGCTGACCGCGCGGGGGATCGGCGTTCATCACCTGCACGCCTCGACTTTGAAGCCCTTCGATCGCGACGGCCTGCTCAAGGCCGCGCGCGGCAAGAAGGGCATCGTCACCCTGGAGAACCACACGATCGTCGGCGGTCTCGGCTCGCTGGTGGCGGAAATCCTCGCCGAGGAGGGCCTCGGCATTAGGCTGAAGCGGCTTGGCCTCAACGACACCTTTGCGCATGGTGCCTCCAAGCCATATCTGATGAAGAAGTACGGGCTTGACGCCGGTGCCCTTGTTGGCGCCATCGAGCAGCTCCTCGGCAAGCCGCTTTCCATCGGCGACAATGAACTGGCAGAGGTGCGTCTCGATCACGTTCATTCGGCGCAGAAGGCCGAGGCGCTTTGATGGCTCCGCGCTTTACCGTCACCTATTTCATCCGCGCTGCCGACGCGGCGGAGGCGAAGAGCCGTGCGCTTGATATCGCGCTCGAGCAGACTGTCGAAATCCCACGCCATGTCGTGCCGAAAGGCTACGTCGAGGAGGAAATTCTCGGCCGGCTGGAATCCCTGGAAACGGACCCGAACAGCCGGCAGGGCTTCCTTGCAACCATCTCGTATTCGGAAGACGACATCGGCGGCGATTTCCTGCAATTTCTCAATATCGTGTTCGGTAACAGCTCCATCAAACCAGGTTTGAAGGTGGAGGATATCGGCCTTTCGCCCGGCATCCTCGATCTTTGCAAAGGGCCACGGCATGGCATCGCCGGTCTTCGAGCGCGCGCCGGAATTGGCGAAAGTCCATTGCTGATGTCGGCGATCAAGCCGGTCGGCCTTTCGACGAAAGAGCTTGCCCGCCTTGCCCATGATTTCGCGCTTGGCGGTATGCATTACGTCAAGGACGATCATGGCCTGGTCGATCAGAAGACATCGCCATTCGACGAGCGGCTGAAGGCGTGTGTCGAGGCCGTCGGCGAGGCGAACGCCAGGAGCGGCGCCAAAACCGGCTTCGTGCCCAATGTGACAGGTCCCGCCAATGCCATTATCGAGCGAGCAAAGCAGGCTCAGGAAGCGGGCGCTGGCGGCATCATGATCGCTCCGGCGCTTGCCGGCTACGATGTCATCCGCACCCTTGCCGCAGATCCGGATTTCACCCTGCCCATCGTCTCGCATCCGGCCTTTTCCGGCGCGAACGTCGTCTCGCCCGACTGCGGATTTAGCCATCGTACGTTCTTCGGAACTCTGCACCGGCTGATGGGGGCAGATGCGGTCATCTATCCGAATTTCGGTGGCCGGTTCGGCTTTACGCGCGAGGAGTGTGTGTCGATCGCTGACGCTTGCTCGGTCGAACTTGGCGGCGTGAAGACCATTGTCCCCGCCCCAGGCGGCGGCATGACATTGAACCGGGTCGCCGAGATGCGTGAG
The DNA here is from genome assembly GCF_050577975.1 of Rhizobium sp. BR 315. Lineage (NCBI taxonomy): Bacteria > Pseudomonadati > Pseudomonadota > Alphaproteobacteria > Hyphomicrobiales > Rhizobiaceae > Rhizobium > Rhizobium sp. BR 315. The sequence continues at coordinate 371,081 of NZ_JARWKZ010000002.1, read as the reverse complement.
ACCTATGGCAACGATATCATGTATTTGGTTGGCGGCGCGCTGTTGGAGCAAGACAACCTCGTCGAGGCATGCCAGCGTTTGTGCGATGCCGTTAACGCGTGATCGGTCAAGAGCATCCGGGCCTGCCTGACAGGGGTGCGTCGGAACACGCCGATCTTGCCGATTGGCTGGATTTTTGTGACGCTGGCCAGAACACATCATAGGCCGACGTTACGGGACCGGGATGGATGCGGTCGAATAGGGTGAGATGGTTTTCCACCCCAATGTGGTATAAAGCGCGCGCCCGTCTTCCGTCGCGACCAGCAGTTCCGGCACGGTTGGTGATGCTTTCGCTCCCTGGAGCGCTGTCATGACAGCATTTCCCAAGCCTTTCCGGCGATGCGCCGGGTCGGTCGCTATCCGGTCGTAGACAAAAACATCCTCCGTCTCGGCCCCATATCCGCTGGCCGCCAGCAAGCCCGTATCCGAGAAAACGCGTACCTCCACCGCAGACCCGACACGCCGGATATCGATCTCATATCCTTGAGCCAATGGTCGCTTCGGATGCACGCCGTTGGCTCGCATGAAGTAGCAAGGCGCATGCAGCGTCCAAAAGTCCGGAAGCGCCGATCGCAATTCGCCGGCCTCACCACAAAGCTTCACGAAATAGCGCGGGTCATCGATAGAACGGACGAGTTCCTTGAGGCCCGGTCCCAGTTTCGGAAAAATCCAGCGGCTCACTTCGACATCGCTGTTGGTATCGATGCGGAAGCCGCCATATTCAGGCAGAGGTGGAGCAAGGCCCCGCGCGATCGACCGCGCTGAAAGCCACGCATTCAAGATCAGAGGATCAACGCTCATCATCTCTAGTGGTTGGGACGACAATTACCCGAACATAGAAGTAGCGCCGCAACCTTGCAACAACCCACCCGTCATCACCGTTCGCGCTCTCATGGAGAATGGAGGCCGAAGCTATTGTCGCCGGGGATCTAGTCGAAGTTGACGCGAGCTCCCCCGGGGGACCCGCGCCAAGCAAAAGTCGATCCATCTCGTTTCGGCTTCACTTCCAGCTGGTGTAGTCGGAAGCGGCGCATCCGAAGGGCGCACTTTGATCGCCGAAACGCTTCTTCAGCTGATCACAACCCCAGCGGTTGAGAGGAGCCGGCATCACGTTGTTGAGGTCCATGCCGGGCGAAGTGAACTGCGAGCCGGCGCTGGTCACGTACCAGACCCAGTAGCCGAAAACGCCGCCGAGGATCAAAAGTATGACGAGGAAAGCTCTCGCCAGCCGCGCCCGGAGAGGCGGTCCTTTCTTCCCCTGCGTATCGAGTTCCAGCGGACGGACGCCCAGCGCGGCAGCCAAGGGCGTAAGAGCTGCCGAGCGCTCTTCCGGCGTCATATCAATAGCCCGAAATAAGCGATGCCCGGCCGCTCAAGCGCTCGCTGCCGATGATTTGAAGCTTTGCCGATAGCGCGTCGGCGGCAGGCCTTTGGCGGCGCGAAACTGATGGGCGAAATGCGCCGTATCGGAAAAGCCGCATTCGCTGGCGATATGGCTCATGGGCATATCGGTTTGCATCAGCATTTGGCAGGCCCGGCCGATGCGCAACTGCATCACATATTGGCTGATCGACATGCGAGTGCTGCGCTTGAACACCCGCTGCAATTGGCTGTCCGTCAGATGCGCGATGACGCAGAGCGGGGCGAGCCGCAGCGGTTCACGATAATGCGCGTGCAGCCAGGTGAGTACCCGGCGCATCCGCTCCCGGTCGCGCGGCGTCTCGCTGACGGAAACCTCCCCCGAAGCCAGCGACCTCCCTGAAACTGCCGCGAGATCCAACAATATCCCCTGCAATTCCAGTACTTGCCGCGCCGGCGGGAACCCGCCGAGCGCCAGCATACGCGGGCGCAGACGCGCGACCGTCGCCGCATCGAACTCCAGTCCGCGTCCGGCCGCAGCAGCCAAGGAAGCAAGGCCGCGATATTCCGGCATCAACGCCATCAAGCCCTCGATCCATTCGCGGGTGAACCAGCACACGATCGCCCGGTGCAGCCGCGCCTCTCCCACGAGTGACTCGGACTGCCATGCATGGGGCAGGTTCGGCCCGAGCAGAACGAGATCGCCATCGCCGTAGCGCTCCACGTGGTCGCCGACGAAGCGCACGCCGCTGCTATCGACCGTCAGCGTCAGCTCGAATTCCGGATGGTAGTGCCAGTTGAACGGGAAGTCGGGCAATTGCCGATCGAACAGGAGCCAGGACCGATCAGCGGGAATGGCAACCGTTTCGAACCATGGCTGCATTGGCGCATTACTCCGCATAGATCCCAATAGAATGCGGCTATCATACAAATTCTTGCGGCTGAAGGGAATGGCGCAATCCATTGCCATCCGTAGTCTGATCATGCCAGGCAGCAGGAGGAGCAGATGGACGCGGCAATTAGACCGGATGTAGTGATCATCGGATCGGGTGTTGGCGGTGGCACGATCGCACGCCAGCTGGCGGGGACCGGAGCACGGATCCTCATCCTCGAACGCGGCGATTTCCTGCCCAACGAACCGGAGAATGCCGACGCCGAAGCGGTTTTCACCCAGGCGCGCTACCGGACCAAGGAAGAATATCAGGACGAGACCGGCCGCCGCTACCGCCCGGGCCAATATTACTATGTCGGCGGACACACGAAATTCTACGGAACCGCCATGTTCCGGTTCCGGGAAAGCGATTTTCGCGAGGCACGGCACGAGGGCGGCATATCCCCGGCCTGGCCTGTCTCCTATGCCGATCTCGAACCTTACTATGACGAGGCGGAGCGCCTGTTCGGTGTGCGTGGGCAGGCGGGAGAGGATCCAACGGAGGCCGTTCGTTCAAACCCCTATCCCCATGCGGCCATTCCCCATGAACCGATCATTGCCCATATGGCGGAAAGATTGCGCGCGCAGGGCCTTCGCCCCTTCTTCATGCCGTCTGCAGTCGACTTCGGCCCCGGCGGCAGCTGTCGCCGCTGCGGAACCTGCGATGCCTTCCCCTGTCGCTATGGCGCAAAGGGTGATGGCGAAACGCGGCTGATCCGGCCTGCCCTGAACCATCACAACATCACGCTGTGGACGGAAGCGCAGGTGATGCGGCTCCTCCCCGAAGCGGATGGGCGCATAGCCGCGGCCGAAGTATTGCGTGACGGCCAGCTTGAGCGCGTCGAAGCGCCGCTGTTCGTCCTCAGCGCCGGTGCGATCAACTCCGCCCTTCTCCTGCTGCGCTCATCTGACGCCTCCAATCCGAACGGACTTGCCAACCGCTCGGGCGTCGTTGGCCGCTATTTGATGAACCATCATCTGACCGGGCTGATGGGGCTGATGCCGTTTCGCGTGAACGACACGAAATTTCCAAAGACCTTGTCCGCCAACGATTTCTATCATGGGCTGCCCAACGACAGCGCTGCGCGCGGCAACATTCAAATGCTCGGCAACATCAAAGGGCCGATGATCCGCTCCGCCTACCCTTGGGTGCCGCGCCCGCTTGCCAATCTCCTCGGACGGCATAGCGTCGACTGGCTGTGCATGTCCGAGGACCTGCCGCGTGCCGAAAGCCGTGTCCGCCTTCTGCCTGATGGTCGGGTCGAAATTGCTTATCACCCTGGAGACGGGCCGGCGCATGATCGCTTCGTGGAGCATGTCCGTTCCCGGCTGCGGCGAATTTTCCCGGTCGTGCTGCGCCACTCCTTCGGCATCGAGGCACCGTCCCATCAATGCGGCACGGTGCGCATGGGTGCGGATCCGGCGCAGTCGGCTCTGAATTCCCTCTGCCGAGCGCATGACCACCAGAATCTTTACGTGATCGACGCGTCCTTCTTCCCGTCCTCCGCCGCGCTCAACCCGGCACTCACCATCTGCGCGCAGGCTCTGCGTGTCGGCAATCACCTGCGCACCGCCTGGCGCAACGGCACTCTCGCCGCCTGATCGTTTGGGAGCTCTCCATGGTTCACAATTTTCTTTCGCCGCTCACCGGTTCCTTCGCGATGCCCGCTGCCGAAAACCCGACGGTCGCCATGATCGGGGCAGCTTATCGCCATCACGGTCTCGACTGGCGCTACATCAATTGCGAGGTCGCTCCCGAAGCCCTGGCAGATGCCGTGCGTGGCGCCCGCGCCATGGGCTGGATAGGCTTCAATTGCTCGCTTCCTCACAAGGTGGCGGTGATCGAGCATTTGGACGGGCTGGGTGAATCCGCCCGCATTATTGGCGCAGTCAACACTGTCGTTCGCCGCGACGGTCGGTTGATCGGCGAGAATACCGACGGAAAGGGTTTTGTCGCGGCGCTGCGCGAAATCATCGATCCGGCGGGCAAGCGTGTCGTGCTGCTAGGAGCCGGTGGCGCAGCCAGGGCCGTCGGCGTTGAGATGGCGCTGGCCGGGGCTGCCGAAATTACGGTCGTCAACCGCAGCCCCCAACGCGGAGAGGAGGTCGCCGCCGTCATCGACGAACAGACGCCTGCGATCGGACGCTACGAGCCCTGGGTGGGCCACTATCACATACCGGAAGGTACGGACATCCTCATCAACGCCACGTCGATCGGCCTGTTTCCGGATGTCGACGCCGTGCCGGAAATCGAGTTCAGCAGCCTGCGCGCCGACATGGTGGTTGCCGACGGTATCCCGAACCCATCGCTGACGCCGTTCCTCAAACAGGCGCAGGCACTGGGATGCAGTACGGCCGACGGCCTTGGAATGCTGATCAACCAGGGCATCATCGCCATCCGCTACTGGGCCGGCATCGATGCCGACGCCGATATCATGCGCAAGGCACTTGCCGATTTGGGATTATGAGCGGGCGCGCTCACTGCGAGAGCTCTCGATGCTCCCCCCTGTTCAAACCTCCGATAGGCGAATAGCTTTCGTCGGCCTAACCCGAGACGCCGACGCTGGAGTAAGCTCTATTTGATCAAGGATAATTTCGCCTTGCGTCTTTATACGCGCGTAGCCCGCCTCGGCAGTTTCTCGGCTGCTGCACGGGAGTGCGGCCTGTCGCAGCCTCAGGCATCGCGGATCGTTGCGGATCTTGAGGCCGAGCTTGGCGTGCGGCTATTGACACGCACGACGCGGGCCGTCGTGCCGACCGAAGCCGGTGCGGAATTTCTGGCCCGGATAGAATCCATCCTCCTCGCTTTGGACGACGCCGAGCAAAGTGTGCGCGAAGGCGGAGAATTGCGTGGATTGCTCAGGATCAGCACGCCGACCAGCTTTGGCATTCACGATGTCATTCCCAACCTTGCCTCCTTCGCCGAACGACACCCACAGCTGCACATCGAAATGCAACTCGGCGACAAGCGTCAGGATCTGATCAAGGATGCGGTGGACGTCGCCATACGGCTTGGCCGGCTGCCCGACTCGACGGCAACCGCCAGGCTGATCGCGACCATCCCTCGCGTCATCGTCGCATCTCCCGGTTATCTCGCGCGCCATGGCATGCCCGAGACACCCGATGACCTCGTCCGGCACCATATCGTCGGCGGCACGGCTGCTGCCGTTCCCACCGCCTGGCGATTTGAGCGGAATGGCCAGGAATCGGCAATCAAGCTGGAACCGCACTTTTCGACGGACGAGAACGAGGGCGCCATAGCAGCCACCGTGGCGGGCTTCGGGATAACATCGACGAGCGGCTGGGCGTGCCGCCGCGAACTCGCGGACGGTAGCCTGGTGCGCCTGCTTGCCAATTGGACGTTGGCCGGCATACCCGTCCACGCTTATTTCCCGATGGGACGGGCAACACGCGCCGCAGCACGGGCAGCCATTGATCACCTTGCCGTCGAATTCCGGCGCAGATCAAACAATGGATCGATGTGATCGCCGCCTATTGGCGGAACGTGTCTTGGCGGGCTGCGACGATGGCGCCACTCTCTCGCGCAATCCCAGGAAAAGTGCGCAGCGGTTTTCCGTCCGGAATTAATTAAAAACAATAAGTTAGAGCTGTTCTCAGATTCCGTGAAAAACTGAACCGCTCTAGCGATTAATGCGTTCCATGCATAGAAATTAGCGGAATCCGACAGCTACCGCCGGAAGCACGCATAGATGATCTTTACCTCACACGACACCAAAGTGAGGTTTTTCATCATGTCCAAGACAACACCGGAGCAAAACAAGGCGCTCGTTCTCGAAGCCTTCGATCTGCTGTTCAACAAGCGCGACTATGGCGCCGCCGAACGCTATTGGTCGGATAGCTACATCCAGCATAGCGCCCATATCGCGCCCGGCCGCAATGGTCTGTTCAATCTGGTCCGCACCCTCCCCGACACGTTGCGATACGAAAACCAGTTCATCGTCGCCGAAGGCGATTATGTGATCACGCACGGGCGCTACATCGGCAATGGCCGGCCCGCCGCCTGGATTGCTGCCGACGTCGTGCGCATCGAAGGCGGCAAACTCGCCGAACACTGGGATGTGCTTCAGGACGAGGCGACCGAGGCCCAGTCCCTCAGCGGCCTGCCGATGTTCGGCGACAAGTTCCCTTACTGATCATCTCACTTCACCTCTTCAAGGAGAAAAGCCATGAAACTCTCTGGCAACACTATTTTTATAACCGGCGGCGGCTCGGGCATCGGGCGTGGGCTCGCCGAAGCGCTGCACAAGCGCGGCAACAAGGTCATCATTTCCGGCCGCCGCCGTGCCAACCTCGAAGCAGTCGTCGCCGCCAACCCCGGCATGGCAGCGATCAAACTCGACATCACCGATCCTGCCAGCATCAATGCGGTGGCCTCTCAGCTGATCGCGGAACATCCTGATCTCAATGTCCTTATCAACAATGCCGGCATCATGTTGCCGGATCAGGCCGCCAGTCAGATCGACGACAAGCTGACGATCGATACCGTCATCACCAATCTTGTCGGCCCGATCCGCATGACGTCAGCCCTGATCGAGCATTTGAAAGGCAAGGAAGACGCCGTCGTCGCCTATACCAGCTCGGTGCTCGGTTTCGTCCCCATGGCGGTCACGGCGGTCTATTCCGCGACAAAGGCGGCGCTCCATTCCTATGCGCTGTCACAGCGGTTTCTGCTGAGGAATTCCGGCGTGCGGGTGCTTGAGATCGCTCCGCCCTGGGTGCGCACGGACCTGATGAACAGCCGGGAAGCGGCAGAGGCGATGCCGCTGGATCAGTTCATCGAAGAAACGATGGCCGTGCTTGGCACGGACGCCGACGAGATCTTGGTCGAGGGCGCAAAGGCTTTCAGGTCGAATGTCGGCCCACATGAGCATGCGCTCGTCAACAGCTTCAACGAGTTCGCATCCGCACGCTTCGCTGACGATTGAAGCCGAGGGGTTTGGCTGGACAACAGACAATGCAAGCAACCATCGCCAGCCCAGGCCATGTATTCATAGCCTGGGCTGGCTCACGCGAAAATGTGCATGGCAATCCCGGCATAGACTGTTAGGCCGCAGAAGTTTTGCGACAAGGGTGGATCCTGAAATGGCAACGAGCGACAATCCGCCTGATCCATGGATCGGCATCACGCCAATCGTCCCATCCGCTCGCCAAGAAAGTTCCGTTCGGCCTCCGTGCCTGAAAGCTCTATGGCTTTCTCATAGGCCATGCGTGCGAGATCGTCCTTGCCGAGCCGGGCGAGGATATCGGCCCTGACTGCGTGATAGGGCTGATATTCGGCAAGCAGGCCGGCGATGGCGGCCAACCGGTCGAGTGCGATTGCCGGACCATCGGCATAGGACAAGGCAACGATGCGGTTCAGCTCGAACACCGGGTTCGGCTTGACCGTAATCAAGGCATCGTAGATCAGCGCGATCTCACGCCAGTCGGTTTCCTGAAACGAGGGCGCTTCCGCATGCACGGCCGCGACCGCCGCCTGAAGCTGATAAACACCTGGTCTCCCGCGCCTGAGCGCCCTTTCGAGAAGCGATGTGCCCTCCGCAATCATGGTCCGGTTCCAGGCAGTCCGATCCTGACATTCGAGAGGGATAATCTCGCCGAGATCGCCCAGGCGGGTCGCCGCGCGGGAGTGGTGGAGAAGCATGAGGGCAAGCAACCCCTCGATCTCGGCTTCATGCGGGCAGAGTGTCAGAAGGATGCGGCAAAGCCGGATCGCCTCGTCGCAGAGGTCGACCCTTACATGCCGATCGGACGATGCGGCGTAGCCTTCATTGAAGGTGAGGTAGATGACTGCGAGGACGGCGTCGAGCCGCTCGCTCCAGCTTTCAGGTCCCGCAACGGAATAGGGAATGCCCGCCTTGGAAATCTTGTGACGCGCGCGCACCAGGCGCTGCGCCATCGCGTCAGTGCTGACGACGAAGGCGCGGGCGATTTCCTCGGTCGTCAGGCCCGAGATGGAGCGTAACGTCAGCGCCACGCTGGCTTTACGGTCAAGCGCCGGATGGCAGCAGGTGAAGATGAGGCGAAGCCGCTCGTCGGGAATCGCCGTTTCTTCCGGCGGCTCGGCGGCTTCGCTGTCGAGTGCGATCAGCGCCGCCAGTTCGTCCGACTTTGAGCGGAAATTGGCGGCCCTGCGGATACGGTCTATTGCCTTGCGTTGCGCCGTGCGCATCAGCCATGCCTCGGGCGAGCGCGGTAGACCATGGCGACCCCAGTGGATCAAGGCCGATTCCAGCGCATCTTGAAGACAGTCCTCGGCGAGTTGGAAATCCCTGAGCCTTGCAATTAAGCACGCCATCAACCGGCCACCGTCGGTACGGATGAGCCTGTCGATCTCGTTGGCCGTTTGGACGGCTGCTGGCGCATTGACCATCAGAGCTTGTTCGCATAGTTCCGAATGGGACGTACTTCGACGCGGCCATAGGTCGCAGTGGGGATCATTGCGGCATAGCGGATCGCTTCATCGAGATTAGCACAATCGAAGATGTAGAAGCCGCCAAGCTGTTCTTTGGACTCGGCGAACGGACCGTCCAAGGTCTCTATGCGGCCGTCGCGGACGCTCACCGTCGTTGCCGTCGAGGCGGCTTCGAGGGCATCGCCCGCAACCAGAACGCCATCCTTGGCGAAGCGCTCGTTTGCTGCCTGATAAGCCGCCATCAATGGGCCGAATTCCGGCGATGCATCGGGTGCAAAGTAGATCAAGGCCATGTATTTCATCTTAAGCTCCTCAATTTGCCTGTTTAGGTTTCTGCTCCTTCAAAGAAGGGACGTCGATGACGAACGGCTATGGTCTCGATCGACATTCCAATCGAAATATTTTTCGCTGGGATCAGAAAAACGACCTCAGCAGATACCCCGTCGCACCCAGCACGGAGACTTTCATTTTTGGGTCGTCTCGCAATTGTTTGTTTTCGGTCACGATTAGCTGGCGCAGGCCACCGCATTTCATGGCGCCTCACCCATTCGAAAGACAATTGCTCCCCCCGTCATTCCCGCACCTGCGGCGGCAAAAAGCAACTGCTCACCTGGAGCGAAGGGCTGCTTGTGATTTTCCAGCGACAGGGAGAGCGGGATCGTTGCGGCCGAAGAGTTTCCAAAATCGCCGATCGTACTGACCGCCCGTTCGATTGGGATTGTCAGCTGCTCGCAGACGGCGTCGATGATACGGATGTTCGCCTGGTGCGGTATGAAGCGGTTGATGCTTTCCGGTGAGCTTCCGGCCTGCGCTAAGGCCCGGCCTGCGGATTGGCTCATCATGTGAACCGCCTTCATAAAAACAGCCTTTCCGTCCCGCATGGTCATGGTTAAGAGATCCGGGTCCATGCCGGCGTGAAAGGGGTAGGCGCTGCCGCCGGCAGGAATGGAAATGAGATCGTAGCCCGCGCCTTCCGACACGAGATCGACGCCGACAACACCCGATCGCGGATCGACCGAAGGAACCAGAACCACTGCGCCCGCGGCATCCGCGAAGACCACGGCGCTTGCTCGCTCCTTCATGTTGATGCGTCGGCTCAGGATGTTGGCGGCGACCACGAGGACCGGCCTCCTCTGGGTTCTCACGAAGCCATCCGCCAGCGTCAACGCATAAAGGAAGCCGGAACAGGCGCCAGCGAGGTCGATGGCGCCCGAGGCGGAAAGACCCAGCTTGTGCGCAAGCAGAGGTGCTGAAGGCGGCAGCAGATGGTCGGGCGTGGACGTCGCCAGCAGCGTCAATGCGACCGCCGTACGATCAATACCCGCGTGATCGAGCGCCATGAATCCGGCATGCGCGGCCATATCGGTCAAGGTTTCACCGGGTGCCGCCCAATGTCGCTTGCGTATGCCGGTTCTTTGTTCGATCCAACCCGCCTCCAGGCCCAGCCACGTCTCGATTTCGATATTGTCGATGCGACGCTCGGGGACATAGTGACCGAGGCCTGCGATCCTGCTCGTGACAGTGCTCATGACGCGGCCGCACCGATGAAATCGGCCGCCTTATCAATGGCCTCGTAGGCCCGCCGCAGATCATGTGCCGTCACGCAATAAGGCGGCATCAGATAGATGACGTTGCCGAGAGGACGGATGAGAAGATCCCTTTCGCGGAAAAAGGCGCGCAATTTCGGACCTACTTCCGAGAGATAGCCCTTTGTTTGAACGGCGAGATCAAGTGCTGCGATCGTGCCCTGCTGCCGGACTGCAGCAAAACGCGGATCGGACCGGAAGTCGGAGAGCCAGTCGCGGTGGATGGCTTCGATACTCTCGATCCGCGATAAGACCGGTTCATCACGCCAGATTTCAAGATTGGCCACTGCCGCCGCACAAGCGATCGGGTTGGCCGTATATGAACTGGAGTGAAAGAACATGCGGCTTCGGTCTTCGGACAGATGAGCCTCGAAGATCTCCGGTGTGCAGAGCGTCACCGCCAGCGGCAGCGCACCCCCGGTTATCCCCTTGGACAGACACAGGATGTCCGGCGTGATGCCAGACCGTTCGCAGGCGAATAGCGTCCCGGTCCGGCCCCAGCCCGTCATAACCTCGTCGGCGATCAGCAGGGTCCCGTGGCGTGTGGCGATCCGCCGAAACTCCTTCAGCAGATGAGCTGGATACATCTTCATTCCGCCGGCGCCGAGCACGAGCGGCTCGACGATAAAGGCGGCAACGTCTCCGTTCCGGCAGCATGCTTCGAGTGCATCGAGGGTTTCCTGCTCCCGGCCGGGCGTTGGAAAGGGAATACTTGCGACGTCGAACAGCAAGGGGTCATAGGCGGCATTGAACACACCTCGGGCGCCGATCGACATCGTACCGATCGTATCGCCGTGATAGCTATGTTCCATGACGACGATCCGCGAGCGTGGGATGCCACGATTGTGAAACAGGCCGAGGGCCATTTTCAGTGCGACTTCTACCGCCGTGGATCCGCTGTCTGAGAAGAAGACGTGCGACAATCCTGGTGGTGCGAGCTCGATCAGCCCCTTGGCCAGCGTCTCCGCCGCCTCATGGCTGTATTCCGCGAAGATAATCTGGTCGAGCTGCTCGAGCGCTCTCGCTATTGCCTGCGTAATAACAGGATGGCGATGCCCGTGGGTGGTGACCCACCATGAGGAGATGGCGTCGAGGACCGAGCGACCATCCTGATCGAACAGATAGGCCCCCTCGGTCCGGACGATCTTCTTGAACACCGGATCAAGCTGATGCTGCGTAAAGGGATGCCAAATCGGCGAGGAAGTGCGGCAAGTCGTCATGCCAAGACCTCGCGGAAAACGGCAAGATCGAAGTGATCGGCGAAGGCGGCGCGCAAGGCGGCAGGGGTCAAAGGATCGAGATGCGGCAGACGACCGAGGATCGGAGCGCCGCCCATTTCCTTGATGATCTTCATCGTGTCGGGGCGGTCGTCGCCGATGAAGGCGACGCCGAGAACGGGTATCTCGCGCCGACGCATCGCCTCGAGCGAGAGCAATGTATGATTGATCGTGCCGAGTTCGGTGCGTGCGCAAAGAATGACCGGACGGCGCCAGCGCGCGAATATATCGGCGAAGGTGCATTCCGAGGTCAGAGGCACGAGCAGCCCTCCGGCTCCCTCGATCACCAGAGGCGATGACGTCGGCGGTGGCGTCAGCATGTCGGGATCTATCGCAACCCCGTCGATTTGCGCCGACAGATGCGGTGAGACCGGCGTTCGCAGGCGCCATGCCTCGGTCAGAATGCGATCCTGGGGGACCTGCCCGAGCATGGCAACCGTTTCGCTATCGGTCCCGTCCTCCAGACCCGATTGCACCGGCTTCCAGTAGCAGGCGCCGAGGGCGTTAACGAGCGCAGCCGAGAACACCGTCTTGCCAATGCCGGTATCGGTTCCGGTTACGATGAGACAGTTTTTCATGGAGCCTCCGTCGTCAGGAGTTCTGCCAGCCGGTCGACCATGGCTGCGATCGTCGGCCTATCGACGTTGATCGTGATTGTGATGCGCAGGCGTGCGGTACCTACCGGAACGGTGGGCGGCCGGATCGCGCGGATATCGAAGCCGCTGGCGCGCATGCGTTCGGCGACAAACATCGTCCGACCGTTTTCACCGATAATGACGGGGAGGATCTGCGTGCCGGTTCCGGCCAGACCCAGACGCTCGGCAAATTGGCTGTTGGCGAATGCGACGAGATCATGCAGCGTTTCGCGCCGTTCCGGCTCGTCCGCAAGGATAGCCAGAGCCTCACGGACGCTCGCCGCCTGTAATGGCGATGGCGCCGTCGCATAGATGAAAGAGCGAGCCCGATTGACGAGATAGTCGCAAATCGTACGGCTTGCTCCGATCAATGCCCCAGCAGATCCCAGAGCCTTTCCGCAGGTATGCAGGACGATGACATTGTCCCTACCTTCAAGATCGGCAGCGTAACCCCGCCCGGCTCGGCCATGAACTCCGGTTCCATGCGCCTCGTCGATATAGAGGAAGCCTTCGTTGCGATCTGCGATCTCGACCAAATCGGACAACGGCGCACGGTCTCCATCCATCGAGTAGAGGCTCTCGGCGACGATCCAGGGCACACCCCTGCCGCCGCTCCTGCGCCAGGAACGGATGGCATCCTCGACGGCGTCGGCATCATTATGCACGACCGAAACGGCGGCCGCCCTTCCCGCCCCGATCCCGTCATGGGCGCTCGCATGGACCAGGGCATCATGCACGATCAGATCGCCGCGCTGAGGCAAGGTCGAAAGAACTGCGAGATTGGCGGCGTAACCGCTGCCGAAATAGAGCATTCGCTCGCAGCCGAAAAAAGCAGCGGCTTCCTCCTCAAGCGCCTCGTGCTCGGCATGATTACCGCGCAGCAGGCGCGAGCCCCCGGCACCGACCGGCACGCCACGCTCGAGAGCGGCGATTACGGCCGCCCGCATGCGAGGCGATGAGGCCAGGCCGAGATAGTCGTTGGACGTGAAGTCCGATCCGATGTCCCGGCTTAGCTCCCGCTGGCGCCCCCTCTGCCGAAGCTTTTGCAGTTTCGCATCGTAAAGATCGAGCAGACCGGCGCTCATTCGCGCATCTCCAACGTCGCCGGCGTCAGACGCAGGCGGCGCAGCAGGCTGCTGTCGCGATCTTCGCCAGGGTTGGCGGCTGTCAGGAGCGTATCGCCGATGAAGATCGAGTTGGCACCGGCAAAGAAACAAAGCGCCTGCATCTCGTCGCTCATGGACGCCCGTCCCGCGGTAAGACGGACATGGGATTGCGGCATCATCAGCCGGGCGAGAGCAATGATGCGAACGAAGTCGATAACATCGACGGGAGCAGCCTTAGCCATCTTGGATCCGGGCATCGGGATCAACATATTGATCGGCACGCTTTCCGGCGGCGTCGGCAGATTTGCCAGGGTGAGCAGCATGTCGATCCGGTCGCCTACCTCTTCGCCCAATCCCAAAATGCCGCCGCTGCAGACCTTGATCCCCGCCTGCCGTACATGGGCGAGCGTCTCCAGCCGGTCGTCGAACGTCCGGGTGGTGATAACCTCAGGGTAGAACCGTTCGGACGTATCGATATTGTGATTGTAGTAGTCTAGCCCTGCCTCGGCGAAGGTGCGGGACTGCTGGTCCGACAGCATTCCGAGCGTCATGCAGGTTTCCAGACCGAGAGCCTTCACGCCCTCGATCATCGAGACGATCGCCGCTTCGTCGCGCGGCTTGGGGCTGCTCCAGGCGGCCCCCATGCAATAGCGGGTCGCGCCCTCCTGTTTTGCCTTTTGAGCCTCGGCGATCACCGTTGCGGTATCCATGAGCTTCGTGGCCTTCACATTGGAGTTGTGAAAGGCGGACTGGCTGCAATAGCCGCAATCCTCGGGACAGCCGCCCGTCTTGATGTTGAGCAACTTGCTGAGCTGAACGAGATTGGGATCGAAATTCTCCCGATGGACGCTATGCGCGCGAAACAGCAGATCGTTGAATGGCAGCTCGTAAAGATCGCGAGCTGCTTCAGACGTCCATTTTTCGCGTTCGGTATGCTCGGTGGTCCCTAGGGTTGCTTCAGCGTTCTGCATGGCACTCTCCTGGCGCGATGGTCCAAGGCAGCACCTCCATCAGGCACTTGAATAATAGATAATCTATAATTATGCTGCCACCTTCGAGGTTATTGGCATCTCGCAATTGAGATCAAGCGGTATTATCATAGATTATCTAGGATAGAGGCATGGCAGAAACGGTCGCAGAACGCATTGCCCACGTCATCGGAGAACGTATCGTCTCGGGCGAACTCCTTCCCGGAACCCCTCTCCGCCAAGATCGGATCGCCGAGGAATTCGAGGCGAGCCACGTCCCGGCTCGCGAAGCTCTCCAGCTCTTGCGCGCCCAAGGCTTGGCGACGAGCGAACCGCGCCGAGGCATGCGGGTTGCTCCGCTGGACCCCGCATCGATCCGGGAGATCGTAGAAATCCGCGCCGCCCTGGAAACGCTGGCCCTCAGGCTGGCGGCCCCCCGGTTGAATGCGGCGAGCTATGAAAAAATCGAGCAGGCACTCGCCGAGGGAGAGCAGGCGAAAACCATGACCGAATGGGAAAAGGCAAATCGCACCTTTCACAGATCGCTGGTTGCGCCCTGCAAAATGCCGAGACTGCTGTCCATGTTGGACGACCTCCAACTTGCAAATTCCCGCATCATCTTCTCGGCAGCCCGCTCCACGGACCTGCAACCGGATTCCAGCTATGCTCACCGGCAGATCGTCAGCGCGCTTCGACGGCGCGACATCAACCGGGCGGTAAACTTGCTTGGTGCCCACATTCGCGGACTGGAGCGAAACGTGGATGAGCCGGGCGTTAGATCACCCCAGTCGAACACGAGCAAAGCAGCACCCGGAGTTGAATGACCGCCGACGGCGGCGCCGAAGCAAGATCTTTCGGCGCCGATAAGTTGGTTCACAAAGACATCAGTGCCGCCGATGCCGCCTGTCGGCTCGAGGAGAGATCGCTCGCGCTCCGCCGCCAGCCGTGCAGCAGCACAAGACATTCCTCGCGATCCTTCTCCGCCACGCGCACGGCGGTCTCATCACTTTTCGTGACCTGGCACCCAGCCACGATCATTTCACGCGTGCAGCACCCGAGGGGCCGGGATCCGCCGCCACCGGCGCGCTCGGCACCATGCGCCCGACCACGAGAACCAAAAGAGCCGCCGCCAGGAGGCATGCGGCCAGGAAAAACATCGGCGCGATCGTGCTACCGGTCGAATCCTTGATCCATGGAACGACGTTCTGGGCGATGAAGCCACCGAGATTGCCGACGGAATTGATGGCGGCGAGACCGGCCGCCGCCCCGGCACCCTGGAGGAAGCGCGAGGGCAGGCTCCAGAAGACCGGCTGGCCTGCGAAGATGCCGGCGGCTGCAATGCACAGGAAGGCAAACTGCAAGGTATGGTCGGGGATGATGGCGGACAGAACAAGGCACACGGCGCCGAGAAGGGCGGGGATGACGATGAACGGCGTCTTGGAAGTCGCCTTATCCGCCGCCGCTGGTACAGCGTAGAGCGCAACGGCGACGAGCAGCCAGGGAATGATGTTCAGGAAGCCATTCGTGGTGTTGCTGACGCCGAAATTCTTGACGATGGTCGGCAGCCAATAGCTGAGCCCGTAGGCGGCCAGCGGAAAGCCGATATAGCAAAGCGCCATCAGCAGCACGCGCGGATTGATCAAGGCGCGGAAGCCATCGGAAGCATTCTGCTCCATGCTCGAATTTTCTGCGGCGAGCCGGTCTTTGATCCAGGTCTTTTCCATATCGCTGAGGAAGGTCGCCTTCGATGGCAGATCGGGCAGATAGAGCAGCGTGACAATGCCGGCAATGATCGCTGGCCCGCCGGTGACGAGGAAGACCCATTGCCATCCTGCCATGCCGTAAAGGCCATTCAGATCCAGGAGGGCGCCTCCAAGCGGCGCACCGATCGCATTGGCGAAGGCACTGAAGATCATGAAAAGGCCGACCATGGTGCCGCGATAGGCAGAAGGATACCAGAGGGTCAGCAGATAGAGTACGCCCGGAAAGAAGCCCGCCTCGCAAGCGCCGAGCAGGAAGCGCAGGATATAGAACATCGTCGCATTCTGCGTATAGGCGAGCGCGACAGTGACGATCCCCCAGGACACGAGAATACGCGCGAACCATTTGCTGGCGCCGAACCTGTCGAGAAGCAGGTTGCTCGGCACTTCGAAGATGAAATAGCCGATGAAGAACAGCGAAGCGCCAAGACCATAGGCATATTCGCTCATGCCAAGATCGCCGACCATTTCCAGCTTCGCGTAGCTGACATTCTGGCGGTCGATATAGGCAATTAGATAAAGGATCCCCAGGAACGGCATGAGCCGCCAGGTGATCTTCGAGATAAGCTGCTTTTCATCAACCACGCATCGTCCTCCCAGAAAGATGGTTCAGATTGATATAGATAGCGCAACTCGGCTGTTATCAATGCATTGACTTACAAAGCTCATCTCGCCCATCGGGTCCGCGGTCGACGGCAAACGAGCAGGCCCTCTCCCGCATCGGGTTGGGAGCTTTTAACCTCGCACCTTACGCGACGCGTTCGAACTGAGTGCGGATGTGTTCGATATAGTGCTGACCGGGCGAAGACGCCTTGACCATGGCCAGCGCTGCCTTCTGCGGTACGCCGGTGAACTGGCGCTCCTCGCCGTTCTTGAAGCGGATGTAAAGCCGTCCGTCGTCCGAGCTGAAGAAGACGGATTTGATGATTTTCGATGAAACCTGAAGTTCTTGCATGGGTCACCTCTCTTTCATCCGGCTTTTCGCATAGAAAACCAAAAGATGGGTGAAGTGACCTAGTTAATGAAAGATACAGTTGTATCGGTGGATTTTATCGATTGCCGCTCAATAGCTTACCGGTCCTTCGGCAAGGCGTCGTCGGCATAAAGGGCTGCGAATTCCGCGCTCGGCGGAATCGGCTTGATGATGTCGATCAGCACGCCGTTTGGATCGGCGGTAATGAAATGTCGCTGACCGAAAGCCTCGTCGCGAATGGCAAGCAGAATGGGCAGACCGGCTTCTCGCAGACGGTCATGGACGGCATCGACATCGTCCACCTCGAAATTGAGCAATAGCCCAGCCACCTTGCCCCGCCCCTGTTCAGGGATCGTCTCGTGCCGGCCGTCCAGAATGGCGAGATTGATGCCGCTGTCCTCAGCCGATTGCAGATGCACGTACCAGTCGCTCGCGAAGTTTTCCTGAAAGCCGAAATGCCCGATGTAGAAGGCTGCGGTCTCTTTCACGCGTTCCGTCATGATGACCGGATAATAGCTCGTCACCTTCATGCTTCACTTCTCCCTCAAAACAACATACAGTCTGTCTGTATTTTTCGAAATAACATACAGGCTGCATGCATGCAAGACTATCGCTCCAATCGGGACAGAACCGAAAAGACCAAAGCCGCACTCATCGCGGCTGCGCGGGCGTTGTTTGTGGACAAAGGTTATGCCGAGACCTCGACGCCGGAGATCGTCGCCGCGGCCGGCATTACGCGCGGGGCGCTCTATCACCATTTCGAGGACAAGCGCGCGCTCTTTCGCGCCGTCGTCAGAGACGAAGCCCTTGCGGTGACGCGGGCCATCGAACAAGCGATACCGGAGCAATTTACGCCGCTCGAAGCGCTGGTGGCCGGGAGCAACGCCTATCTCGATGCCATGCGGATCGTCGGCCGCACCCGGCTTCTGCTCATCGAAGGACCGACCGTACTGGGTTTCCTCGAAATGAAGCAGCTGGACGAGGAAACCACCACACTCAGCCTGAAGCACGGGCTGGCAGCAGCGCTCAGCCATGGCCGCGGGCCAGACACGGCCATCGAAGCGCTCGCCGATATTCTTTCAGCCGCATTCGATCGTGCCGCCCTCGCCGTCGATGCCGGCGGCGATGCAGATCGCTATCGCGCGGCTATTGCGCATATGATCGAACGCATTGCAGGCTGAGCCGTCATACCCAGGCAGAATTCCGAGGAGCCTTCATGTTCGATCTGATCATTCGCAATGCCAACCTGCCCGATGGCCGCAAGGGCATCGATATCGCGATCAAGGATGGCAAGATCGCCGCCGTGGAAGCCTTGATCACGGCGGCAGGGAAGGAGGAAATTGACGCCACCAATCGGCTGGCTAGTCCGCCCTTCGTCGATCCGCACTTTCACATGGACGCGACCCTGTCGCTCGGTCTGCCGCGCATGAACGTCTCCGGCACTCTTCTCGAAGGCATCGCGCTCTGGGGAGAGCTGCGTCCGATCGTCACGAAGGAAGAGCTTGTCGAGCGTGCGTTGCGCTATTGCGATCTCGCCGTAACGCAAGGACTTCTTTTCATTCGCAGCCATGTCGATACGTCCGACCCGAAGCTGGTGACGGTCGAGGCTCTTCTTGAGGTCAAGGATCGGGTCAAACCCTATATCGACGTGCAGCTCGTCGCCTTCCCCCAGGATGGCTATTACCGGGCTAAGGATGGCGTGGCGTCGCTTACCCGCGCCCTCGATATGGGCGTCGACATCGTCGGCGGCATCCCGCATTTCGAGCGCACCATGGATGAAGGCAGAGCCTCGGTGGAAGCGCTTTGCACGATCGCCGCCGATCGTGGTCTTCCCGTCGATATGCATTGCGACGAGACCGACGATCCGATGTCGCGCCACATCGAGACGCTGGCGGCCGAAACCATCCGCTTCGGGCTGCAGGGTCGCGTTGCCGGTTCGCACCTGACGTCGATGCACTCGATGGACAACTACTATGTCTCCAAGCTCATCCCGCTGATGGCAGAAGCTCGGATCAATGTCATTCCCAATCCACTGATCAACATCATGCTGCAGGGCCGGCACGACACCTACCCGAAGCGGCGCGGCATGACGCGGGTGCGCGAGCTGCTGGACGCCGGGCTCAACGTTTCCTTCGGCCATGATTGCGTGATGGACCCCTGGTATTCGATGGGCTCGGGCGACATGCTCGAAGTCGGCCACATGGCCATCCATGTCGCTCAGATGGCCGGCATCGAAGACAAGAAGAAGATCTTCGACGCGCTCACCATCAACTCTGCCCGAACGCTTGGGCTTGAAGGATACGGGCTGGAAAAGGGCTGCAATGCCGATCTCGTCATATTGCAGGCCGTCGATGCGCAGGAGGCTTTGCGCCTCAAACCCAATCGTCTCGCCGTCATCAAAGGTGGCAAAGTCATCGCCCGGTCCGCGCCGCGCATCGGCGAACTCTTCCTCGATGGCAGGCCTTCACAGATCGATGGCGGGCTGGACTACGTGCCTGTCGGCTCGTGAGGAAGTAGCTGCTCCATCAGGACGCTATCGAGGCGTGTGCCAAACAAGCGCCTTCTGCGGAGCAAGCCAGGTAATTCGAATGGCAGTCAAGCCGCGGAGCGACTTGCGCGGCCGATGGCGGCGCATGTCAGGTCGCCGCCACATGCTTCATCCACAGGTCGGACATTGCGAACAACGACTGATCGAAACTTCGCTTTACAACTAACATGTCAGCGTGATACGCACTGATCTTATAAGATCGGGAGGATCGGATGAAAGAGAATTTTGGCCTGTCGGCCGCACTGGCAACGCCTTTTGACACCGACGGTGAGATTGCCATCCCGGGCGTCATCGAACAGGCTAAGCATTGCCTTGCCAATGGCTGCAAGAGCGTCACGCTTTTCGGCACCACGGGAGAAGGTGCCTCGATCGGCATGCAGGAGCGCCAACAGGTCCTGGCAGCGTTGATCGCGGCGGGCATCGCTCCCTCACAGATCGTCATGGGCGTACTCGTCGATGCCGCCGAGGATGCTGCCGCTCAAGCTGGCCAGGCGCTCGCCAAAGGCGTTCGCAACATCCTTCTGGCGCCGCCTTCCTATTTCAAGAACGTCAGCGACGATGGCCTCTTCAAATGGTTCGCTGCCGTCTTCACCATGCTCGGCGCCCACGCCCGTGACGTGATCGTCTACAATATCCCGTCCGTAACGATGGTGCCGCTCTCCGTTTCTCTCGTCGGTCGCCTGCGCGCCGCATTTCCGGATGTCGTCGTCGGCGTCAAGGACTCCTCCGGTGACTGGCCCTATACGGAAACGCTCTTAAAGACGCATGGCGATCTCATCATTCTGATCGGCGACGAGCGCCATCTGGCACGCGGCGTTCGCCTCGGCGGACAAGGCGCGATCTCCGGCATGGCAAACCTGCTTCCCCGCGAAGTGCAGGCCATGGCGGAACAGGGCGACGACGACACCAAGGTCGAGCGCTTTGTGGGCGAGCTGTTAAACTACCCTGTCATTCCATCCATCAAGGCGATCCTTGCCCGCCTGACAAATGATGAAAGCTGGCTTGCTGTACGCCCGCCGCTCGTGTCAATGAACAGGCAAGATTCTGACAAGCTCTTTGCTGCTTTCAGCGCGTTGTTTCGCGCCAAGGCAGCCTAAGCGAACAGCCCGGAGCTGCCGATGGACGGACCAGGCGAACAGCCGACGTTGAGAGAGAAGGCTTACGAGAGCTTCACGCGTCATCTTTTGGCGCGCGACGTTCGCCCGGGCCAGTTCATCTCACAACGACGGCTCGTCGAGCTGACGGGACTGACGCTCGGAGCGATCCGCGAGCTGATCCCTCGCCTGGAGGCCGAAGGGCTGATCAAAACGGTTCCGCAGCGCGGGTTGCAGATCGCCCATATCGATCTGGACCTGATCCGCGAAGCGTTCCAGCTTCGCCTTTTTCTAGAGAAGGAAGCGGTGGCGCTGTTCACCTACTCGGCATCCGACGAGACGATCGCCAAGCTGTTGAAAGATCATCGCGATATCGCCGATGCCATCCGCGCCGGCGACAGTTCGCAGGAACTGGAGCTGCATGCGCAATCGGTGGACTGGGGCATGCACGACGCCTTTATCGACGCGCTGGGAAATACCATCATTTCGAATGCCTATCGGGTCAATTCCATCAAGATGCGGCTGATCAGTCAGGACAGGTTCCGCATCAACGGCCATGTCGGACCCGTGATGGAAGAGCATTTGAAAGTGCTCGAGGCCATTCAGCGTCGATCGGCCGATGAGGCCGTTACCGCTCTCGTATCCCATATCGGTGGAGCACGAGACCGCGCATTGAAGATTTGAAGAGCTTTGAATAACGCGGCCGCGAATGAGGAGATTTTCGGCCAAAGGAGGAGGAACAGGATGTCATCGTCATTTTTCAATCCGACACGTCGCGGCTTCATGGCTGGCACGGCCGCACTTGGCGCGGCAAGCCTTCTGGGCGTCCGCACCGCGTCGGCGGCCGTCGACTGGAAGCGCTTTTCCGGCACGACGCTCGAAGTCAACCTGGTCAAGAGCCCGCGCAGCGAAACGATCCTCAAATATTTGAGCGAGTTCGAAGCGCTGACGGGTATCAAGGTCAACGCCGAGGCGACGCCGGAGCAGCAGCAGCGCCAGAAGACCACGATCGAGCTCAGCTCAGGCAAGCCCAGCTTCGACGTCGTGCATCTGAGCTATCACGTTCAGAAGCGCCAGTTCGAAAAGGGTGGCTGGCTCGCCGATATCAGCGGCTTCATGAAGGATCCGTCGCTCACCGATCCGTCGCTGACGGAGAGCGATTTTGCCGAAGCAGGCTTGAAGTTCGCCAAGGACTCGGCAGGCGTCATGCGCTCCCTGCCCTTCTCGGTCGATTACTGGATCGTCTACTGGAATAAGACCCTGTTCGAAAAGAAGGGCCTTGCCTATCCGGAAACCTTCGAAGATATGGCCAAGGCCGCCGAGGCGCTGACCGACAAGTCGACCAACACTTACGGCTTCGTCGCCCGCGGCCTGAAGAACGCCAACACGCCGGTCTGGACAACCTTGATGCTCGGCTATGGCGCAACGCCGCTTTCGGCCGACGGCAAGCTGCAGACCGAGTCGCAAGGCGCTGTGGATGCTGCGAAGCTCTATCAGCGCCTGATGACGAAATCGGCACCTCCCGGCATTTCCGGCTTCAACTGGGCCGAAGCGCAGTCGGCCTTCCTGCAGGGCAAAATCGGCATGTGGCTCGATGGCGTCGGCTTCGCGCCGCCGATCGAAAACCCGGAAAAATCCCGCGTTGTCGGCCAGGTCGGCTACGGCATCATGCCGAAGGGACCGAACGCACAGGCTGCAGCGACCACCGGCGATGGCATCGGCGTGACGGCCGCCAGCCAGAAGAAGGAAGCGGCTTACCTCTTCTGCCAATGGGCGATCTCGCATGACATGGGTGCGCGCCTGCTGCAGGCCGGCGCCGGCGTTCCTTTCCGCCAGTCCATTCTGGAGGACAAGAAGGTTCGCGAGGGCGTCAAGATGCCGGCCGCCTGGCTGGATGCTGTCGCCGGCTCCGCCAAGGTCTCCCAGCTTGCTCTGCCCGTCATCATCCCGGTCACGGAATTCCGCGACATCTATGGCGTCGGCTTGACGAACATGATCGGCGGCGCAGATCCGGCGAGCGAACTCAAAAACGCAACGGCGCAGTTCGCACCGGTGCTGGCGCGAAGCGAGGGATAATGGCCTCCGTGAGCATCGAAGAGACCAGAGCGGTGACCGAAGGAAGGAGGAAGCCGAAAAGGCTTGCTCCCAACTACTGGCCTTTTGTCGTTCCGGCACTGATCGTCATCGCCGCCGTCATCGTTTTCCCCTGGGTCTTCACCCTGTGGATGAGCGTGAACAAATGGACGCTCGGCCAGTCGCAGAGCTTCATCGGCTGGGACAACTACGTCCGGCTGGCAACCGACGCGCGCTTCTGGGAATCGCTATGGCATACGGTTCTCTATACTGTGTTGTCCGTCGTCGGCCCGCTGATCTTCGGGACGCTGGCCGCTCTCATCTTCGATGCCAATTTCCCGCTGCGCGGCTTTCTGCGCGGCGTCTTCGTCATGCCGATGATGGCGACGCCGGTTGCCGTGGCGCTCGTCTGGACCATGATGTTCCACCCGCAGCTCGGCGTGCTGAACTACCTGCTGTCGCTGGTGGGCATCGGGCCGCAGGAATGGATCTACAACCAAAACAGCGTCATCCCGTCACTCGTCCTCGTCGAGGTCTGGCAGTGGACGCCGCTGGTCATGCTGATCGTGCTCGGCGGCCTCGCCTCGGTGCCGCGCGAACCCTATGAAAGCGCCGAAATCGACGGCGCCAACGCCTGGCAGAAGTTCCGCTATCTGACGCTGCCGATGATCTCACCCTTCCTGATGATTGCGGTCATCATTCGCGGCATCGACGCGATCAAGAGCTTCGACATCATCTATGCGATGACGCAGGGCGGCCCGGGGACGGCGTCCGAGACGATCAATATCTACCTCTACAACACCGCGTTTTCCTATTACGACATCGGCTATGGCTCGGCCATGGCAGTGGTGTTCTTCATCCTCATCGTCGCGCTCTCCTTCATCCTCCTGATGATGCGGCAGCACACGCGATGGACCGACGCGGAGGGACACTGAGATGAAGCGTTCGACACTCAACCGCATCGGCCTGTTGTTCGTGGCCCTAGTCATCGTTTCGCCCGTTGTGCTGTTTTTCCTCTGGATGATCTCGCTTTCGCTGAAATACGAGATCGACAACGGCGCCTATCCGCCGATCCTCATTCCGGATCGCATTGCCTGGACGAACTACGTCAACGTTTTCCAGGAAAACAATTTCTTCCTGTATTTCTGGAACTCGATCCTCGTGACGGGTGCGGCTACCCTGCTTGCCCTCATAATCGGCGTGCCGGCAGGCTATGGCATTGCGCGTATGAAGGCGGAAAAATCGGCGATCGTCATCATGATCGCCCGCATGACGCCAGGCCTCTCCTTCCTCATTCCGCTGTTCCTGTTGTTCCAATGGCTCAATCTTTTGGGAACGCTCTGGCCGCAGATCATCATCCATCTCGTCGTGACGGTACCGATCGTCGTCTGGATCATGATCGGTTATTTCGAAACGACCCCGATGGAGCTGGAGGAGGCCGCAAGCATCGATGGCGCGACGCCGTGGCAGGTCTTTCGCCTCGTCGCCCTGCCGATCGCGCGCCCCGGCATCGTCGTTGCCTTCATTCTCTCCGTCATCTTCTCCTGGAACAACTTCGTCTTCGGCATCGTACTTGCCAGCCGCGAGACCCGCACGCTGCCGGTCGCCGTCTACAACATGCTCTCCTTCGAACAGGTGAGCTGGGGGCCGCTAGCGGCGGCCGCCTTGATCGTGACTCTGCCGGTTCTCGTGCTGACGATGTTTGCGCAGCGGCAGATCATCGCCGGCCTGACCGCCGGCGCCGTCAAATGACGCACCTCACCTTTCCGACAGGACCACATTCATGGCACCGGTAAACATACAAAACATCCAGAAGCGCTACGGCCAGGTGAAAGTCATTCACGACATCAGCGTCGATATCGCCGACGGCGAATTCGTGGTGCTAGTCGGCCCTTCGGGGTGTGGCAAGTCCACGCTGCTGCGCATGATCGCCGGGCTCGAAGAAGTCAGCGACGGCGAAATCCACATCGGTCGCCGCGAAGTCAGCCATCTGCCGGCACGCGATCGCGACATCGCCATGGTGTTTCAGAACTACGCGCTCTATCCGCATATGACCGTCGCGGAAAACATGGGCTTCGCACTGAAGCTGAAAAAGGCGAGTTCGGCTGAGATTGCCACTAAGGTACAGAAGGCGGCCGCCATCCTCGGCCTGGAAAACCTACTGGATCGCCTGCCTCGCCAACTTTCCGGTGGCCAGCGCCAGCGTGTCGCAATGGGCCGCGCCCTTGTGCGCGATCCGCAGGTCTTCCTGTTCGACGAGCCGCTGTCCAATCTCGACGCCAAGCTGCGCGTGCAGATGCGTGGCGAGATCAAATCGATGCATCAGCGCATCGGCACGACGACGATCTACGTGACGCACGACCAGGTCGAGGCGATGACCATGGCCGACAAGATCGTCGTGCTTCACGGCGGTCTGATCGAACAAGTCGGCACACCTCTCGACCTCTACGATCGCCCCGCTAACCTCTTCGTCGCCGGTTTCATCGGCTCGCCCTCGATGAACTTCGTCGACGGCAGGATCGAAGAAGGCGTCTTTCGGAGCGACAAGGGCTTCATCTTGCCGCTGCCGAAGGGCTCCAACACCACGGAGTATGGCGGGCGACCGCTGGTCTACGGCATACGCCCCGAACACATCCGCGTTTCAACAACAGGCATTTCCGGGCGTGTCGGCATGGTCGAAGGTACAGGATCGGAAATCTACGCCAAGCTCGACTGCCACGGCGAAGAGATCTCCTGCCTGTTCCGCGAGCGTCTGAACATCCGCTTCGGCGACCAGATCGATATCGCAATCGATCCGACGAGCATCCACCTGTTCGACAAGGCAAGCGGAAAGCGGCTTTGACCTCCTGTTCGGTTTTCGATCCGCCGGCGGGCGCTCCTAAGCATGTCCTCTGCGTAGGGGCAGCGGTTCTCGACACGCTGTTTCGAGTTCACACGTTGCCATCCGGTGAGGGTAAGGTTCTGCCCTACGAGATGCTGCAGATAGCCGAGGGCATGGCATCGAGTGCTGCCTATGCCGTCGCGCGGCTTGGAGGCCGGACAAGCCTCTGGGGTGCTGTCGGCCACGACGAGACCGGCGAACGGATCATCCGTGAGCTTGCTGACGCCGGCATCTTCACCGACGGCATGCTGCGCGTCGACGGTGCTCGCTCGGCGGTCTCGACAATCCTCGTGGACGACCACGGTGAAAGGCTGATCGTTCCCTTCTACGATCCCAAACTGCATCACAGCAACAAGGCGCTCACGCCGGAAGATATCGCCATTTTCGACGCCGTGCTCGTTGATGTGCGCTGGCCGTCACTGGCGCTCGAGGTTCTGCGAACGGCACGAGGCTTGGGCAAGCCGGCCGTCCTCGACGGCGATGTGGCGCCGGATGGCATCATCGAGCAACTGGCGCCGGAAGCCACTCATATCGTATTTTCCGAACCTGCCGCGCAGCGCCTTACCGGAGCCGAAGATTTCACTGAGATGGCGCGCTTGTTGAAGCGAAGATTCAACCATTCCTTCATCTGCGTGACGGCGGGTGCGGCCGGCAGCTTCTGGTTCGACGATCAAAGCGACAGCATCCGGCATAGCCCGACAATTGCCGTCAAAGCCGTCGACACGCTGGCAGCCGGAGACATCTTCCACGGTGCCTTTGCTCTCGCCATTGCCGAAGGCAAGATGCCCGCAGACGCCATCCAGCTCTCTTCCGTCGCCGCCGCAATGAAGTGCGAGGTGTTTGGAGGCCGATCGGGGGCGCCGACACGCGCCGAGGTCATCGCACGCCTCGGCATGCATGACGCGCCAAGCCTGGCATAGGCAGCGCATTCAAATCCCGGCACCCCATCGGCCATCCGTTGTTTATGAGGGGTGACACCGATGCACGCCTGGATTATAAAAACTGCGCGACTCAAGCAGGAGGATCGCCAGATGAGAAATTTCAGCACCAATTGACGCTGAACGGCAATGCCGAATGGGGCTGCTGTCCAGTCCATTCTCGTCTACCGACATCCTCTTCTGTGCCCATGGAGGGCATTCATGCTTCGTCGTTTCTTCTCCTATTATGCGCGCTATAAAAAGCTGTTTTTCCTCGATTTCGGCTGCGCCGTGCTCGCGGGCCTGCTGGAACTCGGCTTCCCTCTTGCAGTCAAGCTTTTCGTCGATGAATTGCTGCCGAGCCGCGACTGGGCTCTGATCTTTGCGACGGCGGCGCTGCTGCTTGTCGTCTATGCGCTGAACACTGGCCTTTCGGCCATCGTCAACTATTGGGGCCATGCGCTCGGCATCTCGATCGAGTCCGACATGCGCCGTCAGGCCTTCGACCATATCCAGAAGCTCTCTTTCCGCTATTTCGACAACAACCGCACCGGCCACCTCATTACTCACGTCACCAAGGATCTCGAGGAGGTCGGCGAGATTGCCCACCATGGCCCCGAGGACCTGTTCATCGCGATCATGACCTTCATCGGCGCCTTCCTGCTGATGTTCAGCGTCCATTGGAAGCTCGCGCTGCTGACGACGACAATCGTGCCGTTCATGACATGGCTGGTCAGCCGCTACGGCTCCAAGATGACGCTGAACTCGCGCAGCCTGTTCGGCAAGGTCGGCAACTTCAACACGCGGATGCAGGAAACCGTCGGCGGCATCCGGGTGGTCAAGGCCTTCGCCAACGAGAGATACGAAAGCCAGCTGTTTGCCAGCGACAACGAAGATTACAAGGCGACCAAGCTGGACGGCTATGCCTATATGACCGCCGGCATCGCGCTCAGCTATTTCAGCACGCGCCTGGTGCAGCTCGTCGTCATGATGGCCGGGACCTGGTTCGTGATTTCGGGAGAGCTGAGCTATGGCGGCTTCGTCAGCTTCCTGCTGCTCATCAATGTCTTCTTCCGGCCGATCGACAAGATCACGTCGGTGATCGAAACCTATCCCAAGGGGATCGCAGGCTTCAAACGTTTCCTGTCTCTGATCGACACCGAGCCGGACCTCGCCGATCGGCCGAATGCGATCGCGGTCGATCACCTCAAGGGCGATATCGCCTATAATAGCGTCGCCTTCGGTTATTCCGAGCGAGACTCGATCTTCAAGGATCTCTCTCTGATCATCGCCGCCGGCGAGACTGTCGCTTTCGTCGGCGCCTCCGGCACCGGCAAGACGACGGTCTGCTCGCTGCTGCCACGCTTCTATGACGTGACGTCGGGCAGCATCACCATCGACGGCATCGATATCCGCGACATGACACAGGCGTCATTGCGCAGCCAGATCGGCATCGTGCAACAGGACGTCTTCCTGTTCGGCTCGACCATTCGCGAGAATATTGCCTATGGAAAGCTGGGTGCGACCGACGAGGACATCATGAAGGCGCTGGAACGCGCCTCGCTCGACGAGTTTATCCGATCCCTTCCCGGCGGGCTCGACACGCCGACCGGCGAGCGCGGCGTCAAGCTTTCGGGCGGGCAGAAGCAACGTCTTGCGATCGCTCGCATCTTCCTGAAGGATCCGCCGATCCTGATCCTCGACGAGGCGACTTCCGCACTCGACACGGCGACCGAATACGCGATTCAGCAGGCACTTTCAGAGCTTGCGAAGGGGCGCACCACGCTTGTTGTCGCGCATCGGCTGTCGACCATCCGCAACGCGGATCGCATCATCGTCATGGGTGACAATGGCATTATCGAACAGGGATCGCATGACGAGCTGCTCGCTCGCCGCGGCGCGTATGCCCGACTTCACAATGCACAATTCGGTCTTTATGCCTGATCTGCAGGTATGAGCCCGTAATTCCAAGCCGAGGCGCCATGCCTCGGCGACCATCGAGCTCAACCAGATCGTGTGATGAGTAGCGGCTCAAGCATCAGCCCCGCAGACCGAGCCGCTCCTTGGGCGGCGGCGGATGACGTCATTGAAAATCGAACACGCTGAGACCCGTCGCCATTTCGTCGAGACCAAGCGGCCGCGTAACCGGCGGCTCGGCTCTTGCCAGACAGCCTTGGCGCTCGCACAGGCGACAGGCCGGGCCGATCGCAACCGACATAGAGCTCAGCGCCTTGCCATAGACGATCTCGTCGCGATGGGCGAGATCGCAACCAATGAGAAGCGCCGTGCGGCGCGCCCTTTCGCCGAAATCCGCCTGCGGGCCTTCGATGGTACGCGATACCGTCAAAAAACCCATGCCATCCGGCATTTCCGTTACCTCGGCCAGTATCTGCCCCGGCTGAGCAAAGGCTGCGTGAACGTTGAGCTTG
Source organism: Rhizobium sp. BR 315 (assembly GCF_050577975.1). Taxonomy (NCBI): domain Bacteria; kingdom Pseudomonadati; phylum Pseudomonadota; class Alphaproteobacteria; order Hyphomicrobiales; family Rhizobiaceae; genus Rhizobium; species Rhizobium sp. BR 315. Next base: position 342,072 of record NZ_JARWKZ010000002.1, on the reverse strand, counting down.
GGACAGCCGCCGCCGAACCGGGCCTGCGGGAAACCCTGTGCCCCGACCTTCCGCAGGCGGTGGCCGGCGCCGTCGATCTCCATCAGAAAGAAGGCAATGCCCGAAGCGCCAGGACGCTGCAATGTCGTCAGGCGCGTGGCCGCCTGCTCAAAGGAAACACCGAAACGGGCGCTAAGCCCGTCAATGTCATAATGCAGGCGCTGCGCCGCCGAAAGATAAGCACCGTAAGGCATGAGCAGGGCATGCGACGCATAGCGCGCCAGCTCGAAACGGGCGATCCGCCTGGCTTCCGGCGTCGAGAGAGCGAGCGCGTCCAGCTCGGCGGCGATCTCTTCGCGCATGACCAGTAGGCAGACTTCGGTAGCGATCTCGCGAAGCTGGTCGAAGGGCGACAGCCGCTCGGAAAGAAAAAGCCGCATGGAATGGCGATCATAGCGGCGGCGCAAACCCGGCATGGCGCGCACCGGCAGCAGACGCACGGCAACGCCATGCTCGCTTTTCAGCCACGCCTTCAACGCGCCGGCGATGTCGTCGCCCGGTGCGAGACGGATATGAAAGCCCTCCGCGGCATCCTCGATACGGGCGAAGAAATTCGCTCGACTTTGCAACCGATCATGCACTTCGTCGAGCGGCAGACGCGGACCAGCCACTTCCGCGACCCGGCCCTCACGGGACAGAAGCTCGGCAAGATCGGAAAGCCTCGCCGCCTGTTCCCGATAGGCCCGATAGAGCCGGATCATGCCATTCGTCGCATTGGGCGCAGCCTCCGCAAGCTCGATCAATTCCTGGTCGCCGGGGATCTCTCCGGCCAGCAGCGGATCGGCGAAGATTTCCCGCAATTGCCCGGCATTGCCGCCCTGCCCGCTCTGCAATTCGTCGAGATCGACCTTATAGACCGCCGACAGCTTCAAAAGCAGCTGCACGGTCAGTGGCCGCTGATTGCGCTCGATGAGATTGAGATAGGACGGCGATATATCCAGCGCCTGCGCCATCGTCGTCTGCGTGAGACCGAGACCCGTCCGGATGCGCCGAACCCGAGGTCCTGCAAAAATCTTGCGCTCAGCCATCTGTCATTCCTTTTACAGGATTCACCGAAAGTCGATTTTTACAATAATTACAAATTTACTGGCGGTCGCCGTCAACAATAACACATCATAACCCTTTTATCTATCTAGGTCTTTTGGTTTTTCTGGCACTCAGGGCGAGTCTCTTGTAAAACTCGTTATACACACCCGGTCAGCCAAACGCTCAACGGAACAGTATAGAGAGATCAGTATGACAGATTTTTACAAACTGGTTTCCGACGCCTCGGCAGGGCGTTTCAATAGGGGTTCGCCGGTGATAACCGACGGCCGCCATGCGTGAAGCAACAGTGCATGCTCGGTTCAAGCCAGCTGCAGAGTAACATCCAGCTCAAGAGGAGGAGAATGAAATGCCATCGATAGCACGCGTTCGGGAGAGAGCAGAGGAACAGTCTCTCACCATGAATACCGACCAGCAGGCTACAATCCGTATGCTGGCCAATGAGCTGCATCGCCTCAACCAGGCGGTCATGAACGCGGTCGAGGCTGGCGTTTCCGTTGAACTCGTTCGCTCGGCGCGCCACCATGGCGGCAACGGCAATTGGGGCGACCTGCTGATCCCCGTCATCGTTGCCAATGCGGTTCGCACGAACTAGGGTGCACCTTCAGCGGCTGCCTCCGTGATGTGCCCCCCGCGCGCAGAGGGGCGGCCTTGCCCCGCCAGCCGTCAGGTCTCGGGCCTGCAAACGGCAGTCTGCCTGCGCTAACACATCGATTGAAGGCGGAATCCGCGGCGGCCAATCAATCATTGGTCGCCGCAGTTTCGTTTGATCAGAAGGGATAGCGCTGCGCGGGATCCTTGATGGTGATCCATCTGAGATCGGTGAACTCGGCAATCGCCGCCTTGCCGCCGAAGCGGCCGCAGACGCTGCCCTTGACCCCGCCGAATGGCATCCGTGCCTCGTCGTTCAAGGTCGGGCCGTTGATGTGGCAAATGCCGGACTGGATGCGGCCGGCGACGGCCGACGCCCGCTGTACGTCACTGCTGACGACCGCTGACGAGAGACCACGTTCGGTGTGGCTGGCAACCCGCACTGCGCCGTCTTCAAACGGAAGACCGGTTTTTCGCCCGGCGCCGATCAGACGATCAGCCCCTTCATTGGCAGCACATGATCGGATCCGGGAAAGACATCACGCGTCAATACGGCTGGAGAAGCGCCGAGCAGATCGACCGCGATACCCTTGACCACAGCGCGCAGATCCGTCGTGGCGGCAAGGTCGCGGCCATCGCGCAATTGCGCCTGCTTGAGACCGGGCCAATCGGCAATCACCCGGCCGCCCTTGATTGCGCCGCCGGCGAGGAAGGCCGCCGTTCCGGTGCCGTGGTCGGTGCCCTGCGTACCGTTGACCTGGGCCGTGCGGCCGAATTCGGTCGCAACGAGGATGGCCGTGTCCTTCCATGCCGGACCAAGCTCTTGCTGGAACGCAGCCAGGGAATTGTCGAGCCCGACGAGCAGCTTGTTTAGCCGGTCCACCTCGCCGGCGTGCGTATCCCATCCTTCGAAGGCCAATGCCGCGACGCGGGGACCGTCATCCTGCGCGAGCAACCGCGCAGCGCCTCTCGCCATCTGCTCCATTCCGGTGGGGTCGCCCGGGCCGCCTTTTGCCTTGACGTCGAGGCCGGCGGCGATCTTGCCGGTCGAAATGCCCTCGGCGAGGATTTTCGCAAAAAGAGGGTCAGTGTGATTGTAAAGATCCATCAGGCGCGGCGGCAGGTCGTCGCTCACCGGCTGCAGGTTGGACGGAGACCAGCCGAGCACCGGCGCCTTTCCGCGGATGACCAGCGGGGCGTTGGCACCAACGGACAATCCGCGGATCGCCGATGCGCCCGGCGCAACCTTGTCGCCCTTCGGCAGCCCGTCCAGCATCCGGTTCAGCCAGCCGGACTCGACGCGGCCGGGCATTTCATAGCCCGATTCTAGCACATCCTGACCGTCGAAATGAGATCGGTCGCGATAGGGGGTCGCGCTGGCATGCACGACGGCCGCCTGCCCTGCCCGATAGAGCCGGTTGAAATTCAGCATCGACGGATGCAGCGCAAAAAAGCTGTCGAGTGGCAAGGCCGCCTGGGGGCCGCTCGTCGTCATGGCGATCTGCTGCCGCAGCGCTTCATAGTCTGGATCGCCGACGGGCGGCACGGCCGTCAATCCATCGAGCGCGCCGCGCAGAATGATGGTGACGAAGCGCGGGTCGCGTCCGCCGGCCGCATGGGCGAAGCGCGGAATGAAGGCCCAGGCGAACAAGGCGCTTGAAGCGCCAAGAACGGCACGACGGGTGGGGGTCATGAGTTCGCAGGTCATGGTCAGCGCCTTTGAAATTCGGGGGAAAGATAAGCGATTGCCAGACCCTGATTACGGGTCTCCGCGCGCGACACCGCCTGTAGCGTCTCATTCGAAAGAAGCGGTCCGAGGCTGTCGGAAACGAAACGTCGGGGATCAATCTGAGGCGGTACCGCATTCGCGATCATATTGGCGACATCCATGCGCATGCTGAGGCTCTCGCTGGAGGCCCAGGCGTCGACGGTGTCGGCAAAGCCGTTGGGACCGGCGGGCGCCCAGAAGGGTTGGCCCATCGCCGTCAAAGCGCCGAGAACGACATTCGGCTTCGGCGTCTCGCCGCTTGCCCGTAAGAGAGCGATCATGAATTCCAGCGGGGAGCGAACCTTTGACAGCGTCGGGTCCCAGGCCTCCTCGGAGCCGATCAGCGCCCGGTAGACGGCCGAGAGATCGCCATCCGTCTTGCTGAAGGTCGCAGCGACGGTCTGCACGAGCGCCGGCGGCGGCGTATCGGTGACGAAATGGCGAACAAGCTTGGTGGCAATATGCTGCGCGGTCGCCGGGTGGCGGGCGAGATCCCGCAGCGCTTCCCGCCCCTGCCCGACGCCATTGTCGGCATAGGTGAGGCCAAGCAGCGTCTGGTCGCCGGGCTCGTGCGCGCCCGCATTGAAGACGAAGGTGCCGGGTTCGCCGAGCTTGCCTTCGGCTCGCGCCACTGTCCAGCCGGTGATGATCTTGGCAAGCGTCGTCACATCGGTCTGCGTATAGCCGCCGTTGACGCCGAGCGTATGCAATTCCAGTGTCTCGCGGGCGAGGTTTTCATTGAGGCCGCGCTTCTTGTTGGCGTTGGCCCTGGAGTTCGGCCCGATCGATTGCTGATTGTCGAGATAGCCGAGCATGGCCGGGTGCGTCTCGACGGCGAGCAGCATATCGGCGAAACGCCCGAAAACATGCGGCCGGATGGCTTCGCGCTCGAAGGCGCCGGCAACGATATGAACCTCCTCGCTCTTCGAGACGGCGACCGCGAAGTGGTTTGCCCAGAACATGGCAAGCCGCTCGCCGAAGCCGATCAAGGGCTGCCGGATGGTGCCGTTGAAGCGTGCATCGACCTCTGCCAGCAGAACCTGCTGCGGAAGGTATGGCATTGCGGCCATTGCAGGCTTTTCCTGCTTCTCGACCGGCTTGCCTGTTGGCGCAGCCATTGCCGGATTGCTTGGCTGGGCTGCCATGGCACCCGAGGCCTGTACAGGCGGTTGCTGTGGCCGTTGCGGCCCTTGCATCGGCTTGTCCTGTTGCATGGCGGCTGCAGCCTGCTCTCTGGCCTCCTTGCGCTGCTCCTGGAAAGCAAAGAGAGAGACGAGAAGATCAGCGGTGGATTGAAGCTGCGGTCCGACCGGAACGGGAACGAAGCGTTCCGTGATTTCCTCCATCAATGCTCCGCGCGGGTTCGATGCGATCGGCGCGGTGCCGTTACGGTCTGCTCCCAACCCGAAGCGGGAAAGGGCGAGCGCGGCATAAACATCATTCGATTGCTGAGCCATGTCCTGCCAACTCCTGTTTCAAACACGTTTCTTAAACGCGGTCGTCTTCCCGATCTGTCGCCCGGCAGGCATGATCATTTTGTGACAGCGGCTTTCGGCACGCTGCGGCGGATCATGCTTTCGGCAAGAGCGCGGCGTTCGTCATAGGAAAGCGTTGCCGCGAAATCGACGGCGCGCTGCTCGAGTTTGGCCCTCAACCCAGTATCGGCGTTGCGGGCTCTGGCCAGAGCGGCCGACAGCGCTTCCGTATCGAGTGTCGGCTGCCCCAGAATGGAAGCGGCGTCGACCTTGGCCTGTTGCGCATCGAGAATGGTTTGCCTTTCCTCCTTGCGCGCCTCGTTGAGGGCGGCCCGGAGGGCCTTTCTCTGCGACGACGGCAATTGCTCGCCGCCCAAGGGCATCATGGCGGTACGCGCCTGCGAATTGCGGATCCAGGTCAACCCTCCACCTGCAAGTGCTGCGATCAGGAAGGTGTTCAACACCAGCAGAGATATGACCAGTATTCGGAAACTGCGGTCTGTCATTGGCTTTCCTGCGTTATGGTCACGTCCGGCCCGATGTCGCCGAACATGGTGCTGGTCCCATCGGATATGGGCGGCGTTTCCGATGTCAGGCTCGGCGCCAACACGGCGATGGCAACGCTGCCGGCAAGAGCGCCCGCGAGCCCGACGCCGACAAGGCCAATGCCGGCAGAGCCGAACCGGAACCAATTGCGGATCTTCGATCGGCGGGCGATCTGCGCGACGATCCGGCCATCCAAGCCGGCAAGCGCAACTTTCGGCATATAGGTATCAAGCAGCGCATCGAGATCGGCGGCCCGCTCCAGCAGGCCGCCCACATCGTTGTTCCTGGCATAGTCGCGCGCCGCCGCTCGCTCCGCCTGAGGCCAGCGGCCGATATCGCTGCCATAGGCATCGGCCAGTTCAGCAAATCGTTCGCCGCTCATCGGGCCCGCGACATGTTCAGCCATCGCTCTGTTCCTTCAACAAAAGCGCCTGCAGGGATCGCCTTCCTCGCGCCAGCAGGCTTTCCAATGCATCCACGCTGACATCCATGATCGCAGCCGCTTCCACATTCGACAGCGCCTGATAATAAACCAGAATGATCGCCTCGCGCTGCCGGGGCGCGATCATCTGCATCGCTCGCTCCACACGCCGGGAGGGATCATCCTCGCTCATCAGACCCGCATCCGGTCCCGGCCCTTCATCCTCGATGTCGGGCGGTTGTTCGGCAAGAACGTCCTTGCGCCGCCTTAGGCGATCGTAGCAAAGGTTGATCGCGACACGGTGCACCCAGGTGCTGAAGCGGGCGTTGCGCTGGCGCCAGCCGCCGGCGTTTCGCCACACCCGCAGGAATGTCTCCTGCGCCACATCCTCGGCCTCGGCGGCATCGCCAAGCATGCGGGTCGCCACCGAAAGGATACGAGGCAGCTGCCGTGTCACCATAACGCGCATTGCCGGGACATCGCCGGCGGCGATGCGACCCACCAAATCCTCATCCGGGTCGCCACTCTCGGGCGCGCGATCCCTTTTCATCGACAATCGCCACCGTCCAAGTTTCGTGCGACTTTCGCATAGCACGCCCCTTCCCTGCCGTTGACAAGAGAGCTTTGCCTACCTGCCGCTTGCGGCGCATGGTACCAATCCGATCGCAGCGTCTCTTTCCTTCGACATCGAGCATGGGTTCTCAACGGTTCAACGCACAAGGCGCCGAAATCCGTCGCTCTCACATCATCGATTTGCGAATAATTATTGCCGCATGATGGCGCTGCAGCGAAGATGCGAAAAGCCGGCTCGCCTGGACACCGAGGCCCAGCCTCTAGCCTCCAGGCTGCCGGCGCATCCGCTGGCTCAGATGCCAAGATCACTTCCGATCAGAGCGTGAGCAGATCGCTTGTCGTCTGCCCCTGATCATTGGCGGTGTAGGGGTTGCCGACATCCGGCGTTTGCGGGCGCTGCGCCTTCACAGCCGCTTCGAACTGGCTTTGCGTCAGCGATCCGGAATTTGAAGTATCCAGGCTCTTGAACAGCGTCGTTGCCTGATCTTCGCCGACATCGGACGGGCGGGCGGCTACGAATTCCGCTTCCGTCACATTGCCGTCGCCGTTGGTGTCCATCGAGGAAAATAAGTCGGAGAGCTGCTTGTCGCTCATATGTCCGCCATGATGCATGTGTCGACCCGAACGCATCGCCTCTGCCAACTGCGTTTCGCTCAGCGAGCCGGTTTTGTTCTTGTCGAAGCTTTTGAACAGCGTCCGGGCTTGATCCTCGCTGACACTGGAGGGACGCGCGGCAACGAATTCCGCCTCGCTAATCTTGCCATCGCCGTTGGTATCCATGGCTTTGATCTTATCGCTCTGACTGCTGCTCACTGTAGCGGCGGCCGCGGACTGCTGCGTGCTCGACGTCGGATCGACGGAGCTGCCGTCGGAGTTCAACGTGGGGTCGTCGTTGCTACCATCGCTGCTGGCCTGCAGGTTGAGAATGATATTCATCAGCTGCGCCATCAATTGCTCGGCGGCAGCGGTCTGAGATTGACCGTCTGATGATGACGAGGAGTTTCCCCGCGAAGAACCGCCCGCTAGTGTCAAGGATGTGGAATCGTCTGTTGCGGACAGTGTCGAACGCGATGTCAGATACTGATAATAGTTGTTTGGTAGGACCGAGGTAATGCTCGTCATGGGGACCTCCAGGGGGGAGCGTTGAGGAGAATTGCGATAGCCCGCGCGTACACGAATCGAACATAAGGCCGTCGAGGCCGACCGCGCGAAAGCGCCGCCATGGCTTCGACCATCGATATGGGCGCATGGAATTGCCGAAGGCTGGCGGTCAAATCCGCGTTGCGCCCGGATTTGACGGATAGGCCAATCATGAAGCGGTGATCGCCAGTGGCGACCTGTCGCCATCATGGCGCTATCGGCATCTGCACATTTTCGATTTTGCACTTCCCAACGCAGCGAAATTGCCGAATGAAACTTGTGCGTGGCTTATAGGTGCTTGACGAATACGTCTCGTTGCGATTTTCTCTCTCGATTTCTAGGGAGTATTTAGGGGTTCGCTTCGCCACCTGACGTTGCCTGGTGTATGGGGTTACCGGCACTGACGCGGCGAGGCGGAATAAAAATACCAAAAAAGAGGGGTACGGCTAGAAATGTGCTTCTGGGGAGAACTGAATGCGGCGAACTAAGGAAGAGGCGGCGGAAACGAGAAGCGAGATTTTGCAATCCGCAAAAGCTCTGTTTCTCGACAAGGGATATGAGAATGTCAGCCTCGAGGAGATAGCCACAACAGCCGGTGTTACGCGGGGGGCGGTGCACTGGCATTTTAAGAACAAGCAGGGGCTGATGTTTGCGATCCGCGACGAGGCGCAACAGCCATTTCAGGAATTGGCCGAGCGGATGTCGCGCGAGCTGCCGCCCAACCCACTCGATCTCGTGGCAGATGCGATTGCAGCCATATTCGAGGACGTTCAGCAAGATCCGCGCAAGCGCAGCATGCTGAAGGTGATGATGCATCTCGACATGGCTTTTTGCGACGGAACGACGAGCCGCGCGAGCTCCTTCCGGCAGGATATGCACGATAATTTTGAGCGAATCTTCACGTTGATGAACGAGAAGACGCAGTTGCCGGCACCCTGGACGCCGGACACGGCTGCCTCGGCGCTAACCGCCGTCATCGGTGGCTTGATCACCGAATGGACGCTCGACAGGGGCAATTTCCAGCTCGCGCCCTGCGGACAGATGTTCATCAAGATGGTTTTGAAGACCTGGTTCCCATCGGCCCAGATGCAGGAAATAGAGACGTCTGCGGCTTAAAAACTTAGCGGCTCGAAAACTAAAAAGGATCCGGAGGGAAAGCCGGATCCTTTCTCTTTGATCGGAGGTCAACCGATCAGTTGAAGAAGCCTGACGGATTGGAACGTCAGGCTTCCCTTACCCGGCGCGGGCCGGGTAATCTCTTATTAGAAGCTACGCTCGAAGCGCAGGATACCAGCCCACTGATCCTGGTTCACAGAATCGAAGTTGGTGTAGGAAACTTCCGGCTCGATGAGCAGGTTCTTGACCGGGTTCCACTTCAGGTTCGTGGTAGCGGCGAAGATCTTGCTGTCGGTGTAGGCGAGCTGGAGGTTCCACTTCAGCTTTTCGTTGATCGGAACGCTAGCGCCACCCCAAACGGCCCAGTCACCCCAGCCGCACTTCGATGCATCAGCAACGGGGCAAGCAGAACGGTCAAGGTTCGTGCCGGCATACTTGTTCAGCTTCTTGCCATCGGTGTTGTAACCACCCATCAAGAAGGCCGAGAATACGCCGAAGTCGGCATCGACGCGAGCCTTGATAGCGCCTTCTTCAACGATCGAGTCGTAACCGCCGACGACCTTGAAGCCGAAGTTGCCAACCTTGTAGCCAACACCGGCAACGGCGTCAGGAGCGTAGTGGTTAGCCTTGTCGTCTGCCCACCAGCTGGAGCCGTAGGAAGCGCCGGAGCCGCTGGAGTTGCTGTCTTCGACCGAGACCACAGCCGTGAAGCCGTTGCCGGCATCGTAGTTATAGCTGATCTGGTTCAGCTCGTACGGGCCGTCATAGATGACGTCGTCGTTGATGACGTCGCCGGCGTAGCCGATGTACGAATTGTACTGCGAGTCAGCCTTACCGACGAGGAAGCCACCAAGGCTGATGTTAGCGAACAGCAGCTTGGTGCTGGTCGTGTTGCCTTCGCTCCAATCCCAGCGAATAACCATGTTGGTCTTCAGCGGGCCGTATTCAGTGTCGGAAGCGGTATTGACGTTCAGCTCAGCACGGGTGTGCCACAGCGTGCCCTGCTTGCTGTTCGGGTTGTAGGCATCATACCATTCACCTTCGGTACGGACGCGGCCGCCGATCTTGAGGCAGGTTTCCGTGCCCGGAATGAAGAAGTAGCCAGCACCGTATGCGTCGCAGATGCGAACGTATTCCAGCGGCTCCGGCTCAGCAGCAACGATGGCGTCGGCTGCGTGAGCACCGGATACTGCTGCCAGCGCAGCAGCGGAGCCGAGAAGAAGGCTCTTGATGTTCATGATAAACTCCTGGTTGCAATATGCATTTCGAACCTACCGCGAGTACAGGGCTGGAATACCACTTTAAAGATCGGCCTCGTTCAAACGCGACCAGGCAGCCCGGCAAATACGCACCTAATGTTGGCTTGAGTCCCCTCGAACCTCCACAATTGACCCCGCGGCAAAGGTCTGGAAATGCCTTTACCGATCCGGCCGATAGCTCGACCGTAAGACAACTTGTGTCCTGCATCCGATTTACAAACAGCCCGTATGTTTGTCAATTATGTGAAACCGACCCGCGCATTAGTCTTGATCGCTGTTGCCTAAATGCAACTGCCGACAGCGAGGCCCATGCAACCTCCTCTGGCGAAAGCCGAAAGGCGCCGATTGCGCCCTACCGGAAGCATGAACGCGCCAGCGGGCGGCATCCTGGACAAGTCCGAGCTTGGTGGTCAACTCCGATCGGCGCGCACCGATATTTTCGACTCATGGTGGAACGTTCCCGTCGAAGCCATCCGGTGCCCGGCGCAGCTGGGAGCCACCAGGCGAAATGCGATCGTCGCTATAGGGTTGACAGCAGCGGAAGAGAGAGCTTAGCCTTCCAGCATTCACCAGGGGGGTCCCGGCAAGGGGCTGAGATACTGCTGGACAATATGGCTTTGCCTGTTGTGGCGCAGTGACCCGTTGAACCTGATCCAGTTCATACTGGCGTAGGGACGGTGCAAGCGCTCGATGGCTCTGGGTTCACGCGTGGAATCCATATCGACGTCTTTCCATCATTCCGGCTGATTGACTGGGTCTCCAACCGCAATTTGGAGCCTCAAACCATGAACATTGCCGCAAAAAACCTCACTCCGACCGTCACCACCGGCCCACTGCCGGCCTCGAGGAAGATCTACATTCCTGGAGACATCCATGCCGATATCCGTGTGCCGATGCGTGAGATCAGCGTCCATCCGACATCGGGTGAACCGCCCGTCGTCGTCTATGATTCTTCAGGCCCCTATACGATCGAGGGCGCCGATATCAGCATCGAGCAGGGCCTGTCGCAGCTCCGCCGCGACTGGGTGCTCGCCCGCGGCGATGTCGAGGCCTACGAAGGCCGCCATGTGCGCCCCGAAGACAATGGCTTCGTCAGCGGCGACCGGTTGACACCCGAATTTCCCGGACGTCGCCAGCCGCTGCGCGCCAAAGACGGCAAGGCGGTCACGCAGCTTGCCTATGCGCGTGCCGGCATCATCACCCCGGAGATGGAATTCATCGCCATCCGCGAGAATCTCGGTCGAAAGGCCAAGGCAGAAGCGTTGGTTCGAGACGGCGAAAGCTTCGGTGCTCATATTCCCGATCATGTGACGCCGGAATTCGTTCGCCAGGAAGTCGCCGCCGGCCGCGCCATCATCCCGGCCAACATCAATCACCCCGAGGCCGAACCGATGATCATCGGCCGGAACTTCCTGGTGAAAATCAACGCCAATATCGGCAACTCCGCCGTTACCTCCTCCATGGCAGAGGAAGTCGAGAAGATGGTCTGGGCTGCCCGCTGGGGCGCCGATACCGTCATGGATCTTTCGACCGGCCGCAACATCCACAACATCCGCGAATGGATCATCCGCAATTCGCCGCTGCCGATCGGCACGGTTCCGCTCTATCAGGCGCTCGAAAAGGTCGGCGGCATTGCCGAGGAACTCACCTGGGAGGTCTATCGCGACACGCTGATCGAGCAGGCCGAACAGGGCGTCGACTATTTCACCATCCATGCCGGCGTGCGGCTGCACTACATCCCGCTGACGGTCAATCGCGTCACCGGCATCGTGTCGCGCGGCGGCTCGATCATGGCGAAGTGGTGTCTCCATCACCACCGCGAGAGCTTCCTCTACGAGCATTTCGAGGAGATCTGCGATATCTGCCGCGCCTATGACGTCTCCTTCTCGCTCGGCGACGGCCTGCGCCCCGGCTCGATCGCCGACGCCAATGACGCCGCGCAGTTTGCCGAACTCGAAACCCTGGGCGAACTGACGAAGATCGCCTGGGCGAAAGACTGCCAGGTGATGATCGAAGGCCCCGGCCATGTGCCGATGCACAAGATCAAGGAAAACATGGACAAGCAGCTGGCCGTCTGTGGCGAAGCGCCTTTCTACACGCTCGGGCCGCTGACGACGGATATCGCGCCGGGCTACGATCATATCACCTCGGGAATCGGCGCTGCCATGATCGGCTGGTTCGGCACGGCGATGCTCTGCTACGTCACCCCGAAGGAGCATCTCGGCCTGCCCGACCGCAACGACGTCAAGACCGGCGTCATCACCTACAAGATCGCGGCCCATGCGGCCGACCTTGCCAAGGGTCATCCAGCCGCGCAGGTGCGTGACGACGCGTTGTCGCGCGCCCGCTTCGAGTTCCGCTGGGAAGATCAGTTCAACCTGTCGCTCGATCCGGACACCGCCCGCAGCTTCCACGACGAGACCTTGCCGAAGGAAGCCCATAAGGTTGCGCATTTCTGCTCGATGTGCGGCCCGAAATTCTGTTCGATGCGGATTTCGCACGACATTCGCGCCGAGGCCCAGAAAGAGGGGCTGGACGCAATGGCGGCCAAATACCGTGAAGGTGGCGATCTCTATATGCCGATCGACAACCTTCCGCATCCGGCCGAGTGAGATGCGCGTCCTAGTCAAAGGGGCCGGCGTCGCCGGCCTCACGGTCGCCCATGAACTTCATGTTCGGGGCGCGGACGTAACCGTGCTGGACCCGTGCCTGAAATTCGACCATGCCGCCTCCTGGCTCGCCGGCGGCATGCTGGCGCCCTGGTGCGAACGGGAAAGTGCCGATGAGGCAGTGCTTCGGCGCGGCCTCGACGCCGCCGATCGATGGGATGCGATCCTGCCGGGCGAAGTGGCGCGCAACGGCACCCTGGTCGTCGCGCCGCCGCGCGATCACGGCGAGCTCAAGCGATTCGCCGGCCGCACCTCCGGCTATCGTTTGATAGAGGAGAGCGAAATCGCCGCTCTCGAACCCGTCCTTGCCGGCCGTTTCAGGCAAGGCCTGTTCTTTCCGCAGGAAGCCCATCTGGATCCACGCCGGGCGCTGCGCCGACTGCAGGAAAAGCTTCTGGCGAGAGGCGTTGCTTTTGCCGCCATGGATGTAAGCGAGGACGATTTCTCCGAAATCGTCGATTGCACCGGCGCCGCTCGCATCGGACACACTCCTGACCTGCGCGGTGTGCGCGGCGAAATGCTCTATCTGCGCACGGAAGAAGTGGCACTCGCCCGGCCCATCCGCCTGCTGCACCCTCGCATTCCCGTCTATATCGTTCCGCGCGGCAGCGGTCACTTCATGGTCGGGGCGACCATGATCGAGACCGAATTCGACGGACCGATCACGGCGCGTTCGCTGATGGAACTGCTGAACGCCGCCTACGCGCTGCACCCCGCCTTTGCAGACGCCGCGGTCATCGAAACCGGTGCCGGCATCCGCCCCGCCTTTCCCGACAATCTCCCGCGGGTGACGCGGGAGGGAAACGTCGTCGTGACGAATGGCTTCTATCGCCACGGTTTCCTTCTGGCGCCGGCAATCGCGGCCGAAACTGCCGACCTCGTGCTTTCCGAACAATCCAGGCAAAGGAGCCCCAGATGCGCCTGATCATCAATGGAGAAGCTCAGACAATCGCCGCAACCACACTTTCGCAACTTCTGACGGCGCTCGACTACGAAGGCGACTGGTTGGCAACCGCCGTCAACGGCGAGCTCGTGCACCGCGAAGACCGCGATGATCACGCGCTGAACGATAACGACAGGATCGAAATTCTGACCCCAATGCAGGGAGGTTGAGCCATGCCCGATTTCTACGGAAGCCAAATCGAATCTCGTCTCCTACTCGGTACCGCGCGCTATCCCTCGCCGGCCGTCCTTGCCGAAGCGGTCAGGCGATCGCAAACAGAAATCGTCACCGTGTCGCTGCGGCGTGAAACGGCCGGCGGGCGCAATGGCGGCGCCTTCTTCGACATGATCCGCGCGCTTGGCGTTCGTGTTCTTCCCAACACGGCCGGCTGCCATGGCGTCTCGGAAGCAGTGCTGACGGCAAGGATGGCCCGCGAGGTATTTCAGACCAACTGGATCAAGCTCGAAGTGATCGGCAATCACGATACGCTACAGCCGGATGTTTTCGCACTTGTCGAGGCGGCACGAATTCTGGCCGATGACGGCTTCGAGGTCTTTCCCTATACCACGGACGATCTCGTGGTCGCCGAACGGCTGCTGGAAGCCGGATGCAAGGTGCTTATGCCCTGGTGCGCGCCTATCGGAACGGCGGCGGGGCCGCTCAATCTTTCTGCCCTACGTTCCATGCGGGCGCATTTTCCCGAGGTGCCGCTGATCGTGGATGCCGGCATCGGCCGACCCTCGCATGCGGCGATCGTCATGGAGCTCGGCTTCGACGCCGTGCTGCTCAACACAGCGGTTGCCGGCGCCGGCGATCCGGCCACGATGGCGGAGGCCTTCGCCAAGGCCATCGATGCCGGCAGGCAGGCGTTCGGTGCGGGCATGCTGGAGCCCCGCGACATGGCGGTGCCCTCGACGCCCGTGATCGGAAAGGCGGTGTTCGCGTGAGGCTCGATCCCTTCTATCTGATCATCGACAGCGGCGCCTGGATCGAAAGGCTGGTGCCGCTGGGCGTCAGGCTGGTGCAGCTGCGCATCAAGGATCGCAGCGCTGCTGAAATCCGCGCGGATATCCGCAAGGCTAAGGCAATCTGCGCGGTCCATGGATGCCAGCTGATCGTGAACGACTACTGGCAGCTTGCCATCGAGGAAGGCTGCGATTTCATTCATCTCGGCCAGGAAGACCTGGCGGAGGCGGACCTCGATGCCATCCGGGCGGCAGGACTAAGACTGGGGCTTTCGACGCACGACGAAGCCGAGCTGGAAACAGCGCTTGCCGCCTGCCCCGACTACATCGCGCTCGGGCCGATTTATCCCACCGTGCTCAAGGTCATGCCGTGGGCGCCGCAAGGCCTGCAGCGCATCGGCCACTGGAAAGCGCGGGTCGGCAATATCCCGCTTGTGGCGATCGGCGGCCTGACCGTGGAGCGCATTTCCGGCGTGTTGGAGAGTGGCGCCGACAGCGCCGCGGTCGTCACCGACATCACACGCAATCCCGATCCCGAATCACGGACGCTGGAATGGCTCAAAGCGACGCGCAGCCACATTCCGGCCACGTGATCCCACGCAAAATCATCGTGGAAGCGCTGAATTTCAGGACTTCAGCGCGGATGAACGGCGCATTCATCGAACATTCAGCTGAACATATTCATGCTTCAAACGTTGAATAGATGACTCGCGAATTCGCTGAGCAATGTAGACTGCTTTGGAGGTAGTCATGATAAAGAAAACGGTCCTTACAGTTTTGCTGGCCGCTACGGTTGTAGGCGGCACGTTGGCTCCCGCCAACTTCGCTCAGGCGCAGCAATATTATCGCTACCACCATCATCACCATCACAATGGTGGCGCAATCGCAGGCGGCGTAGCCGCAGGCCTCCTCGGCGGCCTCATCGTCGGTGGCGCCCTTGCCAACCGCGGCCCCGTTTACGGAGGCCCTGTTTACGAAGAACCGGCGCCGAGATGCTGGCTTGAAAGCCGGCCGGTTCAGAACCGCTACGACGAAGGCTACCACTACGAGCGCGTCCGCGTCTGCGATTAAGCAGCTAAGGCTTGGTCAACTCACAGACGGACGTCTCGTTTAACGAGCGGCTTTGTATTGCCGGCGACCCAAACCGCCGGCAATGTATCTATGGGCGACGTGAGTACACACCGTTCGCCCGCCTAAAGGCCATGCGTTCTCGAATAGGCGTTGCGCTCGGGAAAAGTCCGACCGGCAAGGCTCTCCGGATGAGGCCGCCAGATTTCGACGCCTAGCGGATAGCACGGTGCCGCATCGCTCGAATGGCCGCTACCGCAATCACCACCTGGGCAGGCCGAAAGAGCACCGAGAAGATCGATCTCAGCAAAGAACTCAATGAAATCGCCCGGCCTTACCGGACTTGCCTTCATGAAATACTGATGGGTGTCGTGGGTGAACCCCGTGCACATGAAGACATTCAGCACATCATGAACATGGGCTTCCGCCTCCCGAACCGACATGTTCATTTCTGAAGCGAGCGCGCGCGACAGGTTCGAATGGCAGCAATGATGGTAATTGTCGCCTTTCAGCAGTCGATTGGTATAGGGGTCGCAGCGCGTGCCGATGACATCGTGAACGCCGGCTCCATCCTTATCCCATCCATACCAGCCGAGCGTGTCATGGGTGATCGTCGCCATCGGACGTAGATGTGGCAGGCTGCTCCACAAGCGATCGCCGACGCCGACATGCGTGGCATGAAGCGCGCGGGTCTTGCCGCTGAAGAAGCGTTCCGAAAGATCGTCGGCATTCCATAGATTGAGGTCGCCGACCTGGGAGCCCTCCATACTGACGATACGGAAGAAATGCCCTTTCGGCACCCGGAAGCTGCCCGCTTCCCGCGGCGGCACGATGACCTCTGCGACCTTGGTCATGCTTTGCCTTGCGGCTTGGAGTATATTCATCCCGGCGGGTGGCAGCGTCTCATTCGGATAGACGACAACGGGCGGCTTGCTGCGCCGTTCCTCGGCATCAGCGGAAGCGGAAATGTCACGAATTGTCTGCATTGCGGTCACATAGCCCCTTGTCGGCTCCGGGTTTCGAGGTTTCGGGCTTTCAACAACGCCGCAGGCGGCGGTGGGCAAGCCACGATGTCGCCCGCAATGTAGCGACATCATGCCAATGCACAACGCTCATTGTTCTTGCGCTTTGGCTAAGTTTTGCTTAGCCTTGGTTCATGCGCCATATCCCCTATGCCTCCCTTTGCGCCTTCGAGGCGGCCGTGCGCCACGAGAGTTTCGCCCGAGCTGCGGCTGAGCTCAATCTGACGGCGGCCGGGATAAGTCAGCATGTGCGGATAATGGAGAACTGGCTTGGCGTTGCGCTGTTCACGCGCCACGCCCGCGGCGTGACGGCAACGGCGGCCGGCCGCGAGTTCGGGGCTGTCGTGGCAAGTGGCCTCGGTCATATCCAGAACGCGGCACAGCAGTTGAAGCGGGAGAGCCATGACAGACCGGTCAGCGTCGCCTGCATCGCATCCTTCGCCACGCGCTGGCTGATACCGCGGCTGCCGGATTTCCGGAAGGAGCACCCGGAGATTCGCATCAACATCGTCTATGCGCTCGATGCGAAGACGCCGGAAGCAGCAAGCGTCGATCTGCTGATCCGCCATGGAACAAGGCCCGGAGCAAATTCCATCCCCCTTTTGAGCGCTCAAACCCGACCGACGTGCTCGACGGAATTCAAGCTTCGCCATGGCTCGTTCAACGCGCCGGCCGACCTGGTCGATGCCGAGCTCCTGCATGATGAAACGACGGCGGCCTGGGCGCGCTGGTTTGCACTCAAAGGGGTCCATCGGCCTCTGAAGCCAGGCCCGATCTTTGCCGATTTCAGCCTGATGATCGGATCGGTCATCGGTGCTCAGGGCATCGGCCTCTGCCCGGTCTCCTTGATTGCCGAGGAACTGGCCAACGGAACATTGGTCACCCTGTTCGATTCGCCCCTGGACACCGACAAGTTCTATTGGCTGATCGAAGCCGACCGCCTTTCCAGGGAGGCGGAAACTTTTCGCGACTGGCTCGTCGCGGAAAGCTGCAGATCGGAATCCAAGCTGGTTCCTTGATAATCTGTACCTCCGAATCCGCCGCTTGGGGCGTTGGCAAACGATACTTTTGCGTCTCGTCTCCTGGCCGCCTTGCTGCGTCGTTAAGGCGCAGATGATATCCACAAACGAAGCCGTGCAAGGCCGCTTAAATAGATGGAAACTATCGATTCTTTCTGATTTATCTATTTTGCCTATTGCGGCGCACGCTCTATGTTGCGGCGCGAAAGCCATTCAGTCCAAACATTGCAAGGGTACCATGTCCGTTCTCAATACCGCCGTTAAGCCGTTCAAAGCCCAAGCCTTCAAGCAGGGCAAATTCATCGAGGTCACGGAAGCTGACATCGCAGGCAAGTGGGCGGTTTTCTTCTTCTATCCGGCCGATTTCACCTTCGTCTGCCCGACTGAGCTTGGCGACGTCGCCGATCATTACGCCGAACTGCAACGCCTCGGCGTCGAGGTCTTCTCCGTCTCGACCGACACGCACTTTACGCACAAGGCCTGGCATGACAGCTCCGAGACCATCGGCAAGATCCAGTATGCCATGATCGGCGACCCGACCGGCACAGTCACTCGCAACTTCGACGTCATGCGCGAAGCCGAAGGCCTTGCCGACCGCGGCACCTTCGTCGTCGATCCGGACGGCGTCATCCAGGCGATGGAAATCACCGCCGAAGGCATCGGCCGCAACGCCGCCGACCTCTTGCGCAGGATCAAGGCGGCCCAGTATGTCCGCTCGCATCCGGGCGAAGTTTGCCCGGCCAAGTGGGAAGAAGGCGAAAAGACACTCGCTCCCTCGCTGCACCTCATCGGCAAGATCTGATTTGAGGATTGCTGGCCCTTCCTGGATCCAGGGAGGGCCACCTAACAAATACAAGAGCCTATACCGTCCGCCACCTCACGCAGGCGAAGAATTCCCATTTCCCGCAGGAGACATATCGATGCTTGACGACGCGCTGAAAAGCCAATTGAAGGCCTATCTGGAGAAGGTCGTGCGTCCGATCGAGATCAGCGCCAACGTCGACGACAGCGCAAAATCGACTGAAATGGTGGCTCTTCTGAAAGACATCGTCGGCCTCTCAGACAAGATTGCCCTGACACAACAGTATGATGGCAACGAGCGCGCACCTTCTTTCGCGCTGACGAGCCCAGGCCACGATATCAGCCTGCGTTTTGCCGGCATTCCGCTCGGTCATGAATTCACCTCGCTGGTCCTCGCATTGCTGCAGGTGGGCGGCCACCCGCCGCGCGTCGAACAGACGATCCTCGATCAGATCCGTGATCTCGACGGCGACTTCCGCTTCGAGACCTATTTCTCGCTGTCCTGCCAGAACTGCCCCGACGTCGTGCAGGCGCTGAACCTGATGTCGATCCTCAATCCGCGAATCAGCCATGTCGCTATCGACGGCGCCGTCTTCCCGAAGGAGGTCGCCGACCGGCAGGTCATGTCCGTGCCGACGATCTACCTGAACGGCGAGGTTTTCGGGCAGGGCCGCATGGAAGTCGAGCAGATCATCGCCAAGCTCGACACAGGTGCCGCCAAACGCGCGGCCGAAAAGCTCAAGACGCTGGAAGCCTTCGACGTGCTGGTCGTCGGTGGGGGACCAGCTGGTGCGGCCTCTGCGATTTATGCCGCACGCAAGGGCATCCGCACTGGCGTCGTTGCCGAACGCTTCGGCGGTCAGGTGCTCGACACCATGGCGATCGAAAACTTCATTTCGGTTCCACATACCGAAGGGCCGGCTTTCGCCACAGCGCTTGAGACGCATGTCAAAGACTATCCGGTCGAGATCATAAACCTGCAGCGCGCACAGAAGCTCAGCCGCCACGGCGACCTGTTCGAAGTGGAGCTGGAGAGTGGCGCAACACTCAAGTCTCGCTCCGTCATCCTTTCGACTGGCGCGCGCTGGCGGCAGATGGGCGTGCCGGGCGAGGAACTCTATCGCAACAACGGCGTCGCCTATTGCCCGCATTGCGATGGTCCGCTGTTCAAGGGCAAGAGCGTCGCCGTCATCGGCGGTGGCAATTCCGGCGTCGAAGCGGCGATCGATCTTGCCGGCATCGTCAAGCACGTCACGCTCATCGAGTTCGACAGCAAACTTCGCGCCGACGACGTGCTGCAACGCAAGCTCCGCAGCCTTGCCAATGTCGATGTCATTCTCTCGGCCAAGACGATGGAAGTGCTGGGCGACGGCAGCAAGGTCACCGGCCTTGTCTATGAGGATCGCCTGAAGGGTGACAAGCATACGCTGGCGCTCGACGGCGTGTTCGTGCAGATCGGATTGCTGCCGAATACCGAGTGGCTGAAGGGCACGATCGCGCTGTCTGTTCGCGGCGAAATCGAGGTCGATCATCATGGCCAGACATCGATGCCAGGCGTCTTTGCCGCCGGCGATTGCACGACGGTTCCCTACAAGCAGATCGTCATTGCTGTCGGCGAGGGTGCCAAAGCTTCGCTAGCAGCTTTCGATTATCTGATCCGCACTTCGGCGCCGAGCGAGGAAGAGGCCAAGGCCGCCTGAGCCGATATTAGCATCGCCGACGATAAAAGCGGCTTTTGGCCTCAGCCGAAGCGGGCCACGAGGAAATCGATCACGCTGCGCAACATCGCCGTGGGGCGCCGGTCCGGTGCGTAAACCAGATGCATCGGCGTCGGCTTGTACGACCATAGCGGCAATACAGCTTCCAGCCGCCCGGCATCGAGATCGGCAGCCAAAAGCAGCTCCGGCTGCAACACGATGCCGGCACCATGCAAAGCGGCAACGCGCAGAGCACCCCCTTGGTTTGTGGTGAACCTGCCCTTTATGGCGATTTCGCGCGTCTCGCCCTCCGGACCAACGAGGTGCCAGAGGCCCTGCAGGCGCCAGTAGGAATGGCCGAGACACATGTGATTGGCGAGATCCTCCGGGCTTTCCGGTCTGCCGCAGCGGGCAAGATAATCCGGCGATGCCGCGAGAATACGCCGGTAAGGCTTTAATGGGCGGGCCACCAGACCGGTGTTCGTCAAGGCGCCGATCTGAATGCCGAGCTCGTAGCCCTCGCCAATCAGATCATACGGATTGTTGTCGAGCGCCAGATCGACGCTGACGTCGAGATTCTGATGCAGATACTCGACAAGGGCCGGGACGAGGGTCTGTGTGCCGAAGCTGACGGGTGCGACGAGGCGAAGCCGGCCGCGCGGTGCCGATTGCAGTTCCGAGGCCGCCGCCTCGGCCAGCTCGACCTCGGCCAGCACCGTCTTGCACCGTTCATAGTAAAGCTTGCCGACCTCGGTCAGTTGATGGCGACGCGTGGTCCGATGGAGCAACCGCGCGCCCAGGCGCTGCTCGATCGTCCGGATATGCTTGGCAACCATGGTGGCCGATACCTGGCTGGTCTCCGCGGCCGCGGCAAAGCTTCCCTCGTCGACGACTCGGACGAACATCGCCATGCCAGCCAATTTGTCCATGATTGCGTACCTGTAGGTTCGGAATGAACCAATTGACAGCCTATTTATCGACCCCTGGTTTTGCAAGATAGTCCCACCAGCCTGATGTCAGGCAAGGTTTATCAAGGAGTCGTCATGCCCATCTTGCGCTTGGAAATGCATCCCGGACGCACACAGGACCAGAAGCGCGCCTTCGTTCGCGAAGCGACCAAGGTCGCCGTCGAAACGCTGGCCTGCCCGCCGGAATCGCTGGAAATCATCATTACCGAGATTTCGAAGGATTCCTGGGCGACGGCGGGCAAGCTGAAATCGGATAGCTGAACCAATCCGGTTTCATGATCTTGGCCTGGCGGTCCCTATCCGACCGTCAGGCCCCATTCGGCGTCAGAACCTGACGCCCCCATGCTTCGGCCCAATCCATCAGACGCGCCATCTCCTGCTTGAGGGCGTGGGAACGGACGATATCGGCAGAGTGATTCAGATTGGTGCGCGGATTGTAAAATGCGCCGATCTCTTCGCCGCTCTCCTGCCTTGCCGCCTCCAGGCGGGACTTCACGTCTTCTACTTCGGCCTTCACCGCAAAGTACCGCTTCATGACCTCGACAAGGTCGCGGTCTCTGGCATTGGTCTCCATGCGTACTCCATCTCACTCATTTTAGCGTTTCGCAATGATCCGATTCGGTTGGCGAAATCTAGACGGAGTGGCAGATCGGGACGGATATCCGGCGCGCAGAGGGAGTTAGTTGGCGTTTCCATGTCACATTGGAACTACGACCAGTTTTCCTTGACGGACTGCATCACCACATTGGTCGATGTGCTTGCAACGAAGGGCAGGCTGGAGATCTTCTCGCCGAGAACGATGCGATAACGGCGAATATCCGACGTCCGCACCTTGAGGAGATAGTCGAAGCGGCCGGCGATCATATGGCACTCTTCGATTTCCTTGATTTTCTTGATGGCATTGTTGAAGCTGAGCAAAGCCTCCTCGCGCGTGTCGGTCAGCTTCACTTCGGCAAAGGCGACATGATCGAGGCCGAGCTTGATCGGATTGAGCACCGCCTTGAAGCCATCGATGTAACCGGAATCGATCAATTTCTTCAGCCGCGCCTGGCATGGCGTCTTGGAAAGACCGACCCGTTCGGACAGCTCCGTGATCGACATGCGGCCATCTTCGACCAGCGCGTCGAGGATCTTTTGGTCGAATTGGTCAATTTCACTGGATTTGGTCATTCCTATAGGCATTCCTATTTGAAATATGGGCCATTGAAGTCCAATATGACTTGAAAGCCGCAATTTCAAGGCGGAACGCCTTTCGGGAATGAAGTATGTTCACACCGAAGCAACGGGAGGGCCAAGCAGAGCGAAATCGCTCGCGCCTGCTTGGTTATTGGGTCCCTTGCACCTTGAGGTTATCATGACTGCCATTGTCGCACATTCTGCAGAAGAACCATCGCCAGACGCCGCCCCATTTTCGCAGTTTGCCCCGCCGATCCAGCCTCAAAGCCCGCTTCGCAAGGCGATCACCGCTGCCTATCGGCGCCCGGAGACCGAATGCCTCCCGATGCTGGTCGAGGCCGCTACCCTGCCGGAGCCCGTTCGCGCGGCTGCCAAGAAGACGGCCAAGACGCTGATCGAGGCGCTGCGCGCCAAGCACAAGGGCGACGGCGTCGAAGGGCTGGTGCAGGAATACTCTCTTTCGAGCCAGGAGGGCGTCGCGCTGATGTGCCTTGCGGAGGCATTGTTGCGCATTCCCGATACCGAGACACGTGATGCGCTGATCCGCGACAAGATCGCCGGCGGCGACTGGAAATCGCATCTGGGCGGCGGCCGTTCGATGTTCGTCAATGCCGCCACCTGGGGACTGGTCGTCACCGGCAAGCTGACATCGACCGTCAACGAAAGTGGCCTTTCTGCCTCCCTGACGCGACTGATCGCGCGCTGCGGCGAGCCCGTCATCCGGCGCGGCATCGATATGGCCATGCGCATGATGGGTGAGCAATTCGTCACCGGCGAGACGATCGATGAGGCACTGAAGCGCGCGCGCGCGCTCGAGGCGAAGGGCTTCCGCTATTCCTACGACATGCTTGGCGAAGCAGCCACGACGCATGCCGATGCCGAACGCTACTACCGCGACTACGAGACCGCCATCCATGCGATCGGCAAGGCTTCGGCCGGCCGCGGCATCTATGAGGGCCCTGGTATCTCCATCAAGCTCTCTGCGCTGCATCCCCGCTATTCGCGCTCGCAGGTCGACAGGGTCATGAGTGAGCTTCTGCCGAAGGTGAAGGCGCTCGCCCTGCTCTCCAAGCAATATAATATCGGGCTGAATATCGACGCCGAGGAAGCCGACCGGCTGGAATTGTCGCTTGACCTGCTGGAAACGCTTTGCCTCGATCCGCAGCTTGCCGGCTGGGATGGTATCGGCTTCGTCGTGCAGGCCTATGGCAAGCGCTGCCCATTCGTTCTCGATTTCATCATCGATCTTGCCCGCCGCTCCGGGCATCGCCTGATGGTTCGCCTCGTCAAGGGCGCCTATTGGGACGCCGAAATCAAGCGCGCGCAGCTGGATGGCCTCGAAGGCTTCCCGGTTTACACCCGCAAGATCTACACCGATGTCTCCTATGTCGCCTGCGCCAAGAAGCTGCTCTCGGCAACCGACGTCGTCTTCCCGCAATTCGCCACCCACAATGCCCAGACGCTGGCGACGATCTATCAGATGGCCGGAAGTGATTTTTCGATCGGCAAGTATGAGTTCCAATGCCTGCACGGCATGGGCGAGCCGCTCTATGAGGAAGTCGTCGGCGCCGAAAACCTCGGTCGCCCCTGCCGCATCTACGCGCCGGTCGGCACTCATGAAACGCTGCTTGCCTATCTCGTCCGTCGCCTGCTGGAAAACGGCGCCAACTCCTCCTTCGTCAACAAGATTGCCGATCCTGCCGTTCCCGTATCCGAACTGATCGCCGATCCCGTCGAGCGGGTACGCGCAATGCCTGTCATGGGCGCCCAGCACGACAAGATCGTGCTTCCCGCCGATCTGTTCGAAGGCGCTCGGGCGAATTCGGCCGGCATAGATCTGTCAAACGAAATGGCACTTTCCGACCTCTCCGGACAGCTTCATGCTTCCGCCGCCAAGGCGTGGATCGCCAAGCCGCTGCTCGCCGATGGTTCGGAACGCGGCGAGACGCGCCCGATCCTCAATCCCGCCGATCATTCCGACGTTGTCGGTCAGGTTGCCGAGCTTGCCCCCGATGACGCAGCCGAAGTGATGCGCCTTGCCGCCGCTGGTGCCGCCCAATGGGCTGCGGTCAGCCCGGACGCGCGCGCGACGATCTTGGAGCGCGCTGCCGAAATGATGCAGGGCGAGATGCCGTTGCTTGTGGGCTTGACGATCCGCGAGGCCGGCAAATCGGCCGCCAACGCTGTCGGCGAAGTCCGCGAAGCCATCGACTTCCTGCGCTATTACGCTGAACAGGCGCGCAAGGTGCTGTCGCCCGAAAGCGTGCCCCTCGGCCCGATTGTCTGCATCAGCCCGTGGAACTTCCCGCTGGCGATCTTCACGGGTCAGGTGGCCGCCGCATTGGTTGCGGGCAATCCGGTCGTCGCCAAGCCCGCCGGCA
The DNA here is from genome assembly GCF_050577975.1 of Rhizobium sp. BR 315. Lineage (NCBI taxonomy): Bacteria > Pseudomonadati > Pseudomonadota > Alphaproteobacteria > Hyphomicrobiales > Rhizobiaceae > Rhizobium > Rhizobium sp. BR 315. The sequence goes on along the minus strand of NZ_JARWKZ010000002.1, from coordinate 317,391 downwards.
ACACGCCGCTGATTGCTGCTCAGGGTATCCGCATCCTGCATGAAGCCGGAATTCCGCGTGAAGTACTGCAGTTCGCGCCGGGCAGCGGCAGGATGGGTTCTGCCTTGGTCGGCGCGCCCGAAACGGCCGGCGTCATGTTCACCGGCTCGACGGAAGTCGCCCGTCTGATCCAGGCGCAGCTTTCCGAGAAACTGTCGAAATTCAGCAAGCCAATCCCGCTGATCGCCGAAACCGGCGGTCAGAACGGCATGATCGTCGACTCCTCGGCCCTCGCCGAGCAGGTCGTCGGCGACGTCATCGCTTCCGCCTTCGACAGTGCCGGCCAGCGCTGCTCGGCACTACGCGTGCTGTGCCTGCAGGAGGAAGTGGCGGATCGTACCCTGACCATGTTGCGAGGTGCGCTTCGCGAACTGTCGGTCGGCCGCACCGACAAGCTTGCGATCGATATTGGCCCCGTCATCGACGAAAGCGCCAAGCGTGGCATCGATGAGCACATCGAACGCATGCGCAAGCTCGGCTGCTCCGTCGAGCAGCTCGACCTCCCCTCGAGCGCTGCAAAGGGCACATTCGTCGCCCCGACGATCATCGAGCTGAAGAAGCTGAGCGACCTGAAGCGCGAAGTGTTCGGCCCCGTCCTTCATATCATCCGCTACAAGCGCAAGGGGCTCGACAAGCTGATCGACGACGTCAATGCATCCGGCTATGGCCTGACCTTCGGCCTGCACACCCGGCTCGACGACACCATCGCGCATGTCACCGGACGTGTCAAAGCGGGCAATCTCTACGTCAACCGCAACATCATCGGCGCCGTTGTTGGCGTTCAGCCCTTCGGCGGCCGCGGCCTTTCCGGCACCGGCCCGAAGGCGGGCGGTCCGATGTATCTGCGCCGCCTGGTCGCCTCGTCGACTGAGCCGCTGCGCAACGCCACCGTGCAGGCGGATTCGGCTGCACAGCAGTATCTTACCTGGCTCGACAGCAACGGAGCCGCCGGGGCTGCCAAGCAGGCGCGAGCAATTGCCGGCCAGTCGTCCCTGGGCTTCAACGCCGAACTGCCAGGCCCTGTCGGCGAATTGAACCTCTATGCGCTGCATCCGCGCGGCAGGGTCCTGCTCGTCCCGCAGACCGCACTTGGCCTGCAGGTCCAGATCGCGGCCGCACTCGCAGCGGGCAATTCGATCACCATCGACGCCACCTCGGGCTTGCAAAGCGAGCTTCGGAATTTGCCGGCGGCAGTCGCCGCCCGCATCTCCTGGTCGAAGGACTGGGCGGTCGACGGACCGTTCGCCGGCGCCCTCATCGAAGGAGATGCCGAACGGGTCAAGCAGACCATCAAGACGATTGCCGCCCTTCCCGGCCCTTTGGTGCTGACGCAAGCCGCCTCCAGCGAAGAAATCGCTGCAAGCGCGGACGCCTATTGCCTGAACTGGCTGCTGGAAGAGGTGACGACATCGATCAACACCGCGGCAGCCGGTGGCAACGCGAGCCTGATGACGATCGGATAACACCCGGCGCGAACTCGAAATGCATACCGGCCGGGCAAACATTGTCCCGGCCGGTGGCTTTTCAAATATCTCCGTGACGACATTCGTGTCGAAAATATCACGCCGCCTTGCTGATGCGCACCGGGATGGACTTATAGGAAGGCGTGCCGCTTTCCTTGTCCTGGTAATCGATCGGGATCAGGCAATTGGCCTCTGGGTAGTAGGCAGCGACGGATCCCTCTGAGATGTCGTAGGAAATCGCCGTCAGCTGCAGCAAACGCTTGGCGCCTGAGGGCAGCGCCGTTTCGATCTCGACGAGATCGCCATGCTCCAATCCGTTGGCTCGCAGGTCCCTGTCGTTCATGAACAGGACGTCACGACGGCCAAAGACGCCGCGATAGCGGTCGTCCAAACCGTAGATCGTCGTATTGTACTGATCGTGGCTGCGGATCGTCGCAAGCTTGAGGATGCTGTTATCCGAAAGCAGGATATCCTCGTTAAGCCCGGAAAACAGCTTGAACTCGGCCTTGCCCGAGGGCGTATTCCAGACACGCTCCGTCGGCCCAAGCGGCAGGCGAAAGCCGCCCGGCACGCGGATGCGCTCGTTGTAATCGGCAAAATCGGGAAAGACGATTTCGATCTTGTCGCGGATGAGATCGTAGTCGGCCACGAGCTCCGTCCAAGAAACATTGCTGTCCGGCAAAGCGGCCTGCGCCATGGCGGCAACGATGGCCGGCTCGGAGCGCAGCTCGTCCGAAGCCGGTTTCAGCCGGCCGCGCGAGGCATGCACCATCGACATCGAATCCTCGATCGTCACCGACTGCGCACCGGTTGTCTGAATGTCCTGCTCGGTACGGCCGAGCACGGGGAACAAGAAAGACTCCTTGCCGATGAGCAAGTTGGAGCGATTGAGCTTGGTGTTCATATGGACGGCAAGATCGAGCTTGCGCATGCCCTCGGCGCACAGTTCCGGATCAGGAAGCGCGATCGAGAAATTGCCGCCGAGGCAAAGCAGCACCTTGGAGCGGCCTTCCGCCATGGCCTGCATGGCAGCAACAGCATCGTGGCCATGATGGACCGGCGACTTGAAACCGAAGGCGCGCTCGACACCTTCGATCAGCGCGGCATTTGGCTTCTCCGTAATCCCGACCGTGCGATTACCCTGCACATTGGAATGTCCGCGCAGCGGGCAGATGCCGGCGCCCGGCTTGCCGAAATTGCCGCGCAACAGCAGAAGATTGGCGATCTGCTGCACATTGGCCGTCCCCTTCGCGTGCTGGGTGATGCCCATGCCATAAGCGATGATCGTCGCCTTGGATTTGGCATAGATCGCGGCGACCCGCTCCAGATCGGCGCGGGCAAGGCCCGAAACCCGCTCGATGTCGGCCCATTCGGTCTGATTGATGTCATCGACGAGAGCATCGAAGCCGGTGGTGTGTTCGGCGATGAAGGCATGATCGAGCACATCTTCCGAGGTCTCGGCAAGCGCCAGAACGGCTTTCATGATGCCCTTGAGCGCCGCCGCATCGCCGCCGATCTTGACCTGATAGTAGGAGGAGGCAATCCGGGTCGATCCGAAGGTTCCCATTTCGATCGGATTCTGCGGATCCGCGAAACGCTCGAGTGCACGCTCCTTCAAAGGATTGAACACGATGATCGGCACGCCGCGGCGGGAACATTCGTGCAGCGTGCCCATCATCCGCGGATGATTGGTGCCGGGGTTGTGCCCCATCGAGATTATCAGATCGCATTCGTCGAAGTCGTCGAGCGATACCGTGCCCTTGCCGATGCCGATCGACTGCGGCAGGCCGACGCTGGTCGCCTCGTGGCACATGTTCGAGCAATCAGGGAAATTGTTGGTGCCGTATTCTCGCGCGAAGATCTGGAAGAGAAACGCCGCTTCGTTGGAAGCGCGACCCGATGTATAGAACTCGACCATATCCGGATCCGGCATGCTGCGCATGACCTCGCCGATGCGGGCAAAAGCGTCCTCCCAGGCAACAGGCCGATAGGTGTCGGTTGCGTGGTCATAAACCATCGGATGGGTCAACCGGCCGGAGTTCTCCAGCTCGTAATCGCTCCATGTCAGGAGCTCGCTAACGGTGTGTTCGGCGAAGAATTCCGGCGTCACGCGCTTGTTCGTCGCTTCCCAGGTGACGGCCTTGGCGCCGTTTTCGCAGAATTGGAAAGTCGAGGTATGCTCTTTATCGGGCCACGCGCAGCCGGGGCAATCGAAGCCGGCCGGCTTGTTGGTGCGGAAAAGAAGACCGGGCGCCTCGGTAATGTCCATCTGCTCGCGCACGGCATTGGCAGTGGCCTTCAACGCTCCCCAGCCGCCGGCGGGACTGTTGTAGGGACGGATACCAGGGACTTCACGCTTTTGCGCCATCATACGCTCCTGTGGTTACCCAACGGCCTAGCCTTAACGAATAGGCGCGCCTCAGAAGGGAGTAAAGCACAATCCATCAGCAGACGATCGGACAGTCGCTACATGCTGGCGACCTATCTGCAATCTGCCCGGAAGATCGGCAAAGCTCAATTTTTGAACACCAGGCAAGTGCCGCCCTGCTGCCGAACCTGGGTGCAAACGGCATCGGCCTCGGCGCGCGTCTGCCGGCCGATGCGGGCTGCAAAGCGGATGCGCCGGCCGAAATCGGCGTTGCGCTGGCGCACGATCAAAGGCTTTTCCGCGTTCAAAGGCGAGGGAAGCTTCCGAACATTGGCCGCAAACAAACGGCGAGCGGCATCGACCTGAAAATGCTCGGCCAATTGCGCACCCCAAGGTGCCCAGGGCCGCTCCTGCTCGAAGGGAATCGGCTTCAGCCGCCGGCTTTCTGCAAGAGCCACGCAGGATGGAATGAAAGGCCTGTTCTTGTCCAAGGCGGGCGCGACAAGATCAGGCGGCCCATCCCGCCATTCTTCGACCGTATGCGCGGTGATCGCACTGACGTAGCTGCGCGTTTCATAGGGAAGATCGCCGGAATTCAAGAAATTCGCGAGGCCGCCCTCGCCGGCATTATAGGCGGCCGCCGCCAGCCCGAGATTGCCGAAGCGGTTACGCAGCTCGTCGAGATAAGTGGCCGCCTTGCCGAGCGCTTCAAGCGCATCGTAGCTATCGCGAACGCCACGCAGCCTTGCCGTCCCAGGCATGAACTGCGCGATGCCCCGCGCTCCCTTGGGACTGACGGCATCGGAGCGAAACAGGCTTTCGCGCCAGACCAGCCGGGCCAGATAATCCGGTGGCAGATGATTGGCATGAGCGAAATAATCGATGGCCGCGCAGAGGTCGCGGTTATAGCTGTCTTTGCGAAGGCAAAGGGTTTGGCCCGTATCCGTGATCATGGGGCCAGAGATGCAGGCCGACGGCGCAACGCTCCATTCCGGTTGCGCATTCGCCGGGAGAAAGGCAGAGACCGTAACAAAACACGACATGACCAAGGCGACCACGCCGCCGACAGCCCTTGTCCAATACCGCTTGCCTGCCATCCGTGCGATACCCGTCCAAGATCGTCCGATCGCCAATTGCGATCTCTTCATAGCATCGTTGGACTGCCGCGAGAACCTGTGACGGCGCGACGCGCCTATATCAAACGGGTGCCTCCTTATTCGGCAAGACGTCCGCCGCGCATCGGCGCCGGCGCACCTGTCGTGCCGGGGAAGCTGATCGGCAAGCCTCGCAACACCCGCACCGCCAGAAATGCAAAGCACTCCGCTTCGACGGCGTCGCCGCGCCAGCCCAGCGTTTCAGCAAAAATCGGCTCAACGCCGGCACGGCTTTGCAGCATCGACATGATCGTCGGATTGTGGCGACCGCCGCCGCTGACGACGACCTTCTTCGGCCGGCGTGGCAAAAGATCGAGCGCCTTGCCGACAGCGCCTGCCGTGAAGGCCGAAAGCGTCGCGGCGCCATCTTCCGGGCTGAGACCATCGGCCATCGAGGCGCCGAAATCGAAACGGTCCAGTGACTTCGGATAGGGTGCTGTGAGATAGGGATGCTGCAGTAGCCGCGCGAGCCTCGCCTCATCGACCTTCCCCGCCCGTCCGAGCGCGCCGTCGCGATCCATTTCGCCGAGGCCACGAGATTTGATGAAGTCGTTGAGCGGCGCATTGGCCGGTCCGGTATCGAAAGCAACGAAATTGCCCTCACCATCCCACCAGGTAATATTGGCGACGCCGCCGAGATTGAGAATGGCGGTCTCGCCAGCAGAACCCGCGCCGCGCAACAGGGCGGTGTGATAGGCGGCGGCGAGTGGCGCACCCTGGCCGCCAGCGCGCATGTCGGCAGAGCGGAAATCATAGGCGACCTTGGTGCCGAGGATGGAGTGCATCAACTCGCCGTCGCCAAGCTGGCGCGTCTGCCCCAGCCGATCCTTTTGCGGTGCGCGATGCAGCACGGTTTGGCCATGAAAGCCGACGACGCCGATGTCGGCCATGGTCATTCCCTGGCTTTCCACCAGTTCCCTGACCGCCTCTGACTGGGCGCGCGTCAAAGCCTGTTCTGCTTCCTTGAAGATCGCCGGCTCGGGGCCTTCGAAATTCCAGACCCGCGCCTGTCGCAGCGTCTCCTCCAGCAGAGCCCGGATCCAGCCGGGATAGGGAGCGAGAACATAGGGGCCAAATTCCTCGATCCGCTCGCCGTCCGTTTTCAGCATGGCGACATCGATATTGCCGTCGAGGACGGTTCCGGTCATCAGACCGACTGCCCAGATTGGTTCCATGGTCAGGCTCCTATGCTGCGTTGACAAGATCGCCGACAGTCTGACGAAGCGCCAGGATGCCGCTGTCGAAGTGGCGTGTCGGATGAATGCGGTTGGTGAGCAGGGTCCAGGCCCTGCCCTTGTCGAAGTCGATCCATAGAGCCGTGCCAGTAAATCCGGTATGGCCGATGGTTCCCGGCGAACACAGGGTACCGCCATGCCAGCCGTCAAAGGGCCGCTCCCAGCCATGCGTGCGTGTGGCGGAAAGCGGTGTCCGCATCAGCGCGATCGAATGCGCTGATGCCCTGGTGCCATCGAGCAGGCCTTTGGCGAAATCGAGAACTGCCGCCGCCGTTCCGAAAAGCCCGGCATGACCGGCACCCTGCAATGCCGAGCAATTGTCGTCATGAACTTCGCCCGACAGGATGCGATGGCGCCAGGTGCAGTCTTCGGTCGCCGCTGCCTGATCGGGCGCGGCGGAAAAGGCAAAGCCCGGCCCGGGATCCATGGCACGGATCGTCTGCCCGCTCAGACGCTCGAGTGCAAAGCCCAGCAGGATGAAGTTGATGTCGGAATAGACGGGCGGACCGGCCTGCCACTCGCGCTGCAGGATGAAGGCGCGCAGGAGATCCGGATCGCGGCCATAGGTGTAGATCGGTTCGACCGCCGGAAAAGGTGTCTGATGCACGAGGCATTGGCGAAAGGTCACCTTTCGCTCCCAGGCCTCGGCACTGTACTGCCGCAGATCGGGCAGAAGCGTCGTCAATGGTGCATCGAGATCGATGGTGCCGGCCTCGGCCTGCGCAAGGATGCGCGGCGTGGTGAAAATGACCTTGGTGAGCGACGCGAGATCGAACCACGTGTCGACCTCCATCGCCCTGACGTTCGGGATCTTCTGTGCCGAACCGATGGCGCGCACGAGCCGGTTGCCGCCGAGATCGACCATACCGAGGACGCCGCCCGGAATGCGAGCGGTCGCTACGGCCTGCTTAAGCGGTGCGAAAGCTCGATCGAAACGTTCTTCAAATTGCATGCGCCCCCCAGCCATATCTCGCCTCTTTGCCGGTTGCTCAGGCTTCCGCCAGAGCCATGTGATCCGGCGCGAACCGGCGCCATTCCGGCGCAGCCGGCTCAAAGCCGATCGGCCGCACCAGCGAAGGAACCTGCCGCGTATCGAGCGTAAAGTTTTCCTTTCGCCGGGCCATCGTCGGAACTGCCGAAATCAGCTGCCTGGTATAGGAATGCTTGGGCTGCGACAAGATCGAGGCCGCATCGCCGATCTCGACGATCTGCCCGGCATAGATCACGGCGATGCGATGGGCGATCCGCTCCACGACGGCCATGTCATGCGAGATGAAGAGATAGGCAAGCCCGTATTCGCGCTGAAGCTCGATCAGCAATTCCAGAACCTGCGCCTGAACGGAAACGTCGAGTGCGGACACCGCTTCGTCAAGCACGAGCACGGACGGGTTCAGCATCAGGGCACGGGCAATGCACAGTCTTTGCCGCTGGCCGCCTGAAAATTCGTGCGGATAGCGTTCAAGGGCATTTTCCGGCAATCCAACGCGCTTCAGCAGCATGGCCATTCGTTCGCGCGTTTCGGCCGAAATGCGGCCACTTGCGGCGATCACCGGTTCGGCAAGAATGTTGTCGACGCGTAGTCTCGGGTTAAGCGAGGCATAGGGGTTCTGGAAAACCATCTGCACGGCACTGGTGCGATCGGCAGCCTTGCCGGCATTGGTCGTAAACGTGCCGCGGGTCGACTTGACCAGCCCGAGGATTGCCCGCGCAGTGGTGGATTTGCCCGAACCGCTCTCGCCGACGATCGCCAGCGTCTCGCTGGGCATCAGGTCGAAGCCCACCCCTTCGACGGCATGGACCGTACCAGTCGCGCGGTGCAGAAAGCTGCCCCTGACCGGGAAGCGGACGGTCAAGCCATCCACTTTCAATGCAGGCTTGGCCCGCGCCTCGTCACTTTGGAAATCCGTGCGCGCGGCCTTTCCTGCGGCGAAATGCGGGACGGAATGCAAGAGATGCTGGGTGTAGGGATGCGTTGGCTGATCGAGCATCTGATTGAGCTCGCCTTGCTCGACCGCCTGGCCGGCCTGCATCACCATTACCTTGTCGGCAATGCCGGCGACAAGACCGATGTCGTGCGTGATGAAAATCATCGACATGCCGGTCTCACGCTTCAGCTCGGCGAGCAGCGCCATGATCTGCGCCTGGACGGTAACATCGAGCGCCGTCGTCGGCTCGTCGGCAATCAGCAGGCGCGGATTGCAGGCGAGTGCCGTCGCGATCATCACGCGCTGAAGCATGCCGCCGGAGAGTTGGTTCGGGCAATAGGTCAGACGGCGTGCAGCATCGGGAATGCGCACGCGATCCAAGGCGTCCTTGGCGGCGGCCTTTGCCTGCCTGCCCGTCAGCCCACGATGCAGCCTAAACGATTCCTCGATCTGCGAGCCGATGGTCAGGACCGGATTGAGCGAGGTCATCGGTTCCTGGAAGATCATGCCGATTTCGGCGCCACGGATCTTCGTCAGCTCCGCTTCGCTGGCCTCGGTGAGGTCGATGATGCTGTTATCGGCACGTTTCAGCCGGATCGATCCGCCGATAATGCGACCGCCGCCGAAATCGACGAGGCGATTGATCGAGAGCGCGGTAACGGATTTGCCCGAACCGCTCTCACCGACGATCGCCAGCGTCTCGCCGGCTTCGAGATCGAAACTGACGCCGCGAACGATGGGATTGGCCTGCGGATTGCGGCCAAAACCGACGCGCAGATCCGAGACTGACAGCAGAGGGCTCATATCGTCGCCCTCCGCATTTTAGGATCGAGAATATCGCGCAGCGCGTCACCGAGCAGGTTGAAGCCGAGAATAGAGATCATGATGGTCACGCCGGGGAAAATCAGCAGCCAGGGCGCCGTTTCCATGAGATTGCGGCTGTCACTCAGCATCAGGCCCAATGAGGAGGCCGGCGGCTGCGTTCCCAGGCCGAGGAAGCTCAAACCTGCCTCCGTCAGCAGCGACCAGGCGAGCGCCAGCGTCACCTGCACCGTCAACGGCGCAACGAGATTGAGCAGGAGATGCCGCGTCAGGATGTAGAAGCGGCTGCTGCCGAAAGTGCGAGCCGCATCAACAAAATCGCGTCCCTTCAGCGAAAGGGCCGGACCGCGCACGACGCGGGTAAAGATCGGCGTATAGACGATCGCGATCGCAGCGACGCTGGTCCAGGTGCCTGGCCCGACGATCGCGATGATCAAAAGCGCAAGCAGGATCGCCGGGAAGGCCAGCAGCACATCCATAGTGCGCATGATCACGCCGTCCCAACGCTTGCCGGACCAAGCCGCAGTCAGGCCGAGCACGGTGCCGACCAAGGTTGCTGCGGCAACGGAAAAGAAGGCGACGACGAAGGATTCACCGATGCCCTTCATCAACCGGCTCGCGACATCGCGGCCGAAGAGGTCGGTGCCCATCCAATAGGTGAGGCTCGGCGCATGCAGGCGGTCGATCCGGTTCTGCATCAAGGGATCATGCGGGGTCACGCCCAGCATGCCGAGAATGGCAAGCACGACATAGATGAGGACGATGATGCCGCCGATCCGGCCACTCATATGTCCGAAAATAGCCTTGACGATCCGCATCAGCCTTCTCCCAGACGGACGCGCGGATCGAGCGCGACATAAGCGAGATCGACGAGCAGGTTGACGATCATGAAGTTGAACGCAATGAACAGCACGCTGCCCTGCACCAGCGCATAGTCGCGCTGCAGAATGGCGTCGAGCACCATGCGTCCGAGGCCCGGCAGAGCATAGATCTGCTCGACGAGCACGGCACCGCCGAGCAGGTAGCCGAACTCGACGCCGCTCAGCGTCACCACCGGGATCAGCGCATTCGGCAAGGCATGCCGCCAAATAACGCCCCGCGCCGGCACACCGCGGCTGCGGGCCGTGCGAACGTAATCATCGCTCAAGACGTCAAGCATGGCGGAGCGCACGACACGCGTCACGGAAGCCGCAAAGGCAAAGCCCAATGTCAGTGCCGGCAGGATCATCTGGCCGAGATTCTCAAGCGGATTCTGCCAGAGGGGCGTGAAGGCACCCATGGTCGGCAGCACGCCAAAACCGGCGGACAAGGCATAGATCAGCAGAAGACCGAGAACGAAATTCGGCGTGGATTGCCCGATCATGGCAACGATGCGCACGGCAAGATCGGACAGTTTTTCGTTTCGTGTAGCGGCAAACACGCCCGCCGGCAGGCCGATGGCAAGCGCGATCACCATGGAAAGCAACGCAAGCTCGAGCGTCAGTGGAAAGCGCTCCAGGATGATATCGAGCACCGGCTTGCCGTAAGTAACCGATATGCCGAGATTGCCCTGGAATATCCCCAGCAACCAATGCCAGTATTGGATGGGCCAGGACTGATCGATGCCGAAATAGGCAGCAAGGGCCTGCCGCTGCTCCGGCGTCAACAGGCCCGCATTGGTTCCGAGCATCGCCGTAATCGCATCGCCCGGCACCAGCCGGATGGCGACGAAGACGAAGATGGACACGCCCAGCATGATCAGCGGGAATGTCATCAGCCGGCGCGTCAGATATGACATTGCAATTCCTCTAGAGCAATTCCAGCAAACATGCGAAGCAGCTTTGCGCCAGGAATTGCGTGAAAACAAAGAGATAGAGCATTCCCGTGACTCCGTTTGAAACGGAAATGCTCTAGGTCTAGGTAGCCGTTACTTGATCGAGACCTTGCTCAGACCAAACAGCGAACCGGTCGGCGTCGGGACAAAGCCCTCGACGTTCTTCTGCTCGGCGGTATAGCCATAAGCCGTGTAGAGCCAGATCCAGGGCGAGACTTCGGCGATATGCTTTTCGAATTCGGCAAAGATCGCCTTGCGCTTGGTCGGATCGGTTTCGGCGCGGCCCTTCTGCATCAGGCTGTCGAGCGTATCGTCGATATAGTTGGCGACCTTCTGCAGGTTGCCGGTCTTCGTCCAGTAGCGGTTATACATGGAATAGGGATCGGCACTGCCGCCATTGAGCGCAACCGCCATGTCGAAATTGCCCTTCAGCCAGGTGTCGACATAGACGTTAAGTTCCATCACCTTGATATCGAGCTTGATGCCGATTTCGGCGAGCTGCGACTGGATGACTTGCGCTTCAGCCGTCGCGGTCGGCGGTTCGCCGGTGGCGGCGATCACGGTCGCCGAAAAGCCATTGGCAAAGCCGGCATCGGCCATCAGCTTTTTCGCCTTGGCAACGTCGCGCTTATAGCAGAAGAGCTGGCTCGGGTCGGTTGCATAAAGCGGCATCGTCAACGGCCCGGTCACCTTGCCTTCGCCGAGCGCTGCCGTATCCATCACGTCCTTGCGGTCGATGGCGCAGGAGATCGCCTGGCGCACGGCAAGCTGGTCCATCGGCTTGCGGGAAGGATTGAGCTGAAGGACATTATAGGACAGCACCGGCGTGCGGGTGAGCTGCAGCTTCGGCTCCTTGGGCACCAGCGTTGCCACGAGCGGATCGTTCAGAAGCGCGAAATCGGTCTGGCCGGTGCGCAACGAAGCGAGGATCGCCGTTTCGTCAGGCAATACGCTGATATTGATGCCGTCGACGCCGATCGTCCCGCCTGCCCAGTCCTTATTGGCGCTCAGCACTTCCTTGGAGTTCGGAACCCAGCTGTCGAGCTTGAACGGGCCGGAGCCGATCGCCTTGGTGCCAATGGTGCCGGCGGTAATTTCGCTCGCCGGCACGACAGCGGCGTTGAGGCTGGTCATGGCCGTCAGAAGCGGAACGTCGGGCTGCGAGAGGTTGAAGACCACGGTCGTGGCATCGGGCGTGTCGATGCTGGCGATGGACAGGAAGTTGGCGCGGGCGACCGCACCGGTCGCTTGGTCGAGAATACGCTGGAAGGAAGCCTTCACATCAGCCGAAGTGACGGGCGCCCCGTTCTGGAACTTGCCCTTGGCTTTAAGCTTGAAGGTCAGCTGCTTGCCATCGGGCGAGAACTGCCAGCTCTCGGCGACGCCGGGTACGATCTGCAGATTGCCATCGAGACGAACGAGCGGCTCGTAGATCAATTCCAGCAAACGGATGGAGGAGAAGGCAGTCTGTTTATGTGGATCGAGGCCGGTCGCGTCCTGCGACCATGCCATGCGCAGCGTTGCCGCCTGCGCTGGCATTGCGACCGCCGCCATGCCAAAGCCTGCCGCCAGTACCACCCCCGAAATCAACTTCCCTACAAAATGCGCTTGCATTCCTATCCCTCCGACTTTTTCAAATGTCCCCGGCCGATTTTGGCCAATTGATTGCCGTCGCGGCTCGCCGCGACGTCCTTTTAAGTACTCTTCGCATTGATGGCCTTGCGCAGGAATCCATCAGCGTTTTGCAATGCCACGCGGGCTTCTTCAATGCCCATTCCGGTTATTTCCATGAGAATGGCGAGCTTGACGTCGTTGCCGGTCAAGTCGAGCACTCGGCGCGCTTCCTGTTGCGAGCAACCGGTCGCCTGCATGACGATGCGCGCGGCGCGCGCCACCAGCTTCTTGTTGCTGGCGCTGACGTCAACCATCAGATTCTGATAGCTTTTGCCGATGCGGATCATGCTCGCCGTCGTCAGCATGTTGAGGATGAGCTTCTGCGCCGTACCGGATTTCAGGCGGGTCGAGCCGGTCAGAATTTCCGGGCCGACGACCGGTGAGATCGCCAGATCGGCGATACCGGCAATGATGGAATTGGGATTGCATGACAGCGCAACGGTGAAGGCACCGATGCTCTTGGCATAGTTCAAGCCGCCAATGACATAAGGCGTGCGGCCGCTGACGGCGATGCCGACGACGACATCGACCTTGGTCAGATTGATCTCTTCCAGCGCCCGGCGCCCCTGCTCCGGATCGTCTTCTGCACCTTCGATCGAACTCCGCAGCGCATCGGGACCGCCCGCGATCAGACCAACCACCATGTTCGATGGCACGCTGAAGGTAGGCGGGCACTCGGACGCATCGAGAACGCCGAGACGGCCGCTCGTGCCTGCCCCCATGTAAATCAGCCGGCCTTCCTTCTGGAAGGCGGCGACGATCTGATTGACGGCGGCGGCGATGGCCGGAATAACCTTCTCGACGGCGATCGGTACCGTCTGATCCTCATAATTGATCTCGCGCAGGAGATCGAAGGTCGGCAGCAGATCGATATGCATCGTATTCGGATTGCGGCCTTCGGAAACCAACTGCTCCAGCTCGGATATCAACTTCTGCTCTGTCATGGGCCTGTTCTCGAAATGAGGCTTCGATATCGATAGGTCAGGGCGGCAAGTCCGGCCGATGAGACGCCGGGCCTGCCTCCGCGAAGTTCGGTTTTCAACAAAGCGAAAGACTGAAATCAGTCACGGTGCAGCCGTGCCTTTTCGGCCTCGTTCAGCACCCACTCCCTGTTTACTTTCGTTAACATTATGTCCGATTATTCCTCTCGTCAATCAGAAAAGGAATAAAATATTCCACTTTGAACATGCGAAAACCCGATGGCAAAAAAGCCGCCGGTCAGTGTTGGCAAATCGCCCTTCTGGCAAGGATGATGGCACCCGAGACGGCATCGCCGTCGATGGGTTTGAGGCTGCGGCGCACATCCGGCGCAAGCCACGGCTCGAGCGGGCTTGCAAGTCCGCCAAGTAGGCAGACGCGCGGCGCCCCTTTTTCGAAAAGAGTACGGATCAAAGTATCGATATGTCCGGCGGCACTCTGGACGATGCGCCGCGCCACGGCATCGCCCTGATCTGCATGACGCAGAACCATCGGTGCGAATGTCGCGTAGTCCGTCGCCGATGCGCGATCCATCCAGGCGACTGCCTCCATCGGATCGTTCTGGAACCGCTGCATGATCTCGCTCAGCAATGCCGTCTTCTGCTCGCGACCATCATGGGCGCGCAAAGCAAGCTGCACCGCCTTCAGCCCGAGATAGGCACCGCTGCCCTCGTCGGAGATCGGAAAGCCGTAGCCGCCGACCCGTAACTGTCGCCCCTCCACAAGACCTAACCCGATGGACCCAGTGCCGGCGATGACGATCGCTCCGTCGCGGCCGGAATGAGCGCCGAGGCAGGCCCCCTCGCCATCGCTGACAAAATCGATACTGGCGAAGGGATGCGCTATGGCTTTGAGAGCCGCCAATGCTCCCTTGCGGCCAATGCCCGCCAAACCAATGCCCGCATGAATGCGGCCGATATCGGCGGCACTCAGACCCGCCTCTTCGATTGCGGCATCGGAGGCCCGGGTGATGGAAGCCCATGCCTCGTCTATGCCAAGCCGCGTCGTCGCCGGACCGGATAGTCCCTGCCCCAGCACCGCGCCGACGGCATCCTCGATGCGGGCACGGCAGCCGGTGCCGCCGCCATCGACACCGAGGAAATAAGGGGAGCCTTTTGCCACAGCGATCATGACGTCAGCCGTTCGATATCCGCGCCGCAAAGGCGAAGCTTGCGATCGAGCTGCTCGTAGCCGCGGTCGAGATGATAGACGCGATTGACGATGGTCTCGCCTTGCGAAACAAGCGCTGCCAGCACCAGCGAGACCGAAGCGCGAAGGTCCGTCGCCATCACCTGCGCCCCTTTGAGCGGTGTGCCGCCACGCACAAGAGCCGTCGTCCCCTGTAGGGTGATGTTCGCCCCAAGCCGAATGAGCTCGGGCACATGCATGAAGCGATTTTCGAAGACCGTCTCGCGGATCAGCGACGCACCCTCCGCACAGCAAGCAAGCGCCATGAATTGTGCTTGGAGATCCGTCGGAAAACCCGGATAAGGTTCGGTGGTGATATCGGCGCCCTTGAGCGGTCCATCTCTCGAAACGACAAGGCCGCGATCGCTCGGCCAGACGCTGACGCCCATGCCTTCCAGCGCCTGCACAACCGAGGCAAGGTTTTCCAACCGGGCGTGAATAAGCTCAAGCCGTCCGCCGGTGATTGCAGCCGCCACGGCATAGGTGCCGGCCTCGATACGATCGGGAATGCCGTGGTGTTTGGCTGGGCGCCAGCTGGTCTCACCATTGATCAGGATGCGGTGTGTACCTGCCCCTTCGATCCGCGCGCCCATGGCGCTGAGGCAGGCGGCAAGGTCAGCGACCTCCGGCTCGCGCGCCGCGTTCAAAATCTCCGTCTCGCCCGTGGCGGCGCAGGCCGCCATCATCACTGTTTCCGTTGCGCCGACCGACGGGGAGCTGAGCACGATGCGCGCACCCTTCAGCCCGTTGGGAGTCTGTGCGACGATCAAACCGTTTTCGATGGCGATATCCGCGCCGAGGGTCGCGAGCGCCTTGATATGCATATCCACGGGCCGGGCGCCGATGGCGCAGCCGCCCGGAAGAGAAACGCGTGCATGACCGAAACGGGCAAGCAGCGGCGCCAGCACCAGAACCGTCGCCCGCATGCGCCGAACCGTATCGTAAGAGGTTTCCCTCGAGACGATGGCGCTCGGATCGATCGTGATGCCCTGCGCCGTTCGTGTGATCTGCGCGCCATGAAGAGCAATGACACCGAGCATGTTCTCGACATCGCTCACCAAAGGCAGGTTGGTGAGCTCCAGCGGATGAGGGCTCAAAAGTGCCGCTGCGATCTGCGGCAAGGCGGCATTCTTGGCACCCGAAATCGTCACGGCACCCTGCAACCTTTTGCCGCCGTAGATGCGAAGTCTGTCCATGATCAGAAACCCGTTGAGGCATGATGCGAAATGCCGGAGATTTCGCCATCCGTTTCCCGCAGAAGATTATTCGATCATTCCATGCTGTCAACGATCATTGGAATTTTTTATTCCAATTCCCTGTGATAGTCTCTCATCGCGCGAAGCATGGTTGCCCAGCTTCACCCAAATGCTATTTTCCATGTGCTCGTGATGATGCGTGTATCGGCCGCGAAGACTCGAGGGGACCCCAAAAGGACCAAATGTCTATCTTGAAGAAAATCAGCGCGCAGCTCGAAACCATGGCACCCGCAGATCGCCAGATCGGGCAATTCATCGTCGACAAACCTGACCAGATGCTCCGCCTCTCATCGGCGGCTCTCGCAATCGAAACCGGGCGCAGCCAATCGAGCGTCGTCAAGTTCAGCCAGAAGCTCGGCTATGCCGGCTATCAGGAATTGAAGCTTGCCGTCAGTGAGGCGAAGGCCCAGGAGTGGCCCGCACCGGTCGGCATGATCCACGGCACGATCGAGGTGGGCGACGGCTACCTCACCATCCTGCAGAAACTGCTGGGCAGCAAGCTGCAAGCCATGCAGCAGACGATCTCGGTCAACAATGAAGGCGATATAGACAAGGCGCTCGAAGCCCTTCACGATGCCAGGCGCATCCATTTGGCCGGCGTCGGCGCCTCCTCGCTGGTCGCCCGCGATTTTTCCTACAAACTGATGAAACTCGGCCGCAATGTCCTGCACGACAGCGACAGCCATGTGCAGATGGCCAATGCATCGACGCTCGGTCCTGACGACCTGCTCTTTGCCCTTTCCTATTCCGGCGCCAGCATCGAGACACTGCGGATCGCAGAACTGGCGAGCCAGCGCAAGGCGACCGTCATTGCTGTGACTGGTCTGCAGGACAATCCGCTCGCCCGCGTCGCCGATATCTGCCTTCACACCGTCGGCGACGAAGATCGCGTCCGCTCCTCGGCGATCACCGCGCGCGACGCGCAGCTGATGCTGACCGACCTGCTCTTCATTCTGCTGGTGCAGCGGCAACCCGATGCCAACGACTATGTCCATAACAGCGAGACGGCCGTTTCCGTACTGAAGGCCAAACGGCTTTCCTAAGCAGCTGCTCGCCGCATCGGTTCGCGGTAAACAAGCTGTGACGGCTGCACATCTGTACGGCACGGATTTCCGGACGTAGCTTGCGGGCACTTTCGCAACACACCCGGAGACATCTGATGGACCTTGGCCTCAAGGATAAAGTCGTTCTGATCACAGGCGGCTCGAAGGGCATCGGCTATGCCTGCGCTGAACTCTTCCTGCAGGAGGGTGCACGAGTTGCAATCTGCTCACGCTCGCAGGCCAATATCGACACGGCGCTTTCCAAGCTTCGCGGAGCACGCGGCTACGCCGCCGACCTGATATCCGACGAGCAGGCCCTCACGGTCGTGAATAAGGTCGAGTCGGAACTCGGCCCGATCGATATCCTCGTCAACAGCGCGGGTGCTGCGGCGCGCACGCCCGCAGACGATCTGACCCCAGCCATCTGGCGCGCTGCGATGGATGCGAAGTATTTTTCCTACATCAACGTGATCGATCCCGTCATCAAGCGCATGGGCGCGCGCAGTTCGGGCGCAGTGATCAACATCATCGGCAATGGCGGCAAGATCGCTTCACCCGTGCATCTGGCGGGCGGATCGGCCAATGCGGCCCTGATGCTCGCAAGCGTCGGGCTCGCCAATGCCTATGCCGGCCGGGGCGTGCGCGTCGTCGGCCTCAATCCCGGGCTCACGGAAACGGATCGTGTTGCTGAGGGCCTGAAGGCGGCGGCAAAGGCTACCGGCTCGACCGAGAACGAAGTCCTTGCCGATGCCTTAAAGCGCATCCCGATCGGCCGCATGGCCGATCCGGCCGACATCGCCAATGTCGTCGCTTTCCTGAGCTCGGCCAAGGCGGGTTACGTCACCGGCGTCGTGATCAGCATGGACGGCGCACAGGTACCGGTCGTAGTATGAAATTTAGTCTATTCTTTAAATGGTTCCCACTTGATTGCGCGGCTTTTTCATTGAAGAGACGATCCATGAATGCTATCTAGATCATTCGTCTAGAAAGAAGACAATATGGCATTGAGCATCAAAACCGAAGAAGCGGATCGGTTGGCGCGCGAGTTGTCCCGCCTCACCGGTGAGACTATGACCGACGCCATTACCCGAGCGATGCGCGAGCGGCTGGAACGGCTGCGCGCCGAACGGGAGGCGCAGGGCGACTATGTTGCCCGTATGAAGGCTTTCGTGCGCGAGCGCGCCGGCCGCTACGACCGCCGTCCTGTCACGAAGCAGGAATGGGATGAAGCGGTCGGCGACACATCTGAAGAGTTAGATCTTCCCCGATGATAATCGTTGATGCATCCGCCATCATCGCAATCATGTTTGAAGAAGTGGAAGCTCCTGACTGCATGATGGCTCTTCAGACGAACAGCCCACGTCTTGTATCGGCGGTGAACTACGTCGAAGCCGGTACGGTCATGGCAGGTAGGATTAAAGACGGAGACCGAAGCGAAGCGATTGCCGATCTCGACGAGTTTTTGGTCGAATTCGGCGTCGAGATCGCCTCGGTTGACGAAAGTCTCGCGCGTGCCGCGATGAAGGCCCGTCTAGAATACGGCAAGGGTTTCGGCACGCGAGGCGGCCTCAATTTCGGTGATTGCTTCGCCTATGCCCTCGCCAAACGGCATTCCGCGCCGCTGCTGTATGTCGGAGATGACTTCGCATTGACCGACGTGCAATCCGCGCGTTGACGAGGTGATGGCCAACCCGCAGGCGCAAGGACTTTGCTTCAGGCCGC
Organism: Rhizobium sp. BR 315; assembly: GCF_050577975.1. Lineage (NCBI taxonomy): Bacteria > Pseudomonadati > Pseudomonadota > Alphaproteobacteria > Hyphomicrobiales > Rhizobiaceae > Rhizobium > Rhizobium sp. BR 315. Next base: position 298,711 of record NZ_JARWKZ010000002.1, on the reverse strand, counting down.
CGCCTTCCAATCCAGCCCGATATCGAGTGTCGGCGCACTGTGCGTCAGCCAGCCGACGGATATGAGATCGACGCCGGAAGCAGCAATTGCAGCGGCAGTTTCCGGCGTAATGCGGCCCGACGCCTCGGTGATCGCGCGACCTCCGACGATATCGACGGCCTCGCGCAATTGATCGGGCGTCATGTTGTCGAGCAGCACGGCATCGACACCTTGGTGCATCGCTTCGCGAAGCTGCTCCAGTGTGTCCACCTCGACTTCGATCTTGACCATATGCCCCACGCCGCCCTTGGCACGGCGGATCGCTTCGGCAATGCCACCGGCAATGGCGACGTGATTGTCCTTGATGAGCACCGCATCATAGAGCGCGAAGCGATGGTTTATGCCGCCACCGGCACGCACGGCGTACTTTTCCAGGGCTCTTAGACCGGGCGTCGTCTTGCGCGTGCAGACGATCGATGCCTTCGTGCCGGCGATCGCCTCGACAATGCCGCCCGTCACAGACGCGATGCCGGAGAGGTGGCCGAGGAAGTTCAAAGCGGTACGCTCGGCGGTCAACAGACCGCGCGAAGACCCTTCGATCGTTGCGATCACATCACCTGCCCTGACCTTGGTACCATCGGGCAGATGACGGGTCATGACGATACCGGGATCAACCAGCTGGAAGGCAAGTTCGGATGCATCAAGACCGGCGACGACGCCCGGCTGGCGGGCCACCATATCGACACGAGACCGATGCTCTGCGGGGATGACGGCCGTTGACGTGACGTCGCCGGCAAGACCGAGATCTTCGACAAGCGCGTTGCGGACGAGAGGTTCGACGATCAGCCGCGGGAGGGGAGCAAGCGTCATATCAGGCACTCCTTGCCATGGAAAAGGGGATGACGGACCTGGCGATATCCAGAGCATCGGACAGATGCATCATGCGGCGCTGCGCATGATGCATCTTGAGTGGAAAATCGGTGCGGGCATGTGCGCCGCGCGACTCCGTTCTGAGGCTTGAGAAAACGGCAATCAGCAATGCTACCAGCGCGGGGTCGGCTGCCGGGCCTTCACTCTTGCAAAGAGGCAACAGCGCCGCGATCGCACCATGAATGGCGCCGGCATTGCGCAGCACGCCGAGATTTCGCGACACGATCGGCCGGACAAGTGCCAGATCCGGCGCGATCGCCTCCGGGAGGTCATGTGGCAATCTTGCAGGGCTTGCATCCGTGTTCGCAATGTCGCGCGCCGCCCGCATACCCATGACCGCCGCTTCCAGCAGCGAGTTACTGGCAAGGCGGTTAGCCCCGTGCAGGCCGGTGGAAGCGGCCTCGCCCACGACCCACAGGCCGGGGACGGAACTGCGACCGTCCTCGTCGGTCGCCACGCCGCCCATATGATAGTGAACGGCTGGACGCACCGGAATGGGATCGCTCGCCGGATCGACGCCTGCCTCGCGGCAAAGGGCCTCGATGACCGGAAAGCGTGCGGCAAAACGATTGCCGAGGGCATCGCGCGCATCGAGGAAAACTCGGCCGCCACGGGCGATTTCCGCACTGATGGCACGCGCGACGACGTCACGCGGCGCAAGCTCGGCCCCCTCCACCTGCGCCATGAAGCGCTCACCGCTTTCATTGACGAGAAGCGCGCCTTCGCCGCGAACCGCTTCGCTGACAAGCGCGAGAGGATGCCGGCGGCTATCGAGCGCCGTCGGGTGGAATTGCACGAATTCCATGTCGGCGAGCCGTGCTCCGGCCCTTGCTGCAAGTGCAATCCCCTGCCCGAAATTGCCGACGGGATTGGTCGTGGCATCGAACAGCCCGCCGATGCCGCCTGTGGCAAGCACGATGCGGGAAGACGGCAGAACGACGCTGCCTTTGTCGGTCAGGCACAAAAGACCTGCGACACGGTCCCCATCCAGCAACAGGCGTTGCGCCTGATAGCCTTCAAGCACCGCGATCGACGGCGTGCGGGTGACCGCTTCGGCAAGCGCGCGGACGATGGCAGCACCCGAGCCATCGCCTTTGGAATGCACGATACGTCGAAGCGAATGCGCAGCTTCCAGGCCGAGGGACAATTCGCCAGCATCATTGCGATCAAACTCGACCCCTGCCCGTTCCAGGGCGGCGATGGCAGCCGGCGCTTCCGCGACGATCCTTGCTGCTACCTTTGCGTCGCAGAGCCCATCGCCAGCAGCGAGCGTATCGGCAAGATGCAAGGCGGTACTATCACCCTGCCCCACACTGGCGGCGATGCCGCCCTGCGCCCAGGCACTCGACGTCTCGCCGCCGATCAAGGCGCGGGTGACGATCACAGTCGGTTCGGGCGCCAATGTCAGGGCGGTCATCAGCCCGGCAAGGCCACTACCGACGATGACGATGCGGCCGCTTAATTCTTCGAGGATCTCGCTCATATCGCCAGCATCCTTTCCACCGCGCGGCGGGCGTCGGCGGCGATCGCCGGATCGACGGTCACTTCATGCCGACCCTCTTCCAATGCCTTGCGGATATTGCCGAGGGTGATGCGCTTCATATGGGGGCAGAGATTGCAGGGACGGATGAACTCCACATCCGGATGATGCACGGCGACATTGTCGCTCATCGAACATTCGGTCAGAAGCACGACGCGCGACGGACGCTTCTTGCCGACATAATCGGACATGACGGCGGTCGAACCGGCGAAGTCTGCCGCCTCGACGACGTCGGGCGGGCATTCCGGATGGGCAAGCACCGTCACGCCGGGATAATTCTCGCGAAGCTGGCGGATATCGTCTGCGGTGAAGAGTTCGTGCACCTCGCAGTGCCCATGCCAGGCAATGAGCTCGACATTGGTTTCTCGTGCCACATTGCGCGCCAGATACTCGTCCGGGAGCATCAGTACTTTCGGCACGCCGAGCGATTCCACCACCTGCCGGGCATTTCCCGAGGTGCAGCAGATATCGGACGCCGCCTTAACCGCCGCCGACGTATTGACATAGGTGACGACCGGAACGCCGGGATGGGCCTGGCGCAGCAAGGCGATGTCCTCGGGCGTGATCGATTCCGCCAGCGAGCAGCCGGCTTCCATATCGGGAATCAGAACCGTCTTTTCCGGATTCAGCAGCTTGGCGGTCTCCGCCATGAAGTGCACGCCGGCAAGGACGATGATGTCTGCATCGACTTCCACGGCCTTGCGGGCAAGCGCGAGACTGTCGCCGACGATATCGGCGACACCATGGAAGATTTCCGGCGTCTGGTAATTATGCGCGAGAATGACGGCGTTGTGCCGTCGCTTCAATTCGAGGATCGCCTCGACATCATCCTGGAACGTCAGCCATTCGGCCTTGGGGATGACGCGGCTCACGCGCTCGTAGAGGGAGGATGCGGATATGGGAAGATTCATGACCGGCTCCTTATTATGCTCGCTTTGAGCATATCATACGCAATTAGATATTCTCAGCATGAGCATATGTCAATTGCGGGAGAGTGGTAATTTCGTTCCGGCGAATTCGCGTTCTTCGAGGATAGCGCGGCGGAAGCGGAAGAGCTTGGCGGGACGTCCGCCGGTCTCGCTTTCGGTGCCGCCGGTTTCTTCCACCAGGTCCTGCTGTTCGATCAATCGGCGGAAGTTCTGCTTATGCAGGGTCAGGCCCGCTAAGGCCTCCACGGTTTTCTGCAATTGCAGAAGCGTGAAATTCTGGGGCATGAGCTCGAAGACGACGGGGCGATATTTGATCTTGGCTCTTAGCCGCGCCATGCCGGTGGCGAGGATGCGGCGATGATCGGCAAACATCGATCTGCCGAAATTGTGCTTGAGGTCGCAGCCCGCCTCGGCGACGAGCCGCGCCTCGTAGAGCAGTTCATAGCGCTGCAGAACGAGATCTTCGTTCCATGCCGCACCATTCAGCCCGAAGTCAAAATCGACGCGGCGACGACGCTGGTCGCGCCGCATCGCATCCTCGCCGATCCAAAGCGCGAGACGAGCGGCGATATCGTCGACAACCCGCGGCCGGCCGTTCCGATGATCTTCCCAGGGAAGATATTCATACCAGCCGTGCCAGCCCGGCATCCCGCCGCCGGGTGCGGCCTGCTCTCGCACAAGCCCCAGATAGCTGATGGAAATCGTGCGCCCACCGAGAATTTCGTTGTTTCGATCACGATCGGCAAACGTGTAGAGCTGCTCCAGATAGCCGACCGGATGGGCCGTCTGCTCCTGAACCCATTCGCGCAATCCGCTTTGCAGCGTGCGATGCCCAAGCTCGAACGGGCCGGACGGCAAGGCATCGCCCGACCGTACCGTCATTACTCTTGGGTCGCTGCCTGTGACAGCCGTCAGAACCGCAATCAATTCGGCATGCGCAAGCCCGATGGTCAAGGCAACTCCCTCATCATCTTCATCGCGTACTTTCTCGCATGAAGTGGCGCGCAAGCCAATGCGAGCGATCACATGCTCCACATGTCTCCGGTAATTTTGGGGGATCGTTTGCGCCTAACGGCTCACATAGTCGGGGTGCTGCTCGCAGATGAGATCGATGATCGACAGGGTACCGGACAGATGCTTGCGCAGAGCGGCAACGGCAGCCTCCGCATCCGCCGAGCGAACGGCATCGACGATCGCTTGATGGTCTGTAATGATCTGCTCCAGCTTGCCCGGCATCGGCAGGTTCAGCATCCGCAGCCGATCGAGATGCACGCTCTGGCGGCGTACCGTCGACCACAGGCCGAGAATATCAGCCCGTTCGTAAAGCACCCGATGGAAATCCTTGTCGAGCAGATCGAAGAGATCGTAGGTCTCGGGCGACATCACATGTTTCTGGCGAACCAGCACGGCTTCCAGAGCCTCTGCCGTTTCCGCGGCAGAATTGAGCGTCAGCCGGCGGACGGCCTCGATCTCGATCGATAGCCGCAGGAAATGAGCCTCAGTGGCGTTGCGAATATCGATACGCGAAACGACCGTCGCATATTGCGGATAGACTTCGACCAGCCCTTCCTCCTCGAGACGGATCAGCGCGTCGCGCACGGGGGTCTGGCTGACATTAAATTCGCTTTGCAGCGAGATGCGCGACAGCACCGTCGTCGGCGGCAAGCCCATGGAAAGAATGCGCGATCTCAGGATTTCCAGGATCTGCGGCGCCACCTGGCGGGAACGATCCAGCGCGAATTCTTTCGGATTGAGCTTCACTTGCGACCTTTCTGATCGGGAATGTCGGCCCATTAAGCACAGTTTGTGACTTGATGCACTGATACATTAGTGCTTTAGTTGGTTTATGCCAACGCTCTTTCTTGCAGTTGGCCCACTCGGGAGGATTGAGCGAACAGGCGTCGCAGCCAGCAATCGGAAATCGGCAACTGAGGCGACGCTTACACCGTTCAGTTCGGCTCATCGTCACAAACAAGGCTCGAATACAATGAACAGCAGGAAGAAGCCCTCGGAGCTGCGCAGCGCCAGATGGTTCGCCCCAGACGATCTCAGAAGCTCCGGGCATCGCTCGCGCACCATGCAGATGGGCTACGGTCCGGAAGAATGGACCGACAAGCCGGTCATCGCCATCCTTAACACCTGGTCTGACGCCAATCCTTGCCATGCGCATTTCAAGCATCGCGTCGAGGATGTGAAACGCGGCATCCTGCAGGCCGGTGGCTTCCCGCTGGAACTGCCTGCACTGTCACTATCGGAAAGCTATGTGAAGCCGACGACCATGCTTTATCGCAATATGCTGGCGATGGAGGCTGAGGAGTTGCTGCGCTCGCACCCGGTCGATGGCGCCGTGCTGATGGGCGGCTGCGACAAGACCACGCCCGGCCTCGTCATGGGCGCGATCTCCATGGGCCTGCCGATGATCTATCTGCCGGCCGGCCCGATGCTCCGCGGCAATTATCGCGGTGAATATCTCGGCTCCGGCTCCGACGCCTGGAAATTCTGGGACGAGCGCCGCGCCGGCACCATTTCGGAGAAGGAATGGGTCGATGTCGAGGCCGGTATCGCCCGCTCCTACGGTCACTGTATGACCATGGGCACGGCGAGCACGATGACGGCGATCGCCGAGGCGCTAGGGCTGACGCTGCCCGGCGCAAGCTCCATCCCGGCGCCGGATGCCAATCACATCCGCATGTCTTCGGCTGTCGGCCGCCGCATCGTGGAGATGGTGTGGGAAGATCTCGTTCCCGCCAAGATCGTCACGCAGGCGGCCGTCAACAATGCGGTGGCGGTGGCGATGGCGACTGGCTGTTCGACCAATGCCGTTGTGCACCTGATCGCGATGGCGCGGCGGGCGGGCACAAATCTCTCGCTCGACGATCTCGATGAGGCCGGGCGCACGACGCCGGTGCTCGCCAATATCAGACCGACCGGAAAAGCCTACCTGATGGAGGATTTTTATTATGCCGGCGGCCTCCGGGCGCTGATGGCAAAGCTCGCCTCCAAGCTCGACCTCACCACGCTTACCGTGTCCGGTGTCACCCTCGGCGAAACGCTGGAGGGCGCCAAGTGCTACAATGACGACGTCATCCGCTCGCTCGACAATCCGGTCTATCACGAAGGTTCGCTCGCGGTGCTGAAGGGCAACCTCGCCCCAACAGGCGCCGTCATCAAGCCGGCCGCCTGCGATCCGCGCTTCCATAGGCATCAGGGACCGGCGCTGGTTTTCGACACCTATCCGGAGATGAAGGCAGCGGTGGACGATGAAAATCTCGACATCACGCCCGACCACGTCATGGTGCTGCGCGGCGCCGGCCCGCAGGGCGGCCCTGGCATGCCGGAATGGGGCATGTTGCCGATCCCAAAGGCGCTCTTGAAGCAGGGACATCGCGACATGCTCCGCCTCTCCGACGCCCGCATGAGCGGCACCAGTTACGGCGCCTGCATCCTGCATGTCTCGCCCGAATCCCATGTCGGCGGTCCGCTGGCCTTACTGCGCAACGGCGATATCATTCGTCTCGACCTCGAGGCGCGGCGCATCGACATGCTTGTCGACGAGGACGAGCTGCAGCGGCGGCGCGACGCCTGGGTCAAGCCGGCGGAAAAATTCGGCCGCGGCTATGGCTGGATGTTTTCGCGCCACGTGGCGCAGGCCGATACGGGCTGCGACTTCGACTTCCTGGAAACCACCTTCGGCCCGACACCGGGCGAACCCGATATCTATTGATCCCAGAGGATATATCGCATGAGCAACTACGTGCTGAGCAACGAGACGCGTGACAAGCTGATGGGCGTCGCAACGCCGACGATCGCCACCGCACTTTTCCGGCGGGGCTTGCGCAACCAATTCCTCCAGGATGTTCGGCCGCTCTCGCCCAAGAAGGCAAACATGGTCGGGCAGGCCTTCACGCTTCGCTATATTCCGGCGCGCGAAGATCTGAACACGCTCGAAGTCTTCCGCAATCCGGAGCACCCGCAGCGCGCCGCCGTCGAACAGTGCCCGCCTGGTTTCGTCCTCGTTATGGACAGCCGCAAGGATGCGCGTGCCGCCTCAGCGGGCTCCATCCTGATCTCGCGGCTGCAGGTGCGCGGCGTGGCCGGCGTCGTCACCGATGGCGGCTTCCGCGACAGCCCGGAAATCGCTGCCCTCGACATCCCCTCCTATCATCACCGCCCGTCGGCGCCGACGAACCTAACGCTGCATCAGGCCATCGAAATCAACGGCCCGATCGGCTGCGGCGATGTGGCGGTTTTCCCCGGTGACGTGCTCGTCGGCGACAATGAGGGCGTCATCGTCATCCCGGCGCATCTCGCCGATGAGATTGCCACTGAGACCGTGGAGATGACGGCCTATGAGGATTTCGTCACCGAGGAAGTCCTGAACGGCGCGACCATCATCGGCCTTTATCCGGCGACCAGCGACGCGCCGAAACAGAAATTCGCCGAATGGCGGAAACAGAAGGGCCGCTAAGCGGCCCCGACCAATCGCAGCCGGGAGCAACCCAACCGGCTGCGCTCCTCTCAGCTATTCCTCGCGCACCAGTTTTAGAACGAGCTGCTGGAGATTGCCGCCGTCGCTGAACTCGACCTTATCGAAGTCGCTGTTTCGCTGCCGCTCCTTGTTGGAGATCTCGCCAAGCCGCTTCGTCAACTCCACGCGGATCTTGCTGCATTTCGGGTCATCGGGCACGGAGAAGCCGACGCTCATGGCCTCGATTTCCTTGACCATGTCCTTGATATACCCGCCATGCACCCGCTCATGCGCCTCGACGCCGGCGATGAATTTCTGCCAGCTTTTGCGGGTCGAAGCCAGCAATTGCGCCGGGGGTTTCGGCAAAGTGTAGGTGATGATCAGCTTCGGTATGTTGACGGTGATCGTGCAAGCACCATCCGGCTGCGGCTCGTATTTCCGCGTCCAGGTCAGCTTGAAATCGGTATGGGCGATCGCCCTGACCTTCGGCCCGAGCAATGGGCCACGTTCACCAATAGAGTCGTAAAGCTCGGCCCCGGTTGTTCCTGAAATCGTGTAGGTCTTGGTCGTCTCCACCGCCTGCCAATCAGCACGGGCAGTCATAGGCAAACAGGCGATGCACGTCGCCACGGCGAGTAATCGAATAGCTGCTTTCACGAACTTCCCCTGCACGCCCTACTCAAGCGTGGCGAAACTAGCGGGTGACCTCAGCTATTTCAATGAGCATCAGGCGTCAGAATGCGGAGGCCGACTGCAATAGCTCTTCGGCATCCTCTCGCTCCATGTCGAAAACCCTTTTGCCGATGGCGAAGCTGAAGCCATTGCGGGCAAAGGCTGACAGTTCCTTCGTCTTGCGCTTCTCATCAAGATCGCCGCGCCGGAAGGGCCCGAAACCTCGCTTTCTGGCAAAGATGACGGCGGAGTGGAGATCGTCGACTTCTTCCACTGCCGCGACGACCGTTTCGCCGTCAATGCCTTTGGACGCGAGCCTGAAGGCGATGGCTTTCTTCGATTTGCCGGAGCGAACTGCCGAGCGCGTGCTGATCTCGGCATAAGCGACATCATCGAGCACTTTCAGCTCATAGGCGAATTTGACGGCAAAATCGGCAAGCGCCTTGATCTGAGCGTCGCTGATATCCTCGAACTTCTGTTTCGCTTTTTTGGCGATCGCATCGAACAGCTGCTTCTCCGTCATCATCCGGCGTTCGAGGCGGTAGATCGTGGAGTTGCGCGCCCAGGAGAGCATGCGGCTTGTCGGCGTTTCATCCATGAAGGGGGGCATTCGGCAAAAGGAGAATCATAACAAAGGGGATCTTAGCGCGGGCCAAGCGACCCAGGCAACGAATGCGGTTTTCGGCCCAAATTCGCTTGGTAATCATGGGATGATTGGCTATGGTGATAGTGCGGCCGCGGCAATAACACGCCGAGCGTCGAACCCCATCGACGGTGGAGGCCGTCTCAAGCACCACATTGCTATGGATCACGGAGCCTGCAGCTCTCCCGACCGCTTTGCCGATCGGGGACCAGCGCTCCGTTCAGAGGAGGCAGGAATGGATTATCGCAAGCTCGGCCCAAGCGGGGCCGTCGTCACGGCCTATTGCCTTGGCACCATGACTTTCGGCGCGGAAGCGGACGAGGCGGCGTCACATAGGCTTCTTGACGATTATTTCGCATGGGGCGGCAATTTCATCGACACCGCCGACGTCTATAGCGCCGGCAAGTCGGAGGCGATCATCGGCCGCTGGCTGAAGGCCCGTCCGACCGAGGCCCGCCAGGCCGTCATCGCCACCAAAGGCCGGTTCCCGATGGGCACGGGACCGAACGACCTCGGACTTTCGCGCCGGCATCTCGGTCAGGCGCTGGACGATTCCCTGCACCGTCTCGGCATCGAGCACATCGATCTCTACCAAATACATGCCTGGGATGCCTTGACGCCGATCGAGGAAACGCTTCGCTTTCTGGACGATGCAGTGCGCGCCGGCAAGATCGGCTATTACGGCTTTTCCAACTATGTCGGCTGGCATATCGCCAAGGCAGCCGAGATCGCCAAGGCGCGTGGATACACACGCCCAGTCACGCTGCAGCCGCAATACAATCTGCTTGTTCGCGACATCGAGCTTGAGATCGTCGATGCCTGCCTGGATGCCGGCATAGGCCTGCTTCCATGGTCGCCGCTCGGCGGCGGCTGGCTGACGGGCAAATACAAGCGCGATGAAACGCCGACCGGCGCCACCCGGCTTGGCGAAAATCCCAATCGCGGCAGCGAATCCTTTGCGCCGCGTAATGCGCAGGAACGGACTTGGGCAATCATTGCGGCCGTGGAAGAGATCGCCACGGCGCGCGGCGTCTCGATGGCGCAGGTGGCGCTTGCCTGGACGGCGGCGCGGCCAGCCATCAGGTCGGTCATTCTTGGTGCGCGCACGCCGGAGCAGCTTGCCGACAATCTCGGCGCCGCCGAACTGAAGCTATCCGAGGCGGAGATGGATAGGCTGAACGAAATCAGCGCACCCCAGCCCGCCGCCTATCCCTACGGCGAAAGCGGCCGGAACCAGCGCCATCGCAAGATCGAGGGCGGCCGGTGAAGATAAATTTGGCGGCGGAGCGACACCACCTCTGCCGCCAATTTCTCGTCATGGCGATTTCGGAGAGCTGCAAGCTCTCCGCTCAGACCAGAGGCGGATTGAGCCTGGCAAACCCCTCCTGCCGCCGATACGGAAAATAAGGATAGGGTGCTGCAACAGCACTGACTTTATCCAGCTTTTCGATCTGCTCCTTGGAAAGCGTCCAGCCGACCGCCTCGAGGTTTTGCCGCAACTGTTCTTCATTGCGCGCACCGATGATGACGCTTGCGACCGTCGGCCGGCTCAGCAGCCAATTGATCGCGATCTGCGGCACGCTCTTGCCGGTTTCGGCGGCAATCTCGTCAAGTACATCGACAATATCGAACAGCTTTTCGTCATCGACCGGCGGCCCGAAAGATGCCGTTTCGTGCAGGCGGCTGGTTTCTGGCAGCGGATGACCGCGCCGAATCTTTCCCGTCAACCTGCCCCATGCCAGCGGGCTCCAGACCAGCGCGCCGACATTCTGATCTGCACCCAGCGGCATCAGTTCCCATTCGTAGTCACGACCGGCAAGCGAATAATAGACCTGATGCGCGACATAACGCGCGTAGGACTGCCGCTCCGAGACGGCAAGGGATTTCATCAGCTCCCAGCCGGAGAAATTCGAAGCACCGACGTAGCGGATCTTGCCCGCCTTCACGAGGCCATCAAGTGTGGAAAGCGTCTCTTCGATGGGCGTCGAGGCATCAAAGGCATGGAGTTGCAGCAGGTCGATATAGTCTGTGCCGAGGCGATGCAAAGCTGCATCGACCGCCTTGATCAGCCGGGAGCGCGAGGCGCCCCAGTCGGCCGGTCCATCCCCCATCGGCAATGCGGTCTTGGTCGAAATCAGCACGGCGTCTCGCCTGCCGCGGATCGCCTGCCCAAGGATCTCCTCGGAGGCGCCGGCCGAATAGACATCGGCAGTGTCGAACAGATTGAGGCCGGCTTCGAGGCAGATGTCGATGAGACGGCGGGCCTCCGTCGCATCGGTCGTTCCCCAGGCGCTGAATAGCGGGCCGCTGCCGCCGAACGTACCGGCCCCGAAGCTCAGCACGGGTACTTTCAAACCGGAAGCACCAAGATTTCTGTAGTCCATCATCGATCTCCTTTGCTGTCCTGAATAGATAGACGCCTCAACTTCGTTGATATAGATTGCCGGAAAGAAACTGTTTTATGACTTGAATTCATCATGAGCCGTCAGGATATCAATCGCTCCGGGGAAATGGAGGTCTTCGTCCGTGCCGTGGAGCTTGGCGGCTTCACCGCGGCAGCAACAGCCTGCCGCATGACGCCCTCGGCCGTCAGCAAGCTCGTCACGAGGCTGGAGAAGCGTCTTGGCGCACGCCTCATCAATCGTTCGACCAGACGCCTGCAATTGACGCCGGAAGGCTGTGGCTTCTACGAGCGCAGCGTCGCAATCCTTGCCGATATGGCAGAGGCGGAACGCCACGCTTCGGCGGGAGAGCAGGTTGCGGGGCATATCCGCATCAACACCAGCGGCTCTTTCGGCAATCACGTATTTGCCCCACTCATCCCGTCCTTTATGGCGCTCTATCCGGATGTCTCGCTCGAACTCGTGCACACCGACCGGGTCGTGGATCTGCTGGAAGAGCGGGCGGATGTCGCAATTCGCACCGGGCCGCTCAAGAGTTCGAGCCTTACCGCCCGCAAACTCGGCACGACGCGAAAAATGATCGTTGCATCGCCGGATTATCTGCGGCGGCACGGCGTTCCCAGCTCGCCGGCGGAGCTTGAAACGCATTGCCGCATCGGCTTTTCCTACTCTCGTGCGGTGGAAGGTTGGCCCCTGAGACTAGGCAGCCAGACAATGACACTTCCTGCGGCGCGCGGCATACAGGTCGGTGACGGCGAGGCCATGCGCCATCTGGCGCTGGCGGGCGCAGGTCTTGCACGCCTCCCTGCCTTTACCGTCAAATCCGATATTGAAGCCGGTCGACTAACGCCTGTCCTGGAAGAGCTCAATCCCGGTGATGTCGAGGAATTCTATGCCGTTTATATCGGCCAGGGTGGCCCGCTGCCAGCGCGCGTGCGGACGCTTCTGGAGTTCCTGCGCGAGAATGTCAGGCTTTGAAAAACGGTGCGGCCTATTGGGCCGCACCGCATTGATGAATGCGGTTGTCGTTACTCCCGCTCAGGCAGTCGGCTGACGGGTCTTGCGCAGATAAGGCAATACAGTATCGAACGAACCGAAACGCGTAATTGCGTCCTCGTTGGAAACGGCGGCGGTGATGATGACATCCTCACCTTGCTGCCAGTTGGCCGGAGTTGCGACCTGATGCTTGGCCGTAAGCTGGATCGAGTCGATGGCGCGGAGAATTTCGCCGAAGTTGCGGCCCGTGGTCATCGGATAGGTGAGGATCAGCTTGATCTTCTTGTCCGGGCCGATGACGAAGACGGAGCGAACGGTGGCGTTGTCGGCCGGCGTGCGTCCTTCCGAGCTTTCGCCGGCACCGGCCGGCAGCATGTCATAGAGCTTGGCAACCTTGAGATCCTTGTCGCCGATCAGCGGATATTCGACGTCGAAGCCGGTCGCCGTTCTGATATCGCTCTTCCATTTGACATGGCTTTCGACCGGGTCGACCGAAATACCGATGACCTTGACGCCGCGCTTGGCGAATTCCTGCTCCAGACCTGCCATTGCACCGAGTTCGGTCGTGCAGACAGGCGTGAAGTTCTTCGGATGGGAGAACAGAACGGCCCAGCCGTTGCCAATCCAATCGTGGAACTGAAGTTCGCCCTGCGTCGTCTCGGCGGAGAAATCCGGAGCGATGTCATTGATACGCAAACTCATCACATTACCTCCCAAATAAAAGCCTCACCGCGTGTCGTGGACAGCGGGCAGAGGACATGGTCAAAAGAGCCGCGGCAGTACAATGGCGCTGAATGCACGGTGTGAAAAGCCCTCTTTCAAGCCGAGGCGGCAACTGTCGCCGAAAAACCTTGGGGCTTGCGATGTCTCGCGCGCGCCTTCAACGCTTCGAGAAAGCCATAACCGCTTGGCCACCGTCCAAATCCGCTCGCAATATTGATGTGTCCGGCAAGGCCGATGTTGCGGACATCGGAATTCCAAAGCCGCCCGAACATGGTCAGCCGGTCGAGCGTCATATAGATATCGTTCAGGCTCCCGACTGTGATGCTGGGAAAAGGCAATGCCTCCGTTGGCATCGTGCCGAAGGAAAGATGGCCGGCGTGCAGCCTTTCGGTGACCGGAATATCGCAGGGCGCAACGAGAAGCGCGCCTTTCACCCTTCGCGCAGCCGGACGCCCCGCCAATCTGGCCGCCAGCAGGCAACCCAGGCTATGGGCGACGAGATAGGCTTCACCGGCATCCTCGAGCGCCGCCTCGAGGTTTTCCATCCAGCAACCGAAATAGGGAAAATCCCAGTCGGCTTGCTCGACAAGCCGGACGTCGGGCTTATCCTGCAGCCAATAGCGCTGCCAATGCCCTTCACCCGATCCGAACAATCCGGGCACGATGAGTACTCTGCTCATGATATCCTCGCAGCCGATTTCGGCGAGACCCGCAATACGAAGCCGGTGGCGCCTTCGTTCAATACCAGGGCGCCGGCGTGGAGCACCAATAATAGAGTTCGTAATCGCGGGCCGAAGGCTCCCGGTCGTAGCTTGCGACAAACGTCTCGTGTGTGGGTGCGGGACTGCCCTTCCGCTTACTCAACGGAGACAAGCCGAAGATCGTCTTCAGGCGACTGATGATATTCGATGTCATGCAACCCTCCATCTCGTTGAATTTAAAATTGAAAACCTGCCGGTCGAACCGGCGTTGCTCGCTATTCAGCGGCCGCCAGCACCGTCACCCGATGCGGAAAGAAGGCGGCCAACTCGCCGACGACCTCATTGATCCGGTTGGAAAGCTGTTCGGAGGAAACCCTGTAATCGGTGAAATCGCGATCCGCAGCATAGACCGCGGTCGGCAGCGTGTGGGCCATGAAGAAGCCGAAGAGCGGCCGCAGCTGGTGCTCCACCATCAACGCATGCCGGTCGCCGCCGCCGGTCGCGGTGATGATGATCGGCTTGGCGCGCAGCTCATGCGGATCGATAAGGTCGATGAGATGCTTGAAGAGCCCGGGATAGGATCCCTTGAAAGTGGGTGAACCGATGATCAGCGCGTCCGACGAGACGATATCGTCAATCACGTTCTTCGCCTGAGCGTCGAGATCCTTGCGCCATTGCGCCACCCCGAGCGAAGAACCGACATCGTGCAGGTCGTAAACCTTGCTGGTAAATCCGTAGCGGTCGCCCGCCAGACCGGCGACGGTCTGGACCAGTGCGTAGGTCTTGGACGGACGGTTGAAGCTGCCGGCAATGCCGACCAATTTAGGCGCACTCATTTTCATCCCTTTCCGAACGTCGGACATGTGTTCGATAGTGCGAATATTGTCCACAAATTTTGTAGATTAAAAGAAACAGCCATCTCTCAGTTCCACCGAAAGGGGAAATCTGTTTCCTGCATCGGGACCGCTTGGATCAGCCTTGCCTATCAGGCCGAGGCGCCTTGGCGACCGATCGCTCAAAGTCATTTCCTGTGGGAAAGCTAAAAAACTTCATGCCGCCAACGCATGACCGGGACACGCATATGGCAGTAATCCCCACGCATCCCGACCGTGACGGTTGATCGGGATTGGCCCCGGCATAGCCTTGACGCAGCCGAGGTATCGCAAAGCGAAGGGAAACAGTCGGCGGGTTCTGCCGCGACGCCCTTCCGCAACAGCAACATCAGGACCTTGGGGGTCTTAAATGAGAAAGCATATCGCTGCCGCCGTCTTCGCTGCAGCACTCTATACCTTTGCCGGCGCCGCACATGCCGATTGCGGCTCGGTCTCAATCGCCGAAATGAACTGGGCGTCGGCCGGCGTTGCGGCAAATGTCGACAAGATCATCCTCCGGGAAGGTTATGGCTGCTCGGTCGACCTTGTCACCGGCGATACGCTGCCGACCTTCACCGCCATGAACGAAAAGGGCCAGCCCGACGTCGCGCCGGAGCTTTGGATCAATGCGGTGCGCACGCCGCTGGATCAGGCCGTTTCCGAGGGCAGGCTGGTTATCGCGGCCGGCATTCTTTCCGAAGGCGGCCAGGACGGCTGGTGGATTCCGAAATTCCTGGCCGACGCCCATCCCGAAATCAAGACCGTCCAGCAGGCATTGGAACATCCCGAGTTCTTCCCCTCGCCGAATGATCCGAAGAAGGGCGTCATCTACAATTGCCCGCCCGGCTGGCAATGCCAGGCCTCGCTCGGCAATCTTTTCCGGGCGCTCGATGGCGAGAAAAAGGGATTTGAAATCGTCGAAACAGGTTCTGCCGCCGCGCTCGACGGTACGATCGCCAATGCCTTCGAGAGGAAGACCGGCTGGCTCGGCTATTACTGGTCGCCAACCGCAATCCTCGGCAAGTACCCGATGGTACGCTTGTCTTTCGGCGTTCCCCACGACAAGGCCGAATGGGATGCCTGCACCTCGGTGATCGATTGCGCCAACCCGAAGGTCAACTCCTACCCCGTCTCGGAAGTCTTTACCGTCGTCACCAAGCAATTCGCCGAGAAAGCCGGGGTCGCTGCGGACTATCTGAAGAAGCGGAAATGGACGAATGATGTGGTGAACAGCGTCCTTGCATGGCAGACGGATAATCAGGGCACCAATGAAGATACTGCGAAGTATTTTCTGAAGACCCATGAGGACATCTGGACGACTTGGGTCAGTCCGGAAATCGCCCAGAAGGTGAAGGCTTCTCTCTAAGAGAACAACCCCGGCGACGCGACACACGATCGCGTCGCTACCCCGTATGCCATGCTCGCATGCGATCCCGTGAGCTGACCTGGATAATACGACGAAAAAACTGGCTCCAGGGGGTGGGCAGAAAAACAAAGCACGCTATCTGATGCATATGAGTGGGGAGACATATTAGGTCGATGGAGGAGATAATCCGGCACATGGAAGAGGCTTCTCATGCGTAAATCTGTCTTGAATGCTCTTGGACAACCACTTTACTACAGCGACTCATCGACTGGTTTCTTTTCCGCTACCGGCTCGGGTCCGGTGCTCAACGGTACCGCCGGCAACGACTCCATGTGGGGCGACGCCTCCGTCAATGTGACGATGACGGGCGGTACCGGCGACGATATCTATTATCTCTATTCCAGCATCAACCGCGCCTATGAAGCGCCCAACGCCGGTATCGACACCATCAACACCTGGATGGATTACACGCTGCCTGCCAATTTCGAAAATCTCACGGTGACGGGCAACAATCGTCATGCCTATGGCAATGATGCCGACAATATCATCACAGGCGGCAGTGGCAGCCAGACGATCGACGGCGGCGCCGGCAACGACGTGCTCACCGGCGGCGGCGGCGCCGATACCTTTATCATCACCAAGGGCAATGGCAGCGACCTCATCACCGATTTCAGCGACGACGACAAGGTCAGGCTCAATCAGTATGCCTTGACGTCATTCGATCAGGTCGTCAGCCATTCCACCCAGGAAGGTGCCAATGTCCGGCTCGATCTCGGCAATGGCGAAAGCCTGGTCCTCGCCAACAAGACCGTCTCCGATCTTCACGCAGACCAGTTCCAGCTCGGGCTTGACAGATCGTCGCTGACGCAGACCTTTTCGGACGATTTCAATACGCTTTCGCTGCACCAGGGAACCCAAGGCACCTGGGATGCGAAATATTCCTGGGCGCCGGAAAAGGGCAGCAGCCTGAACGGCGAGTTGCAATGGTATGTCAATCCAGCCTACGGGCCGACGGCATCCGCAAACCCGTTTTCCGTCTCCGACGGCATCCTGACGATCACGGCAAAACAAACCCCGGATGCATTGAAATCGATCGTTGAGAACCATGATTATACGTCAGGCATTCTGACCACTCATTCTACCTTCTCTCAGACCTACGGTTATTTCGAAATGCGGGCGGAGATGCCGCATAACCAGGGCGTCTGGCCTGCTTTCTGGCTGCTGCCGGAGGACGGATCCTGGCCGCCGGAACTCGACGTGGTGGAAATGCGCGGGCAAAATCCCGATACGGTCAACGTGACGGTTCATTCGAATGCCACCGGTCAGCACACGATGAATTCGATCCCGGTCGAGGTACCGAGCACCGACGGTTTCCACAATTACGGCGTGCTCTGGGAAAAGGATCAGATCGTCTGGTATTTCGACGACGTTGCGGTCGCCCATGCCGCTACGCCTGCCGATATGCACAGCCCGATGTATATGCTGGTCGACCTCGCCGTCGGCGGCGTGGCGGGCACTCCGACGGACGGGCTGCCGAACGGATCCGAGATGAAGATCGACTACATCAAGGCTTATTCGCTGGACGACCATGCCGCCCAGCTCGCCGCTTCAACCCATTCCACCCATACGACGGCGACGGACTGGCACATCTAAAGACGACAAGGGCACCTCATTGAGGTGCCCTAATCCTCCTTGAATGCGCGCTTGATCTGATCGGTCATCGGTTTCGTCAGATAGGCCAGGACGCTTCTCTGGCCTGTCTGCATGAAGGCCTCCACCGGCATGCCCGGCAGGGGCGTCAATTGCCCCAGGCGGCCCCATTCCTGCTTTGGCACCCTTGCCCGCACGACATAATAGCTCTGGCCCGAACGCTGATCGGTCATCAGATCCGCAGAGACGGTCTCCACATGCCCGTTCAGCTCAGGCGTGATCCGTTGATTGAAAGCGGGAAACCGCAATGATACCAACTGTCCGACGGCGACTTGGTCGATATCCTGCGGCGCAAGTTTCAGCTGGGCCACCAGCGCATCCCTGTCGGGGACGATCTGCATGATCGTCTCGGCCGGCGAGATCACCGCGCCCTCGGCATGGACGCTCGATTGATCCACGATGCCGGCCTGCGGCGACCTGATGTCGATCCGTTTGAGATCATCCTCGGCAGCAACCAGGCGCTCGGAAAACTGCCCGGTATCACTCTCCGCCTGGCGCAGCTGTTCGGAGACCTGCGAGCTGCGATCGGCATCGATCTGAAGGATCTGCAATTCTGTTTCAGCGATCTTACCGCGGGTCTGGGCGATCGACGAGACGAGATTGCCGAGATCGCCATTCAGCGAAGCGCTTTCACGCTGCAGCGAAAAGACCTTGGTTGCCGAAATAATGCCTTGGTTGAGCAGACCTTCGAGGCTACCTAGCTCCTTGGCGATCAAAGCAATTTCCCTTCGCTTGCCCTGCTCCTGCGCCACAAGACCTTCGATCTCCTGATTCAACTGCTGAATTCGCTCGCGCAGCTGCGATTTCTGACCTTCGCGTGATGCCAAGCGGTCTCGAAAAAGCTGTCGCTCTCCGGCCAGAATGGCCCTGACATCCTCACTGCCGATCGCGGAAAGCAGATCGGCCGGAAAGGCGATTTCGTCCTTGCCGTCGCGCTCGGCCACCAGGCGCGCGGTGCGCGCTGACAATTCGTTGAGGCGCTTGCGGATGATGGCGAGATTGGCCCTGGTCTGCGTGTCGTCCAGCCGCACAAGCGCCTGGCCTGCATCGACATGATCACCATTCTTCACGAAGATCGTGCTGGTAATGCCGCCCTTCAGATGCTTCACCGGTTTCACATAGCTGTCGACCACCAGGCTGCCGGAGGCAATCACCGCCCCGGAAATTTTGGTGGCGGCAGCGAGGCCTCCCATGACACCGAACAGCAGCAATATCGCGATCACCACAAACAGCGACAGCCGGCGAATGGCGCGTTCGGTTGATGGCGAAGGCGTCTCGCTCATCGTGCTTCCCCGCCGGCGATCGCAAGAGTTGCCGGTCCGGCAGGCTTGGGCGGCAATCCGAGAACATCCTTCTTCGGGCCGAATGCCTGCACCTGGCCGCCGGCAACGATCATCACCGTATCGGCAGCTGCAAGCGCGCTTGGCCTGTGGGCGATGACAACGGCGATACCGCCACGCTCACGCACACCCGTCAACGCTGCGGTCAGGCACGCCTCACCCTCGGCATCGAGGTTGGAATTAGGCTCGTCCAGCACCACCAGGAACGGATCTCCGTAAAGAGCGCGCGCCAAGGCGATGCGCTGCCTCTGGCCGGCTGAGAGCCGCGATCCCGCCTCCCCGATCATCGTATCGAAGCCATCGGGGAGCTTGACGATCATGTCATAGACGCCGGCAGCCTTCGCCGCTCTTATGACCGGCTCGGGCGCTACGTCCTTCACGAAGCGGGAAATATTGTCGGCGATCGAGCCCTCGAGGAGACCGACATCCTGCGGCAGGTAACCGACATGCCGGCCGAGCTCGTTCGCATCCCATTGCGACAACCCCGCCTTGTCGAGCCTGACGGTGCCGATTGCAATCGGCCAAAGGCCGGTCAACGCCCGAGCAAGCGACGATTTGCCCGATGCACTCGGGCCGATGATGCCAAGCACCGTGCCGGCCGATATTTTGAACGAGATATTGCGCAGGATGAAGTCTCTACCGCCGGGAGATATCACGCTGATATTTTCGACGCCGAGTTCGTTCACCGGTGCCGGCAGAGTGAGTACATGCTGCCCGTCCGGCGCGACATCGAGGAGGGCTGCAAGCCGCGCCCAGCCCTGACGGGCTGCAACAAAACCCTTCCACTGAGCGATCGCAAGCTCCACTGGAGCCAGCGCTCGCGTCACCAGGATCGAGCTTGCTATGATGATGCCGCCGGTCGCTTCCTGGCGAATGACGAGGATCGCACCGACCGCGAGCACGGCAGATTGAAGCATCATGCGCGCCATCTTTGCCGCGATCGTCAGCGCGCCGACGATGGTACCCGCGGCAGCCTGATGCCTCAGGTAGTCATCGTTCATTGCAGCCCATTTCTCGGTCAGCCGGCCTGCAAATCCCATCGAGATTGCGGCTTCCCAGTTTCGCCGCGCTGCTTGCGCGAAGCCGAGACGCGCGGCTGAAGACTTTGCCGCCTCGAGCGCCGGCCGTCGCGACAGTGTTTCGGCAAGCAAGGTGATGCCGACGAGCAGGACAGCGCCGCAGAGGGCGGTGACGCCGATCCAGACGTGAAACAGAAAGCAGAGTATCAGGTAGAAAGGCATCCAGGGCAGGTCGAAAAACGCGGTGGAACCACTGCCCGACAGGAAAGAACGGATTTGCTCCAGATCACGAACCGACTGCAATCCATCATCCGACGTCTGCTTTTGGGTTGGCAGGAACAAGAGCGAGCGGAAGACCCTTCCATTCAATCGCTCGTCGAGCGACATGCCGATCCGCGCAAGCAGCATGGAGCGCAGCAGCTCCAGCGCTCCCTGGAACAGGAACAGCGTCGCGACGATGACGACAAGTCCGGAAAGCGTCGGCAGGCTACGGCTCGGAATGACCCGGTCATACACCTGCAGCATGAAGAAGGAGCCGGTCAGCGCCAGCACATTGATGGCGGCGCTGGCAAGAGCGATGCTGAAGAAGGCCTTGCGCAATGACAAGAGCATCAGCGCGACGAAGGTCTGCGGCGGTTCTTTCGGGACGGCAAGCACCTCGCCTCGATCCTCAATATTGGCCGTCGCGAGCGACAGGAGTTTGCACAACGTTCGTCCGCACCGCCTCCCGCTCGGCGCTTGGAACCTGCAAAAGGACCGGTGATGACTTCGCCGCCGTTTCCATTTTGCACCTAACCTTCGGCGATCCCACGCAATTTAGGAAGCCGAAATCTTCCCTGATTCCAGTCCCGGTAAAGCCAATCTTGGCATCGAGCTACCGGACAGTTGTGCCATCAGATGGAGCAGGAACATTCATCGGCAAGGTCTGCCGGTCGTCACATCAGGACTGGCAGGCGTTTTTTTCATAAGCGCCTGCCATATCCAGCCTTATTCGAACTTCTCGGTTGTATCCGCTTTGCCTTTCACCCAGTAGCCGGATGCCTTGATCCAGCTCAGCGGATAGCCGCGCTCTTCGACGAGATAGGTTCGCAGCGCGCGTGTCACCGAGGCTTCGGCGGCAATCCAGACAAAGGTACCGGCCGTTAGCTCGACCGAACGAAGAATGTTTATCAGCGCAGACGCATCGGTCGCTCGCGACAAGGGCCGATGCGCCCAATGCATCGTCACCCGCGCTTCACCTTGAAGAACCTGATGCTCGGCTTCGTCAGCAACTGCGACGATGGCTGTGATGTGTGCATCGCCGCCGGCTTCCTCGATGCGTCTGCCGATTGCCGGCAAGGCCGTTTCGTCGCCGATGAGCAGCCAATTCTTGATGTCGTTGGAGATAACTGCGGAACCACGGGGGCCGCCGATCTCCAGCCTGTCGCCAACGCTGGCTTCAAGCGCCCATTGGGTAACGGGGCCTGCTTCATGAACGGCGAAATCGATGACGAGCGTGCGGGTAACGGTATCGTAACGACGGGGCGTATAGTCGCGTCGTTCCATTTCCTCGCCCGAACCCGGAACGAAGACCTTGATGTGGTCGTCGGGCGCGAGGCTGACGAAGTCGGCGAGATCCTCCCCGGAGAACTCGATGCGCAGCATGCCGGGTGTGACGTTCACGACGCTGGCGACGGTCAAGGAGCGCCGCTTCAGCTCATGGCGTACGCGCTCGATCTTCGGAGCCGAACCAATCGGATTTGACGTGTGTGGAGTATCCATCTGCATCCTTTCGAGGCTCTTTGGTCTCGATCCGCAGGACACAGTCGCGCAGACCGAAGCCGCAGAGCCGTTCGATCATACGCGTTGAGTGACGTTAACGCTTACGTGGCGGGACGATGCCCAGCCAATTCGCGTTTCTCTATAGAAGAGGAACGCCCATCTAGCAATAAAAAGATGATTATTTTAGACAAGATTTTAATCGCGAGGGACGAAGCGGTACTGTGATCCCCGGCTGAAGAGGCCGGCGCGTCTTTTCGAGCCGCGCCGGCCGCCTTGATTACCGGAGCGCTTTTTCCATCACCCGCACCAGTCGCTCGGCAAAAGCGCGCGGATCCGCCGGCTTGTCGCCATCGAGCACACGCGCCTGGTCGAGCAGCAGGAACGCCGCATCGTCACGCAGCGAGGGTGCATCGATCTTGGCAGCGATCGCCTTGACGACCGGGTGTTCCATATTGACTTCAAGGATCGGCTTGGCGCCGGACTGCAAGCGACCGGCCCCCTGCAGGATTTTCTCGAGCTGCCGGTCGTAGCCCTGCTCGGAAGCAACCAGGCAGACGGCGCTTTCGATCAGGCGATCGGAGGCGCGCACGTCGGAGACTTCGTCGGCAAGCTTTTCCTTAGCGAAATCGATGAAGGCCTGCACGTCGGCCGGAGCCGTCGCACTCTCCGGCTTGTCTTCATCCTGCTTTTTGAATTGCGTGAGATCCGCGGAACCCTGGGTGATCGACTTGAAGCTCTTGCCCTCGAATTCCGGAGCATTGGTGACCCAGAAGCTGTCGACGGAATCTGTCAGCAACAAAACTTCGATGCCGCGGGCGCGGAAGCCTTCGAGCTGTGGCGAAGCCTTCAGCTGCTCCAGGCTGCCGCCGACCAGATAGTAGATCGCCTGCTGGCCTTCCTTCACATCCTTGACGTAATCGGCGAGCGAGCGATAGCCGTCCGCAGATGCAGTCGTGCGAAAGCGCGACAAAGCCAGCAATTGCGCGCGGCGCTCGAAATCCTCGTAGATCCCTTCCTTGATCAGGCTGCCGAAGTTTTCCCAGATTTTCAGGAACGCATCATGGTCGCTCTCCGCCTGCTTCTCGATCGCGGTAATGATGCGATTGGTGACGCCTTTGCGGATCGCCGACAGGATCGCGCTTTCCTGGATCATCTCGCGCGAAACGTTAAGCGGCAGGTCGGCCGTGTCGACAAGACCGCGGACGAATCGGAGATAGCGCGGCAGCAATTCCGCCTCATCGGTGATGAAGACGCGCTTCACATAGAGCTTCATGCGGCCCTTGCGATCCGGGTCGAAGAGATCGAACGGCTGCGAGCCGGGCACGAAGGCGAGCGCCGAATATTCATGGCGGCCTTCGGCGCGGAAATGCACCGTCAGCGCCGGCTCGTCATACTGGCCCGAAACGCCGCGATAAAAATCGGTATATTCCTCGGCTGTGATGTCGTTCTTCGACTTGGTCCACAGTGCGGTTCCGTCGGTGAGCTGCGTGGCCTCCTCGCCGGGCTTCTCGGCGATCTTGATCGGCACCGGCACATGGCCCGACTGTTCCTTGACGATGCGCTCGACGGTCCAGCGCGATGCATAGCTCTTGGCATCTTCCATCAGATGCAGCGTGATGCGGGTGCCGCGCGCCGGAGCCGCGCTTGCGTCGACGGGGGAGACGCTGTAGCCGCCCTTGCCATCGGAAGACCAGAGCCAGGCGTCTTCGGCGCCGGCGCGACGCGAAACGACATCGACGTGATCGGCAACCATGAAGCAGGAATAGAAGCCGACGCCGAACTGGCCGATGAGCTGGGCGCCCTCGCCCTGCTTGTTGGCCTCGATGCGCTCCATGAAGGCGCGCGTGCCGGAGCGGGCGATCGTGCCGAGGGCCTCGATCATTTCGTCACGGCTCATGCCGATGCCGTTATCTTCCACGACGAGCTTGCCGTTATCGGCATCGAGCGTCAGCAGAATGCGGCTGTCGGGATCGTTCGCCAGCAAGCCGGGATGAGCAATCGCCTCGTAGCGCAGCTTCTCGCAGGCATCGGCTGCGTTCGAGATCAGCTCACGCAGGAATACATCCTTGTCCGAATAAACCGAGTGAACCATCATATGCAGAAGGCGGGCAACGTCGGCCTCGAAGACGTGGCTCTCGGCGGTCATTTCTGCGGTGGTTGTCATATGCGTCTAGTCTCCTGGGAATGTTGAAAGTCGCGCCGAACAGGTGGCGGATGACGGAAGAAATTTCAAGCGGGCGTTGTCACGCCAAGCTCAAAACAGGCGAATGGCCTTTCTTTCACAGGTAAAATCATTCGCCCGGCGGTTCCTCCATTTGGGCCTATCATACAGGATTTGCATCAGTGCGGCACGCCTGCGGCGCGGTGCAGCAACGACTGTCATAAGATCGGCAGCGGCATGCAGGTTCATTCCAGCCAATGACGAAACCGCCTCGCCGGCAGACGCAAGCTGCAGGTCATCTCCAGCGTTCCGTCATTGGATAGGAACGGCAGTCGAACAGTGTAAACCTCCCATCACTTGCATTGGCCGGAATATTGAACTATATAAGCTCCGTAACGTTGCTGGTGAGCGCTAACAAATTAGCCGCTCGCAATGTTTCGGTCGCTTTGCTCTTCTGACCACGGATGTACTGGCATTGGTGTAGGAGCGACAATCAGGAAGGTCGGCGCGTTTCGCTCCGGCCTTTTTTGTTGCCTGCCGTTTGGGGAGGCAACGTCATTGCCTTTCGACAGGCAGCAGAAGCAACCGCTGCCCGACGTGCACGGACTGCGATTGCCGCAAACCTGTCTGCACAAGCCATCCTCCATGATGAAGTCGCTGTGGAAACGGAGAGCCGCGGAGCCACAAGTTAGTCGATCGCCGACATCCGATTGGAAGCATGCCCACATTCGCGGCGGGTCCGGTCGATGATGCAGGTCAGGCCAATGCGCCGGCGCTTCCACGCTCGCGATATTTCACAGATCAAGGCCAACGAGCTGCCCGATGCCGCCAAGCTGCAGATGCGAGGGAGCCTGCCGCGCACCGGCTTGACTCCATGAAGTTCTCATGAGAACATAAAGTGAACAAATGGAGGCATCCATGACGAAAGCCGAACAAGTCATCGAACGTGCCATGACCTTTGTCGCTGTCTCGAAGGCCCTTCGGGAGCGCGAACAGGAACGGCGCGCCAACTGGACGCGCCGTGTCGAAATCAGCCGGCCGCTACCGCCATTGCCGCGCGCCGTTCAGCTCTCTTTGAAACTCGACAGCTGAACCGGCCAGGGTGGTAACAGCACCCGGCAGGCTGTGAAGCGCCCGCCTTTCGGCGGACGCCCTGCCCCTGCCCTGCGATCACATCAGGCCTTGATGAAGGCGAGCAAGTCCGCATTGATGACGTCTGCATGGGTCGTCGCCATGCCGTGCGGCAAGCCCTTGTAGACTTTCAGCGTGCCGTTCTTCAGCAATTTGACGGAGAGAAGCGCCGAGTCTGCGATCGGCACGATCTGATCGTCATCGCCATGCATGACGAGCGTCGGCACTTCGATCTTCTTCAGGTCTTCGGTGAAATCCGTCTCGGAGAAGGCCTTGATGCAATCGTAATGCGCCTTGGTTCCACCCATCATGCCCTGACGCCACCAATTGTCGATCACGCCCTGCGAAACGGCAGCGCCCGGGCGGTTGAAGCCATAGAACGGGCCTGCGGGGATATCACGGAAGAATTGCGCGCGGTTGGCGGCAAGTGCAGCGCGGAAGCCGTCGAAGACTTCAAGCGGCAGGCCGCCGGGATTCTTGTCGGACTTGACCATGATCGGCGGCACGGCGCCAATCAGCACAGCCTTCGAAACGCGCCCATGACCGCCATACTGAGCCACATAGCGGGCAACTTCGCCGCCGCCGGTCGAATGGCCGACATGAATAGCGCCTTTCAGGTCCAGGTGCTCGGCAAGCGCGGCA
Organism: Rhizobium sp. BR 315; assembly: GCF_050577975.1. Taxonomy (NCBI): domain Bacteria; kingdom Pseudomonadati; phylum Pseudomonadota; class Alphaproteobacteria; order Hyphomicrobiales; family Rhizobiaceae; genus Rhizobium; species Rhizobium sp. BR 315. The sequence goes on along the minus strand of NZ_JARWKZ010000002.1, from coordinate 272,726 downwards.
ACGTCGGCTGCATAGGTATCCATCTCGTTGCCGGTTGCCGTCTGGCTAGAACGGCCGTGGCCGCGGCGATCATGGGCGATGACGCGATATCCCTGATTGAGGAAGAATATCATCTGGGCGTCCCAGTCATCGGAGCTCAAAGGCCATCCGTGATGGAAGACGATCGGCTGGCCCGTTCCCCAATCCTTGTAGAAGATCTGAGTTCCATCCTTGGTGGTGATCGTGCTGCTGCTCATTGTGTCCTTACCTTTCGAAGATTGCTTTTTGGAGGCTTGTGCAGGTTGAGCGAACGGCGTGGCGGCTGCGGCGACGAGGCCCAGCCCGGCTGCCATGACACCCCGGCGAGTAGCTTGATGGATCGACTGGCTCATTTCAATCTCCATGAATTTATCACGCGATCTATTATCGCGATATTTAAATGCATAAACGAGTTCCGTCGCGCTGTCCATCAGAAACTTGTTCCGCTATCATTTATCGCGATAAATAAAACTCGAGCCGGGACGATGCTGCGGCGGACGGCGGACAATCCACGCCTGCCGGCTCCATTCCTTACCCAATTTCGATGGCCGCGTTGCCGCCGCCCGGGCCTATGGCCCGGGCTTGTCGGCAAAATGTGAACTCGCGAACTCGGCGGCTCTTCCCCCCGCCTTCCTGGCATCGTCGAGCCAGAAGGGAAAAATCTGCCATTGGTGGATCATGCCGGGCCAGACTTCCAGGCTGACATTCCCGCCTGCCTGCTGCACCTTGTCCGCCAGCCGCCTGCTGTCGTCGAGCAGCGTCTCGCGTGATCCAACCTGGATCAGCAGCGGCGGAAAGCGGGCAAAACTGGCATAGAGCGGCGACAGATCGGGATCGACGGCTGAGTGGCCGCGCGCAACGGCATCATGAATGACTGCCAACTCGGCCTTGCCCATGAATGGATCCTGGGCAGCGTTGGCGGCCAGCGACTCTCCGGTTCCGGCAAAATCGGTCACCGGACTCATGGCAATGACGGCAGCGGGAAGCGCCCCGTTAAAACGGATCTGGTTCAGGACGACCTCGATAGCCAGGGTCGCTCCGACCGACTCGCCGGCAATCACGATGTTTCCGGCCTTGTATCCGGAAGACAAAAGCCAGCGGTAGGCGGCCATGGCATCGTTGATCTGTGCCGGAAAGCCGTAGTCGGGTGCGAGGCGATAGTCGATCAGCAGCACATCGGCCGATGCAGCCTTGGCAAGCAAGGCGGCGATGTTGCGGTGCGTTCTGAGCGAACCGCTATAGAAGCCGCCGCCATGCAGATAGAGAATTGCCCGTCGGCCGATAGGGTGATGCAACCGGGCCGGCCATACCAGATTGGCGTCGATCCCATTGGCATCGACATGACGAATCTGCACGCGTGTCGGATCCGGCGTCGATGCCATCAGCTTTTCGAAGTCAGCGCGCCGCTGCACCAGATCCTTGTCGGACATAGCGCCATTCTGACGAATGGCGCCGATCAGCTTCTCGACCTGCTCGCTCGATGCCTTCGTCTGCTGCTCGACATCGGACGCCTGCGCCCTTGATGTCGTCAGCTCCGTCGAGAGGCCGGCAGCTATCAGGACACCGATTGCCATGGCAAAACGAAAGATGAAACGAAATGACCGGAACTCATTCATACAAATAGCCTTTTTCCCGCAAGGCCGCACACGATGTCGTGATGCCACGGTCGCAGAAATGCGACTTGTGTCAAGTATTGCAGGCGATATGAACTTGATTTCCATCTGCCGGACTGCCCAGTATGCCGCCAAAGAAGAGACCAGCCAGTATGATTTGATGCGGCTGCTCGAAGCCACGCATCTGGCATTTCATGCCCATACCAGACTTGCATCCGGATCAAGGCTTGCTACGGTCCTCCAGACTTCGATCCAATGTTCTGCAAATAGACGCGAACACGGCCTTTCCCGACACGGCAAAGCTGTCATAGGGTCTGGCCGAACGAAATTGTTAACAAGGTTCCGCAACATGGCGACGCACCGTTTCACCCCCACTCTCTATTACAATGTCATCGGTTCGCTGCCGCCGGCCCTGCATGTGGCCGACGGCGATACCGTGATTACCGAAACGCTGGATGCCGCCGGTTACGACAAGCATGGCGTTCACCGCATCTCAGGCCCCAATCCGATGAATGGTCCGATCTTCGTCGAAGGCGCGGAACCGGGCGATTCCCTCAAGGTCGAAATCCTGAGCATGGTACCGACGCGCGATACGGGTTTCACCCGCAGCGTCGTCGCAAGCAATGTTGTCGATCCTCAGGATGTGCGCGCGCTGCCCGCGAGCGAGAAGGTCATCTGGCAGATCGATCGCGAAGCCCTGACGACGAGGCTTGCCGAACCGGTCGCCGGCCTTGAGGCCTTCACGCTGCCGCTCGCACCGATGATCGGCTGCTTCGGGGTCGCGCCTTCGCTCGGCCAGGCCATATCGACCGCGACAAGCGGCGAATTCGGCGGCAACATGGACTATCGGCTGCTCGGACAAGGCACGACCATCTGGTTTCCGGTGGCGGCACCCGGCGCGCTCTTCTTCCTCGGCGATTGCCATGCCGTGCAGGGAGATGGAGAGATCGTCGGCACGGGGATCGAAACCACCTTCGAGGTGACGGTGCGGCTCAGCGTGGAAAAGAAAAAGACGATCATCTGGCCGCGCGGCGAAACGGCGGACGATATTTTCACCATCGGCAATGCCCGCCCGCTCGACCAGGCCTTGCAACACGCCACCAGCGAAATGCTGCGCTGGCTCGGCTCGGACTACGGGCTGGACAAGACGGCCGCCAGCCATCTGCTCGGTCAGGTCGTTCGCTACGATGTCGGCAATGTCTTCGACCCGGCTTACACCATGGCCTGCCGCGTTTCGAAATCCTGGCTGACGCGCCGGTAAGCACTTTCAGGAAAAGTGCGCAGCGGTTTTCCGTCCGGAATGCGTGAAGCCTCTCATGCGCCAGCCGGATATCAGCCGGCATCGAGCGACTGGTCGCGCCGCTGGCGCGACACGTTGCTCTCCTGCCGCTCCCGCGCCATGTGGCTGACGGCAGCGCGCAGCTGCGGATGCCGCGACATGAACAGGTTGAAGTCGCGGCGCTCCAGCACGAAGAGTTGACAGAAATCGACAGCAACGACATCGGCGGTGCGGCGCGCGCCGGTCAGCAGCGCCATTTCGCCGAAAAAGGAACCCGCGCCGAGCGGGATTTCGTCATCCTCAAGCTGTACTTCGACGGCACCGGAGGCGATGAAGAACATGCTGTCGCCACGATCGCCGGTGCGGATGACACGGTCGCCCGGCGAGGCCGATCGCGGCCGGAAGAGCAGAAGAAGCTCTTCATGCGCATTATCGTCCAACTCGGCAAACATCGGGAATGTTTCGATCAGCTGCTCGATCTCGAGATTATGCTGGCGATCGCGCTCCTCGCGCTGCTTGTTGATGACGGCCAGTTCGCGGCGAAGGCCATCCTGCTTTGCCATGCCGTATTTGTTCGCCAGCGACGGCCACCGGGAGAACGTCCATTTCTCTAGTTTTTCGATGGCAAAGAAAGCCAGCGGATTGAGCGTGATCGACAGGATCGCGCCTGCGAGAATGAGATCCTGCCCTTCACGGGACAATAGACCCAGCGAAACGCCGAGCCCGGCCAGGATGAAGGAGAATTCACCGATCTGCGCCAGGCCGGCTGCCACTGCAAAGCCCATGCTGGCGGGATAGCGCAGCAACAGCACGACGCCGAAAGCAATCATCGACTTGCCCAGCATGATCAGCGCCAGCACGCCGATGATCATCAGCGGTTCGCGGATCAGGACCGATGGATCGAAAAGCATGCCGACCGAAACGAAGAACAGCACCGAAAAGGCATTCTGCAATGGCAGGGAGTCGGCTGCTGCCCTGTGGCTGAGATGGGATTCACTCATTACGAGGCCGGCAAAGAAGGCGCCGAGCGCGAAGGAAACCCCGAATATTTCCGCGGCGCCAAAGGCAATGCCGAGCGCGATCGCCAGAACCGACAGCGTAAACAGCTCGCGCGAGCCGGTGCGCGCCACCGACGTCAACAGCCAGGGCACAATGCGCGGGCCGAGGAAGATCGCGACGGCGGCGAAAGCCACGACCTTGACGAGCGTCATGCCGATCGTCAGCCAGATCGAACCCGAAGCCGCATGATCGCCTGCCTCCGCATGGCCGCCCATGACACCGGCGAAGGCCGGCAGCAGGACGAGAGCGAGCACCATGGCCAGATCCTCGACGATGAGCCAACCCACAGCCACACGGCCATTCGTCGAACTCACCAGATTGCGCTCCTCCAGCGCCTTCAGGAGCACGACCGTACTGGCAACGGCGAGGCTCAACCCGAAGACCACGCCTGCGCCGATGCTCCATCCCCAGAGCGAGGTCAAACCGATACCCAGGACCGTGGCGATCATGATCTGGCCGATGGCGCCGGGAATGGCGACGCCGCGCACCGCCAAAAGGTCGGCGGCGGAGAAATGCAGACCGACGCCGAACATCAGGAGGATGACGCCGATCTCGGCCAATTGCGACGCCAGCGAGATGTCAGCGACGAAGCCGGGCGTGGATGAACCGATGATAACGCCGGCAACCAAATAGCCGACCAGCGGCGGCAGACGTAGCCTGTCGGCCACATAGCCGAAAACAGCCGCGAATACGAAGCCGGCGGCAATCAATGCGATCAATGCAACGTCGTGCGGCACGGCGGTCCTTCCCGTTTCACGGCGTTAAAGCCTGTTCCTCTTTGTTTCAGGCTACCTAGCATCGCTTCTGCCGGGCCGTCTACCGGTGATATGAAACTGAGAGGAAACATCGCCTTGCCGATACACGGCCCGATATCAGGCTGAAGACAAGGCGATGTGACAGTCGACGCTTACTGGTCGAGAACGATCTGCAACTTTACGTCGCTCGGCCGGGCCTCGACGGCGCGGTCGAAGGCCTCGATGGATTGTTCGAAGGCGAAGGTCTCCGAGATCAGCGGCTTGAGATCGACGCGGCCGGAAGCGATCAGCGCGATGGAGCGCTCATACTGATGCGCATAGCGGAAGACCGTCTCGATGCGGATTTCCTTGGTCGAGGCGGTGGAAACGTCGAAGCCGACCGGATTGACCGGCAGACCGACGGCGACGATGACACCACCCGGACGCGGCAGCTCCATCACGGTATCCCAAGCCTTGGGCGAACCAGAGCATTCGAAGATGACATCGGCACCCCAGCCGTCCGTCAGGCGGTTGACCTCTTCGATCAGGTTCTTTTCGCGAATATTGACGGGGATGACACCCTGGTACTGGGCAGCGATATCGAGCTTCGGTTGGGCAAGATCGGCAACGATCGCCCGCGCGCAACCGCCGGCAAGTGCTGCAACCGCCACCATGATACCGATCGGACCGGCCCCAAGCACCACGGCCGTATCGCCGGGCGTAATGCGCGCCTTGGTCGCCGCCTGCATGCCGACAGCGAAGGGCTCGACCATCGCGCCCTCCGCAAAGCTGACATTGTCGGGCAGCTTGAAAGTGTAATTGGCCGGATGAACGACAAAGGGCGTCAGCACGCCATGAATCGGCGGCGTCGCCCAGAAGGTGACGGCGGGATCGACATTGTACATGCCGAGGCGGCTCGCCTTGGAATTGGCATCGGGAACGCCCGGCTCCATGCAAACGCGATCACCGACCTTCAGATGCGTCACTCCGGCGCCGACTTCGACCACGGTGCCAGCGGCTTCATGGCCGAGCACCATCGGCTCGTTGACGATGAACGGGCCGATCTTGCCGTGCGTGTAATAGTGAACGTCAGATCCGCAGACACCGACGGTATGGATCTTGATCTTGACTTCTCCCCGCCCGGCCTCCTGCGGCAGTTCGATATCTCGGATCGCCAGCTCATGCTGACGCTCCAACACCAGGGCACGCACCTTGCTCATCACGTTTTTCCTCTTTCAAAGCCGTCACCGACCCCGCTGCCGCAGAGCCGAATTTCCTGTCCGTTATACCCGTCCGAATGGATGCCGCGAAACGATCTTTGCGCAGCAGCAGGCTAAATCGCATTCAAACGGCGCAATGCACCAACCTCGCATCCATGAATTTTAGGGAAAGCTCATTATTTAACGGACCTATTGCCAATATTGACTGGCGTTCCATTTCTTGTCTTTCTAATAATCGACGAGAGGAGGGGCTCACTATGGCAGTATACGATTGGACAGGTCAGCGTGTTCGCCGGATGAAAATGGTGCGCACGGCAAGCTTTGCAATGCTTCTGATTATCCTGATGGCGATACCCGCACTATTGCTGCACTACAATCTTATCCAGTACCCCTATTGAGCATCTTAGTAAGCAACGGCGTCACGCCGCCTTCCTCGCGCTAGCTTTCGGCTTGCGCGAAACATTGTCGCCAGCCTTGCGATCGAGCGGCAGGCAATCCAGCACGGCGAGAAGCGCGATAATTCCAAGCAGAATGAAGGCGAGACGAAACTCGATGGCGACGATGCCGGCTGCGCCAAGCGGCCCGCTGATCGCCTGGCCGATACGGATGCCAATGGCGCCGACGGCAATGCCCATGCCCATGGTCAGCTGAAAGATCGTGCTGAACAGGGTATTGGCGCCTGTCATCTGCTGCGGCGGAATGTCGGCAAAGGCGATCGTATTCAAGGCCGTGAAATGCATCGACCGGCACATGCCGCCGATGAACAGCACCGGTATGATGAACCAGAGCGGCGTATCCGGCGAGAACAAGGCGCAAGCGGCGATGAAGACGGCATTCAAAATGCCGTTGACGATCAGCACCGGCTTGAAGCCGAAGCGCCGCAAGATCGGCGTCGTCGCCGGCTTCATCGCCAGATTGCCGGCAAAGACCGCCAGGGTCAGCATCCCCGCGTGAAAGGCGCTAAGTCCGAAGCCGACTTGAAACATCAACGGCAGCAGGAAGGGCACGGCCCCGATGGCGATGCGGAACAGCGACCCACCGGAGATGGTGATCGCGAAGCTTGGAAGCCGGAGCCCGGAGAGATCAATGAGGGGGTGCTCTGTCCGGAGAAAATGAAAGACGGCGACGGCAAGCAGGACGAGACCGACGATCACATAGGACGAAGCTTCCAGCCATGCGGGATCAGGGCGCCCGATCAGCTCCAACCCATACATCAGGCTTGCCAGACCGATGCCGCTGACGGCGAAGCCGACCCAATCGAAGGGTGGGCGCGCCGTGTTCTTGGTTTTCGGAATGAGCGTGAGCGCGAAGACGAACGCCAGGACACCGAGGGGCAGATTGAGGAAGAAGATCCAGCGCCAGCTCGCATGATCGGTGATGAAGCCGCCAAGCGGTGGCCCGAGGATCGGCGCCACCAGAGCCGGCCAGGTAATCGTCGCGATCGCCGAGATCAGCTTGTCCTTGGGCGTGTTGTTCAAAACGACCAGGCGGCCGACCGGCACCATCATCGCCCCGCCGATACCCTGCAGGATGCGCATGGCGACGAAGGAGGCGACGCCATTGGCAAAACCGCAGAGAACCGAGGCAAGCGTGAAGATGACGACTGCGGTGGTGAACACCAGCCGCGCGCCGAAGCGATCGCTGATCCAGCCGCTGATGGGAATAAAGACACCGAGGGTCAGGAGATAGGCGCTCATACCGATATTGAGATCGACGGGGCGGGCACCGAAGGAAATGGCCATCTGCGGCAGGGCCGTCGCGATGACCGTTCCATCCAGATTTTCCATGAAGAAAGCGCCGGCCACGAGCAGAGCAATCATAAGCGACCGCGAGCCTGCTGCCCGTGTTTCCTCCTTTTGCCCACGCGTGGACATGTCATTCATCCGCCTACTACTCCGAATCCGCCTCGCATTTTTCCGCATTTAAACGGTTCTGCAACGTTTCCGATAGGCCGAAATCGCCCGATCCGATCATTTGACCGATCACGTTTCGATAGGGAGATGGTGCGCAATTTGATCGTCATGCAATCACCTTTCACGATGCGAACGGGCCGAAACGCGACGCATCTGCGGATCACATCAATGAACAGGCCAGTCAGTCTGTGCCAGTAGGCAGTCGTGCGGAAGACATGTTAGGGTTTTCCGTCGAAACATGCCGCACGAAGAACGGCAGCATTGATACAACAACCCTATGGAACAGCCTCAATGAAGCCGAGACACCAGCATGAAGCCTCCCGAGCCGGCATGGATTGATGATTGGTCTCGCGATGCGCATCAACAGGAATGAGAGCCCCACATAATGAAACATGGCCTTGACGCAGTGTCTGCTCCGGAGTCGAAACTGATCATAACGCAGTCACCATTCGATGCTTTTGTGCGAAAATACGGCACGACCCCTCGTCGCGGCGTCTTCGGCTATTTCGTCCATGAACTCGGTCGCCGCATTGTCGGCGGGCGCTACCCGGTCGGCACGACATTGCCGAACGAGCCGGATCTGGTCGAGCAATTTGGCATCAGCCGCACCGTTATCCGCGAAGCGATGAAATGCCTTGCCGGCAAGGGGCTGGTAGAGATCAAAACCCGCGTCGGCACGCGCGTCAAGGAACGCTCCAACTGGCATCACCTCGATACGGATGTCATGGTGTGGTACTACGAGACTGGCCCCTCGGTGGAAATCATGCGCTCCATCAAGGACCTGCGGTTGGCGCTCGAGCCAGAAGCGACGGCGCGCGCCGCCGCACGCTGTACAGATGAAGATATTGCCGCCATTCGCTCCGCCTACGAGGATATGGTTTCAAGTATCGGTGATATCAACACCAATGCCGATGCCGATCTGCGCTTTCATACGGCCATTTTCGCCGCCACGCACAATATGATCTATTCGCAGCTGATCGACCTGATCGCCGTCGGAATCTACGCCAACCGGACGCTGTCAGGCCATGAAGACGTCGCGGAAGGCCAGAAGAGCGCCCTGCCCTATCACAAGGCCATTCTCGATGCGATCGCTGGGCGTGACGCTGATGCCGCGCTTCTGGCCTCGCGGCGCCTGCTGGACTCCTGGCTGGTCAACTATCGCGACTTCTGATCGCATTGGCGCGAAACAAATGCCGGCACCGGAAGAGACGACCGGGCCGGCATCGTCGCATCAATGCGTCATCGCGTCTTGCGCGTCCGTTTTGACGGACGACCGGCGACCGGCGTCATCGGCAACCGGAATGAGCCAGATGGTTGCGAAGGTCGTGACGGCCACGACGACGACACCCCAGAAGCTCCAATGCAGCGCTGCGTCGAAAACATTTCTGATCGCCGGATCGGCAACGAGGTCGGAAAGGCCCGTCGGCTGATTGAGGATATCGTGAAGCCGGTTTGCCAGTTCGCCGCTGCCGTAATGCGCAATACCGACGTTCATGATCGCACCGAGCGCGGTCGCGCCGAGGGTGTTGCCGAGACTGCGTGAGAATATGATGGATGCCGTGGCGCTACCGCGCATCGACCACTCGACGCTTTCCTGAACGAGCACGACGCTGGTGAGGCTGATGAGCCCCATGCCGAAGCCCATCAGGAACGAACCGATACCCGCAATCACCGGGCTGCTCTCCGGCGTCAGGAACAAGAGAAAGAGCGCGCCGAATGGAAACATGAAGCTGCCGACACGCAATGTCCTGCGGATGCCGAAGGTGCGGAAGAACCTGCTCGACAACATCACGGCCAGGGGCCAGCCGACAATCAGCATCGTCAGGGTGAAGCCGGCCTCGAGCGGCGAACGGCCAAGCACGCCCTGGACATAGATTGGCAGAACCGTGGTCAGGCCGATGAGGGCCATGCCGGCAAGCAGGGTGGCGGCATTGCTGGTCGCGATCAGCCTGCGGCTCCAAAGTGCGATGGAGATAATCGGCTCCGGTGCCCGCCGCTCCTGCCACAGGAACAAAATACCAGTGACGATGAAGACGATCGCAAGCGGACAGAGAACCGCAAAGCCCGCATCGGTCTCGGTCAGGATGACAAGCAGCGATACGATCGATATCGAAAACAGGATCGTGCCGAGATAATCGATCTTCGCCTCGCGCGGCGTGACGGACTCGTGCAGAAAGATCATGAAACCGGCGATGGAGAGCGCGCCGACAGGCAGGTTGATCCAGAAAATCCAGGCCCAGGAGAGATTGTCGACGATGATGCCACCTGCGAGCGGGCCGATAACGGCTGAGACCGCCCAGACGCTGGCAAGCGCGCCCTGCACCTTGGCCCTCTCTTCCAGCTTGTAGAGATCGCCGACGACAGTCATCGTCACGGGCTGGATTGCGCCGGCGCCAAGACCCTGCAGCAACCTGAAGACGATTAGCGAAGCCATCGACCAGGCAAAGCCCGCAAGTGTCGACCCCACCAGAAAAATGAGGATGCCGCAGATCAATATGGGCTTGCGCCCGAAAATGTCGGAGAGCTTGCCGTAGATGACCGTGGTTGTGGACTGCGCCAGAAGAAACGCGGAAAACACCCAGCTATAATAGGTAAAGCCGCCGAGCTGGCCGACGATACGCGGCATGGCGGTTGCGACGATGGTGGCTTCGACGGCGACCATGAAAGTCGCGAGCATGATCGAGACGATGACCAACGGGCGTCTCGAGCGGCCGACCGTGCTGGACATGGCATTCCTTTCTGACTGCTACGCCCCGCACCGAACACGCGCAGGCCGTCGGACGGCCATGATCGAGCGCTTGATTTTGGAATCGACGTCAGGGGACGAGGCGACGGGAGGGGCTTTTGCCTGCTGAATCGTTACCACAAGCATTGCATATTGATGGTGGTGAATGTCAACTGTTTAAACGCGACCGCCCGCCATGGAGACCGGGTCGGGAAATCGATCCCGCCAATTGAGACAGCTCCGGGAAACGCGGCTTCACGCTTCCCTTCTCAAAGGAAGCTATCCGGCAACTCTTCGATGCAACGGCCTACAATTAGGCGGATAGAAAATTTATTTCCATTGATTTGTTCAATTACTGAACTTAGTGTCGAAAAAACCACCTGAAATCCAGACGGAACGTCGAATTGCTAACCTCTTCCCAGCAACAGCTTTTGCGGGTCATCGGCCAATCCGGCCCATCGAGCCGCACGGTTTTGGCGACTTCCATGGGCTTGAGCAAAGCGGCCATGAGCGGAATTGCCCGCGATCTGATTTCCCTTGGCGTATTGCACGAGACGCAGACGGTTCATGGCCAGGGCCGCCCGTCAATCCTGCTGGATCTGCATCCGGAAGGCGCCTTCTTCGTCGGCATATCCTTGCTCGAAGACCCGGCGCCGATGGTGCTCAGCGACTTCAACGGCAATATCGTCGCGCGCCGGACCATGCCGCTGTCACGCGATCCGGAGGTGATTGCCGATCTGATCTCCGAGGCGCTGCCGAAACTGCTTGCGGAGCGTAAGGACGCTGCGCAAAAACTCTACGGGCTTGGCGTTGCTCTTTCCGGCTTCGTCGATGAAAGGCAGGCGAGCTGCGTCCAGTCCACTCTGCTTGGATGGCAGGACGTGCCGCTGGCAAACATCATCCGCCAAAAAAGCGGCATCGATACTTTTATCGAAAACGATGCCAAAGCGGTCGCCGTCAGCGAGAAGCTGTTCGGCAACGCCCGCGATATCCGGAACTTCAGCGTCGTCTCCTTTGATGACGGCATCGGCTGCGCCCATTTCATCGGCGGCAAGCTTTATCGCGGCAATCACGGCGGCGCCGGCGAGATTGCTCATTGCACCATAGAGCCCGGCGGCTCGCCCTGCCGCTGCGGCAAGCGCGGCTGCCTCGACACCGTGGCCTCGCTGAAGGCGATCAAGGAAATGGCAAAGGCGGAAGGCCTCTCCTGCCATTCCATGAACGATCTCGAAACCGAAGCGTCGCTCGGAAACGCGGCCGCGATCCGCGTCCTGCATCGGGCTGGCAATGCGCTTGGCCTGGCAATCGCTCATCTGATCCAGTTCAACGATCCCGGCATGATCCTGATTACCCACGTCGAAGGCCGTTTTGACGGCCTTTTCGGCACCGTCATGCGGCAGTCCGTCGAGGCGAATGTGTTGCCGCGCTATGCCGGCCAGACGCCGATCCGCACGCAGCGCGTCGATGGCGACCTCTGGGCACGGGGGGCCGCGAGCATCGCCGCCCATAATTTTCTGATTGGTCCCACACCGAATTGAGGTTCCCATGCGCATTGCCGTCGGAGGCATTCATATCGAATGCAGCACCTATAATCCCGTCCTGAACGAGGAGAAGGATTTCCGCGTCCTTCGTGGCGAAGAGCTCGCCGATGCGCCCTATTTCGCTTTCCTCAAAGATTACGATGGCGAATTCCTGCCGACCATTCACGCCAGGGCCATCGCCGGCGGCCCAGTCGCCCGCCACACATACGAGACCTTCAAGGCGGAATTCCTGGAGCGCCTGAAGCCGTTGCTGCCGCTCGACGGGCTCTATCTCGCCATGCACGGCGCCATGTATGTCGAGGGCATGGAAGATGCGGAAGGCGATTGGATCAGTGCTGCGCGCGCCCTCGTCGGCGACGACTGCATGGTCTCGGCAAGCTATGATCTCCATGGCAACGTCACGCAGCGCATTATCGATGCGCTCGACATGTACTCCACCTACCGCACTGCGCCACATATCGACGTCGAAGAGACCATGCGTCGCGCCGTCAGGATGCTGACGGAAAGCCTGAAAACCGGCGTGAAGCCGATCCTGCTCTGGGCACCGATCCCCGTGGTGCTGCCGGGCGAGCGCACCAGCACCGTCGATGAACCGGCCAAGAGCCTTTACGACATGCTGCCCGGGATCGACGCTATCGACGGTGTCTGGGATGCATCGCTGATGGTCGGCTATGTGTGGGCGGACGAGCCGCGCACTACGGCCGCCGCCATCATGACGGGCACGGATCGAGCGGTTCTGGAGCGTGAAGCGAAACGCCTGGCGCGGGCCTATTGGGATGTGCGCAAGGACTTTGTTTTCGGTTGCGAAACCGGCTCGATCGAGGATTGCGTCGCCCAGGCAATCGCCAGCGCGACTGCGCCTGTGGTTCTGGCTGAATCCGGTGACAACCCAACCGGCGGCGGCGTCGGCGACCGCGCGGACGTACTTGCCGAACTGATCACCAAGGATGCCAAGGGCGTCATCTTCGCCGGCATTGCCGATAAGGCGGCGACGGAAGCCTGCTATGCGGCCGGCATCGGCGCTACCCTCGATCTCTCCGTCGGCGCTTCACTCGACACGAAGGGAAGCCAGCCGGTGAAGGGCAGCTTTACCGTCAAGTTCCTGCTCGATACCACGGAGGCAAGCGACGCCCAGGCTGTCGTTTCCATCGGCGGCATCGATCTCGTATTGTCGGCCAAGCGCCGCCCCTATCACAATATCGTCGACTTTACTCGCCTCGGCCTCGATCCGCACAAGGCGAAGATCATCGTCGTCAAGTCCGGCTATCTCTCGCCGGAGCTGGCGCCGATCGCCAATCCGAACCTGATGGCGCTGTCGCCCGGCGTCGTCGATCAGTTCGTCGAACGCCTGCCGCGGCTGCGCAAGGTCAAGCCGACTTATCCCTTCGACAAGGATTTCGATTTTACGCCGGAGACTGCGCTTTCGGCGCGCACGGTCGGTCGCTGACGTCTCGGAGCGTTCAGCGACCGAGCATAGATCTTTTCGGACGATGGTCAGGCGCTCTATTTCGCGACCGCCTGACCACGTTGCGCACAAGCATTCTGCATCGCCGGAATTGCGCAAAAGGAACTTTGCGGCGAAGTTCTGTTCGGCACGGTGCGCCTGACCCGCGCGAAGCGTGCACAAACCGAAAGGATGCCCCCGATGACCGCCTTCACCACACGCCCAGAAATCCTCGGCACCTTCGGCGTCGTCACCTCGACGCACTGGATCGCGTCAGCCATCGGCATGAGCATTCTCGAAAAAGGCGGCAACGCCTTCGACGCCGCGGTCGCGACCGGTTTCGTGCTGCAGATCGTCGAGCCGCATCTTTGTGGTCCAGGCGGCGATATGCCGGCCATCCTCTACCCGAAGAAAAATGACAAGGTCGAGGTCATCTGCGCTCAGGGGTCGGCGCCGGCGTGCGCAACGATCGAGCATTATACACGCGAAGGGCTGAAGCTCATTCCCGGTGACGGCCTGCTTGCCACTGTCATTCCCGGCGCCTTCGACGGCTGGATGCTGATGCTGCGCAATTATGGCAGGCTGACCGTGCGCGACGTTCTCGAACCGGCGATCCACTACGCGGAGCAAGGCCATCCCGTACTGCCGCGCGTCTGCGCCACCATCGCAGGGCTTGCCGATTTCTATCGCAAGGAATGGCCGACTTCCTACGAGACCTGGCTTCCCGGCGGAGCCGCACCGGAACCCTGGTCCAATTTCAAGAATCCGGTTCTCGCCGAGACCTGGAAGCGCGTCGTCGCCGAGGCGGAAGGCAAGAGCGACCGGGACGCGCAGATCGAGGCTGCTCGCGATGCCTATTATCGCGGCTTCGTGGCGGAAGCGATCGACGGCTATCTCAGCAAGGCCGAGGTCATGGATGCGAGCGGCGAGCGCCACAAGGGCGTGCTGACGGCCGATGACATGGCCAACTGGCGTGCCACGATCGAGGCGCCGCAAACCTATGATTATCATGGCTGGACCGTCGCCAAGACAGGCCCCTGGGGCCAGGGGCCTGTCTTCCTGCAGGCACTGGCGCTGCTCAAGGGCTTCGACATTGCCGGCATGGAGCCTGCCGGCGCCGATTTCGTCCACACCGTTACCGAGGCCATGAAGCTCGCCTTTGCCGATCGGGAAGTCTATTACGGCGATCCGAATTTCACCGCCGTACCGCTCGAGACCCTGCTGTCGGATGCCTATGCCGACGAACGCCGCAAGTTGATCACACCGGAAGCTTCGCTTGCCCTTAGCCCCGGCAAGCTGGCTGGCTTCGAGGATCAATACGATCTCACCATGAGGATGCTCGAGGTGCCGGAAGCCAAGAGCGGCGCGGTCTACGAGCCGACGATGTCGCATCTGACCGAGAAGCGCGGCGACACCGTGCATATCGACGTCATCGATCGCGAAGGCAATATGGTGTCGGTGACGCCTTCCGGCGGCTGGCTGCAATCCTCTCCCATTGTTCCCGGCCTCGGCTTCTGCCTGAATTCACGCGCCCAGATGTTCTGGCTGCAGCCCGGCCTGCCCTCTTCGCTTGCTCCGGGCAAGCGGCCGCGCACGACGCTCACCCCGACGATAGCGTCGTATGAGGGGCGTCCGACGCTTGCCTTCGGCACGCCCGGCGGCGATCAGCAGGAGCAATGGCAGCTGTCCTTCTTCCTGCGCTATGTCCATCATGGCTTGAACCTGCAGGAAGCGATCGACAAGCCGCTGTTCCACAGCACGCATTTCCCAAGCTCCTTCTATCCGCGCACGCGCGAGCCGGGCGGCCTGACCGCGGAAGCGAATTTCAACGCCGCAGTGCTCGATACGCTCCGCAGGAAGGGTCATAAGCTGACCGTCGCACCGGAATGGACCGTCGGCCGGCTGACCGCAGCAAGGCGCGATGCCGACGGCCTCCTGCGTGCCGCGGCAACGCCACGCCTGATGCAGGCCTATGCCGTCGGGAGATAAGCGGCGACGGCGTGGCCGGCCGTTGCGCTCGCGCTGCGGCATAAGGTGCAATCCGGGCGTTAACGAACTGAAGACGCCACCCAAGCCCGTTTATGGCCTTGACGTCCGTCAAATCCAGGCAAATATCCATGGCGTGTTTTCATCTTATCTGGAGTGAACCTAATGACCGACAGCGTGCTCGATATTCCGGTAAAGAGGATCGACGGCAGCGATACGACGCTTGCCGACTACCGCGGCAAGGTCATCATGGTCGTCAACGTCGCCTCCAAATGCGGGCTGACGGTGCAGTACGAAGGATTGGAAAAGCTCTATGAGACCAATCGCGACGCGGGTCTCGTCATCGCCGGTTTCCCCGCCAATGACTTCAAGGGGCAGGAACCCGGCACGAACGAAGATATTCTGAGCTTCTGCACGCTCACCTATGACGTCCAGTTCCCGATGTTTTCCAAGATCGCGGTCACGGGCGAAGAGCGTCATCCGCTCTACAACAGCCTGATCGGCTCCGGCGTCGAGACGACCGGCGACGGTCCGATGCGCGAACGCCTGGCAAAACATGGCCTCGAAACCGGACAGGACGGCGGCATCGTCTGGAATTTCGAGAAATTCCTGATCGGCCGCAATGGCAAGGTTGCCGCTCGCTTCGCGCCTGACGTGACGGCAGACGATCCGCGCCTGCTCTCCGCTCTGGAAAGAGAGCTCGCTCGCGCTGACTGAGGCACCTCGGCACCTTGTGAATTTCCAAAATAGCGGATGACATCAATGAGTTGCGCCTCTCGCAAGGCCGGGCGAAGCACGCTCAGCCGGATGGCGTAGTTGCCTGCCCTTCCACCGGGGAGTAAGTTTCCGTATCCGAATATGTCCGGACGGAACGCTGCATCAATCTGATGGGAGGATGTTATGCGCGAACCTGATATGCAGAAACTCGATAATCTAGTCGGACGCCTTGTTGGCGATCTCGGTGCAGCGGTCTCGGGTGTGCTGGTAACACTCGGAGACCATCTAGGCCTCTTCAAGGCCATGGCTGACGGAACGCCGATGACGTCGGCGGAATTGGCCGACAAGATCGGAGTGAAAGAACGCTATGTACGCGAATGGCTGTCGGCGCAGGCCGCGGCCGATTATGTCACCTATGACGACGAGACCGAGCGCTTCTATCTGACGCCGGAACAGGCCATGGTGTTTGCGGAGGAAAACAGCCCCGCCTTCTTCGCAGGTGCCTTCGATGTCGTTCAATCCATGT
Source organism: Rhizobium sp. BR 315 (assembly GCF_050577975.1). Taxonomy (NCBI): domain Bacteria; kingdom Pseudomonadati; phylum Pseudomonadota; class Alphaproteobacteria; order Hyphomicrobiales; family Rhizobiaceae; genus Rhizobium; species Rhizobium sp. BR 315. The sequence continues at coordinate 255,951 of NZ_JARWKZ010000002.1, read as the reverse complement.
GGATCGACGAGCCGAAGGTCGCCAACGCCTTTAAGACCGGCACCGGCCTTGGCTGGCATGAGCACAGCGCCTGCCTGTTCCGCGGCACGGAGCGTTTTTTCCGGACGGGCTACAACAGCCATCTCGTCACGGAATGGATACCCGCACTGAACGGTATGCATGAAAAGCTTCAAGCCGGCGCCGCCGTTGCCGATGTCGGCTGCGGGCACGGTGCCTCGACTATCCTGATGGCGCAGGCCTATCCGAACTCGACCTTCTTCGGCTTCGACTATCATCTCCCCTCCATCGAACGAGCGAAAGCTGCGGCGAAGGAAGCCGGCGTCGACACCCGCATTACGTTCGAACAGGCGACTGCCAAGGATTTCCCGGCCGCCGGCTACGATCTCGTGGCGATGTTCGATTGCCTGCACGATATGGGTGATCCGGTCGGTGCCGGCAAACATGTCAAGGAGAGCCTCGCCGACGACGGCACCTGGATGATCGTCGAGCCTTTTGCGCATGATTGCCTGAAGGACAATCTCAACCCGGTCGGCCGCGTCTACTACGGCGCTTCGACGATGATCTGCACACCGGCCTCGCTGTCGCAGGAAGTCGGGCTGGGCTTGGGCGCTCAAGCCGGCGAGTTGAAACTGCGCAAGGTTGCCATGGATGCCGGCTATTCGCATTTCCGCAAGGCGACCGAAACGCCGTTCAACATGATCTTTGAAGTCAAGGTATGAAAATTGTGCCGCGCGTTTCGTCGAACGCCCGGCACAGATGATGCTTTACAGACGCTGCCCGTCTTCGCCGAACAGCGACGCGAGCGCCGGCTGGAAATAAACCGGCTGCTCGCTGTCGAGCGCGACGTCCTCGTCGGCGTCGATGCGCACCGACAGCGTTTCGCTGCCGACCTGGCCCCAGATCAGATTGTCCGAGCCCATGGGCTCGACGATGGTGAACATCGCCGGCAGGCTTGACGAGAATTCATTCCGCTCCACCATGTCGGCCTGAGAATGCCCGCAGCCAGACGACGATGCAAGCACGGGCTGCGGTCAAGGCCGGAGGGATAGATGTATGTTTGGACTGCCGATCCAATACCCGTCGCGCGACATCAGGGTACAACCTTAAGCATCGATATTCAGGCAGCATTCAGAAAAGCAATTTTAAGGTGCAGATCGTTAATCGTTCCATCACCGGGGGAAACTCATGGACAAGTATACCAAGACCGTATTGACCGTCATTGCCGTCGCGCTCGTGCTGATCGCAACGCAGAATACAATCACGCCAGCGAAAGCTCGCGGCGATTGCGGCGGAGAGTCCTATAATCCCTGCTACGTAAAGCTCGTAAACTGATGAGGCTTAGCATCCATCACATAATCTCGCTCGCAGAAGGCTTCGGATCTGTATTCTATTGATAACGCCGATCCGAAAGTGCTGATCAACATCGCAGGACCGCATTGGCATGCCCGGAGACTCTTCCGGACATGCCTCTTCGCCAAACCAACCGATTATGATTGAGCGATCTTGCGCGCAGCCTGAATGGCCGTTCGCGCTCCCGCTCGTAGCTGCGCAGTTTCCGTGCCGGCGATGACCAGGTCGAGACCGAGCTTCAGATATTCTCCGGCGCGGGCGCCATTGCCGCCGAAGGCACAGATCACCTTGCCGTGGGCGCGGCAACGTGCGAGCGCGGTTGCAAGCGCCTGATCGATCGCGGCGCTGTCCGGTGCAAGCCGGGCGCCATTCGAAAGCGCGATGGAAAGATCCGAGGGGCCGACGAAGATGCCGTCGATACCGTCAACCGCAAGGATCTCGTCGATCGCATCCAGAGCGGTTCGAGTTTCCACCATTGCAATGGTGACGGTCAGGCTGTTGGCGGTCTGCAGATAATCTTCGGCGGAGAGGCCGAAGTGATTGAGAGCAAGCGACGGCCCCCAGCTGCGCTCGCCGAGCGGCGGATACTTGGTTGCCTTCACCAAGGCGCGTGCATCATCGGCAGAATTGATCATCGGCGCGATGATGGCGGAAGCGCCGGCATCGAGAAGCCGCGAGGCGGCGGCGAAATCGCCGACCGGAATACGGGCAATCGCCGGCTTGCCGGCCAGGCGCACATAGGCAATGCCGTTGGCGGCCGATGTCATGTCCCACATGCCATGCTGCATATCCAACACGACCGTATCGAAATCTTCCTGCGCCAGATGATTGACGAGCATCGCGTCGGGTATGCCGACCCAGCCGGAGATCATGCCGCCATTCTCGCGGCGTTTCAGGCGTCCGGCAAAACCGTTCATGTCAGTCGTCATCGTCTTTCCTCACCTATCAACAACAGGCTCTATCTTCAAAGGCAGCCTCAACCGTCAAATCACGGCGAGCCGTTGCAAGCGACAATACTCAATTCTCATTGTCGAATCACTCGAAAGTGAACAACCAACATACACAAACCGGGAAAGCGAGACTTCGACAAGCTCGTTTGGGCAGCCCGTAGTCGATTGGGAATCTGCCAGAGGAACATGACAAATATGTCGGATATCTTCCGAGTTTAGACAGTCAACCGCGCCATCAACGCGGCGGCGACACGAGAGGAGCCGAAGCGATCACGCAGCCCTGACAACACACCAGCAGGCCGCCGCGGGCGGCGTTTCGCGACGGGATCACGCTTAGCTCGAGTCATGCTGAAGAATGCATAAAACGCAGATGCCATGCGATCATGGCGTCCAGTGGCGCTAAGTCAATCCTTCTCGCATATACGATCGAGACCGATCAAAGGCGCATGCCTTGATGACCCATCCGGACACATGCGGATGGGGCGCCGCCGGGCAGGATGGGTGCCGGCGCTATCGTCGGCCAGCACCCCTAGTCTCAGATAATCCCACCGCCACCGGCGACAGAAGCCGGGCGCTCGGCGGCAACCTTGTGACGATAGCCGCTCGCCCTATAGGCCGCGACCGGATCAATGGCGCCACCGGCGCGGCGGCGTGCTTCAGCCAAGATAGGCTCGACATCGGCGCGATAAGCGCGCTTCAGCGTTTCCGATGCCATCAGTGCGTCATTCGCATCCTGATAATCGCCGAGTGCCTTTCGGTCGACGATCAGCGCCTGCGCATAGGCGCGACGGATCTCATTGGCGCTGGAAATCAGGCTCTCGATCGGGTCCGTGACATTGTGCGATTGGTCGATCATATGCGCCGGATTGAAATCATTGACGCCGCGCCGCTCCGCATCGACCAGCTCGTTGAAGACGAGGAACAAGCGATAGGGCTCGATAGCGCCGGCGTCGAGATCGTCGTCACCATATTTCGAATCGTTGAAGTGGAATCCGCCGAGCTTGCCGAACTGGATGAGGCGCGCGACGATCATCTCGATATTCGTATTCGGCGCGTGATGGCCGAGATCGACGAGGCAATGCGCCTTGGGGCCGAGCGTCTGCGCGATCAGATAGTTGGTGCCCCAGTCCTGAACGACGGTCGAATAAAAGGCCGGCTCGTACATCTTGTGCTCGGAGAACAGTCTCCAGTCATCCGGCAGGGCCTTGTAGATGTCGGCCATAGCGGCGAGGTAGCGCTCGAACGCCTTGGTGAAATTCGTCTGCCCCGGGAAGTTCGAGCCATCGCCGACCCACACGGTCAGCGCCTTCGAGCCGATCGCCTTGCCGATCTCGATGCATTCGATGTTGTGCTCAACGGCCTGGGCGCGGGTTGCCGCATCGACGTGGCTGAGCGAGCCGAACTTGTAGGAATGAGCTTGGCCGGGTGCGTCGGAGAACGTATTGGAGTTCATGGCGTCGAAGCCGAGGCCGAGTGCGTCGCCCTTGGCCTTGAGCTCGCGCGGGTCCGCCTTGTCCCAGGGAATGTGCAGCGAAACCTTGGGTGTCGTCCGGGTCAGCTGCTGAATAACGGCGCAATCGTCGAGCTTGTCGAAGATGCCGCGCGGCTCGCCTGTGCCGGGGAAGCGGGCGAAGCGCGTGCCGCCGGTGCCGACACCCCAGGACGGAACCGCAACGAAGAATTCGGAAACCTTCTTGGTCACAGCCTCGATGTCGACGCCGCGCCGGGCGAGCGTGGCGCCAAGCGCCTCATAATCAGATTTCAGCGCGGCAGCGCGCTTGCCGTTTTCTGCAGCAACCAGATCGGGCGCAATCCTGTATTCGGCCATTCTTTCCTCCCAAACGATGAAGGCCCGCGCCGGCAAGCGTAATGCTGGCGCGGGCCGTTTGATGTCAGCGCGTGAAGCTCTGTGCGTTGCCGGCGTCGACGTTGATGATGTTGCCGGTCGACTTGGCGGACAGGTCCGAAGCCAGGAAATAGATCGCCTCGGCAATGTCCTCAGGCAAGACATTCAGCTTCAGCATCGAGCGCTTGCGGTAATGTTCTTCCAGCTCGTCCACTTCGATCTTCGAGGAGGCGGCGCGCTGTTCACGCCATTCACCGTTCCAGATCTTCGAGCCGCGAAGAACGGCATCGGGATTGACCGTGTTCACGCGGATGCCGGCTTCCGCACCCTCCAGCGCCAGGCATCGGGCCAGATGAATTTCGGCAGCCTTTGCCGTGCAATAGGCGGCAGCATTCGGCGACGACGCGAGACCGTTCTTCGATGCGACGAAAACGACGTTACCGCCGAGGTTCTGACGGCGGAACAGCCGGAACGCTTCCCGCGAGACGAGGAAATAGCCGGTCGCGAGAATGTCGATATTGCGGTTCCACATCGAAAGCTCGGTGCTCTCGATCGGTGCAGACGATGCGATCCCGGCATTCGATACCAGAATATCGACCCCGCCGAACTCGACGCAAGCCTCGGCAAAAGCGGAGATGACGGCATCTTCCTTCGTCACATCGAGCTTGACGCTGCGCACCGCATCGGCACCGTACATCTTGGCGAAATCCGCCTGCGTGCTCTCAAGCGCCGCCTGGTCGATATCCGCCAGAACCACGCAGGCACCCTCGCCTACCAGACGCGCTGCCGTAGCGCGGCCGATACCACCGGCACCGCCGGTCACGAAGGCAACGCGGCCCGCCAGGCTCTTCGGCTTCGGCATGCGCTGCAGCTTTGCCTCTTCCAGCAGCCAATATTCGATATCGAAGGCTTCCTGCTCCGGCAGGCCCTGATATTCGGAGACCGTGGATGCGCCGCGCATGACGTTGATGGCGTTGACATAGAATTCGCCGGCAATGCGGGCGGTCGCCTTGTCGCGGGCAAAGGAAAGCATGCCGACGCCAGGAACGAGGAAGATCACCGGATTCGGATCGCGCATCGCAGGCGAATTGTCATGCTTGCAATCACTGTAGTAGCGCGCGTAGTCGGCGCGGTAATCTTCCAGTGCCTTGTCGAGACCGGCAATGACCGCATCGACATCGGGCTTTGCGGGATCGAAATTGACGATCAACGGGCGGATTTTGGTGCGCAGGAAATGATCCGGACAGCTGGTGCCGAGCGCCCCGAGAGGACGAAGGCTCTTGGAGTTGACGAATTCGAGCACGGCATCCTGATCGTCGAAATCGCCGAGCTTGCGCTCGGCCTTGCCGATGCGGCCGCGGATCTCGGGCATCAGCCGGGAGGCGATTGCACGGCGCTCCGCTTGCGGCAGGCTATCAGCGACCGCGCCACCGAAAATGGTCTTGCCCTCGGTCTTGGCGGCAAACCAACCGATCGCCTTGTTGATGATTGCAAGCGTCAACTCGTAGCAGGCCTTGGCATCATCGGCCCAGGTAAAGAGGCCATGGCTTTCCAGCACGACGCCCTTGGCATTCGGATGCGCCTTGACGAAGGCTTCGAGATCGAGCCCGAGCTGGAAGCCGGGACGGCGCCAGGGCAGCCAGCCGATTTCGTCGCCGAAAATTTCGCGCGTCAGCTCGCGCGAGTTCTTCGCGGCGGCAATGGCGATGATGGCATCGGGATGCATGTGATCGACATGGATGAACGGCACGAAGCCATGAAGCGGCGTATCGATGGAGGCGGCGCGCGCATTGAGATTGAAGGTGCAATGCGGCAGGAAGCCGACCATGCGATCCTCGTCGGCGACACCCTGATAGATATTCTTCAGGCTGTCGAGCTTGTCCTGGTAGAGCGTCGCGAAACCGTCGAGCTTGATGGTGCCGACGTCGCCGCCGGAACCCTTGACCCAGAGTACTCTAACCTTTTCGCCGGAGAGCGGATCGGCTTCCATGACCTTGGCCGACGTGTTGCCGCCGCCATAGTTGGTGATACGCTTGTCTGCACCGAGCAGATTCGATCGATAAAGCAGCTTGCCCGGCTCATCGAGGCCGGCCGCATATGCCTCATCCCAACGGTTCTTCAGAAGCTGAACGTCAGCCGCCATGTCATCCTCCCTTGAAATCAAGTCTTGCGAGCGGACCGGATCATGATGGCACCACTCTTTGTGAGCAGGGTATCGCTCACGCACAGTCACCTTGTCAATCGAAAACGATCATATTCGATAATGCTGCGATGCAATATGAAAGTTTATGATCGTTTCTGATTGACACATTGCCATATTTGCGAAATAACCGCCCTCAAGGAGGAGCCGATGCACGAACGTGAACGCCATCGCATTATTCTGAGCGCCGTACAGGAAAAACCTGTGGTGACGATTCAGGATATTTCCGAGCTGACAGAGGCTTCGGAAGCGACGATACGCCGTGATATCGCCGCCCTACATGTGCAGGGAAAGATCCGCCGCGTCCGCGGCGGCGCCGAATCAATCCACCCTGCGCAGCTCGGCAGCCTTGCCGGTCGCCCCTTCCGCGTTTCGGAATCTGTCAACATCGATAAGAAACGCGCAATTGCGCGCAAGGCCGCTGAATTGTGCAATCCGGGCGATGCCATCATCATCAACGGCGGCACGACCACCTTTCAGCTCGTTCATTACATCTCGGCCTTCCGGCTGCAGGTGATGACCAACTCCTTCGCCATTGCCGAACATCTGGTCAAGCATTCGAAAAATACGGTGACCGTTCCGGGCGGCGCGATCTATCGCGAGCAGAGCCTGATCCTGTCGCCCTTCGACAATGACACGACCCGCAATTTCTACGCACGGCGCATGTTCCTTGGCGCACAGGGTGTCGGCCCGCTCGGCATCATGGAGGCCGACGGACTGCTGATCCAGAGCGAGCAGAAGCTGATGCGCCAGGCCGATGAACTCATCGTCATGGTCGACTCCAGCAAGTTCCGTCAGCGCTCCAGCCTGATCCTTTGCCCACTCGAACAGGTGACTACGATCATTACCGATGACGGCATTTCGGCAGACACGGTGCGGATGATCGAGGGCGCAGGCGTATCGCTGATTATCGCGAATGTTTCGGCTGAGGCCGAGGAGGAAGATTCCCCGTCGGTCGCATAAGGGACGCGGCTGTGACGGGGGAAGCATAGCCTATCAACTTGGGAGGAAGAGACATGAATATAGCAAAGAAACTGGCGATCGGCGTCGCGCTCGCCGCGACACTGATGGCTGGCACGGCCAGCGCAAAAGACATCAAGATCGGCCTCGTGGTGAAGTCGCTGGGCAACGGCTTCTTTGAAGCCGCCAACAAGGGCGCGCAGGAAGCTGCCAAGGATCTCGGCGGCGTGCAGGTGATCTACACCGGCCCGACCTCGACCACGGCCGAAGGCCAGATCGAAGTGATCAACTCGCTGATCGCACAGGGCGTCGATGCCATCGCGATTTCGGCAAACGATCCCGATGCAGTCGTCCCGGCCCTCAAGAAGGCGACGCAGCGCGGCATCAAGGTCATCTCCTGGGATTCCGGCGTCGCAAAGGCCGGCCGTATCCTGCAGCTGAACCCATCGTCCAATGAGCTAATCGGCAAGATGTGCCTGACGCTCGCCAAGGATCATCTCGACGGCGGCAAGGGCAACTTCGCCATCCTGTCGGCCACAACGACGTCGACGAACCAGAACATCTGGATCGGCGAGATGAAGAAGCAGCTCAAGGACTTCCCGGGCCTCAACCTGGTCACGACCGTTTATGGTGACGATCTCTCTGACAAGAGCTATCGTGAAGCCCAGGGCCTCCTGACCTCGCATCCGGAAGTCAAGGTCATCGTCGCCCCGACGACGGTCGGCGTGCTTGCCGCTTCGCAGGCCGTCAAGGATGCCGGCAAGATCGGCCAGGTTTATGTGACCGGCCTCGGCCTGCCGTCTGAGATGGCCGGCGCGATCAAGTCCGGCGCGACGAAGGAATTTGCGATCTGGAACCCGATCGATCTTGGCTACTCTGCAACGCAGATCGCCTATCGCCTCGTCAAGGGCGAGACCGACGGCAAGCCGGGCAGCGAGATCAATGCCGGTCGCATGGGCAAGATCAAGGTTGGCGAAAACGGCGAAGCCGCCATGGCCGACCCGTTCGTCTACAACGCTTCGAACATCGATCAGTTCTCCAAGGTTTTCTGATCGAAGACAAGCATCCGCAGCTCTCCGGCGGCATCAGCCGCCGGACCTGGCTTCATTGATCCGGTACATTGCTGATGACCACAGTCCTTCAACGTTCCCTAGCGGACGCACCAACCGCGAGCAATACGGCCATTCTGGAAATGCGCGGCATTTCTCAGATCTTTCCCGGCGTCAAGGCGCTGGATGGCGTCAGCATTTCGCTTTACCCCGGCAAGGTGACCGCCCTTATCGGTGAAAATGGCGCGGGCAAATCGACCCTCGTCAAAATCCTGACCGGCATCTACCGTCCGAACGAAGGCGAAATCCTCGTCGACGGCACGCCGACGGCTTTCGCCAGTGCACAGGCCGCCATCGATGCCGGCGTCACGGCCATCCATCAGGAGACAGTGCTCTTCGATGAGCTAACCGTTGCCGAAAACATCTTCCTCGGCCATCCGCCGCGCACGTCCTGGCGTACCATCGACTGGAAAACGATGAACAGCCGGTCGAGGCAGCTTCTTGAATCGCTCGAAAGCGCGATCGATCCCGCGACCAGATTAAAGGACCTCTCCATTGCGCAGCGCCACCTTGTTGCGATCGCGCGCGCTTTGTCGATCGAGGCCCGCATCGTCATCATGGACGAGCCCACCGCCGCCCTGTCCCGCAAGGAGATCGACGATCTTTTCCGCATCGTCGAAGGGTTGAAGGCAAGGGGCAAGGCCATCCTGTTCATCAGCCACAAGTTCGACGAGCTTTATGAAATCGCCGACAATTTCGTCGTTTTCCGCGACGGCCGCGACGTCGGCCACGGCGATCTGAAAACGACGCCACAGGACGAGATCGTCCGCATGATGGTCGGGCGTGATGTCAAGGACGCTTTTCCGAAAGTACCCGTGACCATCGGCAACACCGTTCTCGAAGTGGACAGATACTGTCACCGCACGGAATTCCGCGACATCTCCTTCAAGCTTAGGCGCGGCGAGATCCTTGGCGTTTACGGCCTGATCGGCGCCGGGCGCTCCGAGCTTTGCCAATCGCTCTTCGGCATCACCAAGCCGCTGTCCGGGCGATTGACGCTCGATGGACAGGAAATCCATGTGCGCTCGCCGCAGGACGCCATCGGCGCCGGCATCGTCTACGTGCCGGAGGAGCGTGGTCGCCATGGCCTCGCCCTTCCGATGCCCATCTACCAGAATATATCGCTTCCGTCGCTCGGACGCACCTCGCGAAAGGGCTTCCTGAAGGCCGCCAACGAATTCGCACTTGCGCGCAAATATGCCGAAAGGCTCGATCTGCGCGCTGCCGCCCTTTCCGTGCCGGTCGGCACGCTTTCCGGCGGCAACCAGCAGAAGGTGGTCATCGGCAAGTGGCTCGCGACACAGCCGAAGATCATTATTCTCGACGAACCCACCAAGGGTATCGACATCGGCTCCAAGGCAGCCGTCCACGGTTTCATCAGCGAGCTGGCGGCCGAAGGCCTCAGTATCATCATGATCTCCTCCGAACTGCCCGAGATCCTCGGCATGTCGGATCGCGTGCTGGTCATGAAGGAAGGTTTGTCTGCAGGCCTGTTCGAGCGCGAGGGGCTGACGCCGGAAACGTTGGTACGCGCCGCCACGGGCAACGCATAGAGCGTCATGGCTTTTCTTCGATCAGCCAGAACGCTCTCCTTGTTTGTTTTTGCCGCATTTGTGCGACGCCAGGTGAGGACGCCTGGCTGCAAGATGCTCTAGGGAGGACGGGATGCCACGCATCCTCAGAAAGCGCGAAACACTGCTCGCCATCATCATCGTCGTGATGATCGCCGGTTTCGCAACGCGTGCGGTCGGCTTCGCCGAGCCCGCCAATCTCGCCAATATCTTCAACGACACCTCGATCCTCATCATTCTGGCCCTCGCCCAGATGACGGTCATCCTGACGAAGTCGATCGATCTGTCCGTCGCCGCAAACCTGGCACTGACGGGCATGGCGGTTGCGATGCTGAACGCGGCCTATCCCGACATTCCACTGATCGCGCTCGTCGTCATGGCGATCCTGATGGGCGCAGTTCTCGGCGCCATCAACGGATATCTCGTCTGGGCCCTGGAAATCCCGCCGATCGTAGTCACGCTCGGCACTTTGACGATCTATCGCGGCATGGCCTTCGTGCTGTCGGGTGGCGCCTGGGTCAATGCGCACCAGTTCACGCCGATCTTCTTGAACGTGCCGCGCACGCCGCTTCTCGGCCTGCCGGTGCTTGCCTGGATCGGCATCGCGATCGTGCTCATGATGTATCTGGTGCTGCGCTATACGCAGTTCGGCCGCTCGGCCTATGCCAGCGGCGGCAATCCGGTTGCGGCCGTCTATGCCGGCATCGACGTCGGCTGGACGCGCTTCCTCGCCTTCGTCCTATCCGGCGCGCTCGCCGGCCTTAGCGGCTACCTCTGGGTATCGCGCTACGCCGTCGCCTATGTCGATATCGCCAACGGCTTCGAGCTCGATAGCGTGGCAGCCTGCGTCATCGGCGGCATTTCGATTGCGGGCGGCGTCGGTTCAGTGGCCGGTGCGGTATTGGGCGCCTTGTTCCTCGGCGTCATCAAGAACGCCCTTCCGGTCATCGGCATCTCGCCGTTCACGCAGATGGCGATCTCCGGCACCGTCATCATCCTTGCCGTCGTCTTCAACGCTAGGCGCGAACGCAACCGCGGCCGCATCATCCTTAGAGATCAGGCCGCAAAGGACACCGCCAGCCAGGGGGCAAGCGCATGAGCAACGGTTCGCAAGCGGCAACGGCGGAAAAACGCGTCATTCCGGATCGCCTCGGGACGCCGTTCAAACGCATCCTGGCAAGCTGGGAAACGCTGCTCCTTGGCGTCGCGGTCGCCATTTTCATCTTCAATTCGCTGGCCTCGCCCTATTTCCTCGATCCCTACAATCTCTCGGACGCGACCTTCAATTTCACCGAAAAGGCGATGATCGCCTTTGCCATGGCGCTGCTCGTCATTGCGGGCGAAATCGACCTTTCGGTCGCAGCGATCATCGCGCTCGCCTCGACGGCTATGGGCGCTGCCGCGCAAGTGGGCGTCGGCACGCCGGGCCTCGTCGCCATCGGCCTGGGCGTCGGCCTGGTTTGCGGCACCTTCAACGGCTTCCTCGTTTCCGCACTGAAACTGCCGTCGATCGTCGTCACCATCGGCACGATGAGCCTGTTTCGCGGCATCTCCTATATCGTGCTTGGCGATCAGGCCTATGGCAACTATCCGGATAGTTTCGCCTATTTCGGCCAGGGCTATGTCGTCTGGGTCTTCTCCTTCGAATTCGTGCTCTTCATCGTGCTGGCGATCGCTTTTGCTATCCTGCTGCATGCCACCAATTTCGGTCGCCAAGTCTATACGATCGGCAATAATGATTTCGCCGCACGCTTCTCCGGCATTCCGGTCGAGCGGGTCAAATTCATCCTGTTCCTCCTGACCGGCATCATGAGCGGAATTGCCGCCGTGTGCCTCACCTCGCGCCTCGGCTCCACGCGCCCCTCGATCGCACTCGGCTGGGAACTGGAAGTGGTCACGATGGTCGTGCTCGGCGGCGTATCGATCCTGGGCGGTTCGGGGACGATCGGCGGAGTCGTCATCGCCGCCTTCGTGATGGGCCTCGTCACCTTCGGCCTCGGCCTGCTCAACGTTCCGGGCATCGTCATGTCGATCTTCATCGGCCTCCTCCTCATCATCACCATCGCCCTGCCGATCGTCGCAAGGCGCATCAGGACCATGAGCTCCAAATGATCGCAGCCCTCGAACGCCACGCCTTCAAGATGAAGCTCAATCCAGGCATGGAAGCGGAATACAGGAAGCGCCATGACGAAATCTGGCCGGAACTTGTGGACTTGCTGCATCAGGCGGGAGCCAGCGATTATTCCATCCATCTCGATCGCGAGACGAACACGCTTTTCGGCGTGCTGACTCGGCCGAAGGATCACACCATGGCGAGCTTGCCCGAGCATCCCGTCATGAAGAAATGGTGGGCGCATATGGCCGATATCATGGCGACCAATCCCGATAACTCGCCCGTTCAGAGCGATCTGGTCACGGTTTTTCATCTGCCATGAGCGACTTTAAGGCCTACCGCAATATCGCCGTGATCGACATCGGCAAGACCAATGCCAAGGTCGTCGTCCTCGATGCCCGGACCGGCGCGGAAATCGCTGTCGTCAAAACGAACAATAGCGTGCTGAAGACCGCCCCCTATCCGCACTACGATATCGAAAGGCTTTGGGGGTTCATCATCGAGGCATTGAAGAGCTTTGCAGCGGCGCCCGGCTTCGATGCCATATCGATCACCACGCATGGCGCCTCGGCTGTATTGCTCGATGCCCAAGGCGGTCTTGCCTTGCCCGTGCTCGATTACGAACACAGCTATCCGCAAGCCGTTCAGGAGGCCTATGCGCAATTGCGCCCGGCTTTTGCCGAAACCTTCTCGCCAGAGCTCTCGGGTGGCCTGAATGTCGGCGCGCAGCTCCACTATCAGAAGAACACCTTCCCGGAGGATTTCGCTCGCGTCGCGACAATCCTGACCTATCCGCAATATTGGGCGTTTTGCCTGACTGGCATTGCCACAAATGAAGTCACCTCGCTCGGCTGCCACACCGATCTCTGGAATCCGACGGCTGGAGCCTATTCCTCCCTCGTCGACACGCTCGGCATTCGCGAACTGATGGCGCCGGTACGCTCGGCATTCGACGCTCTCGGACCGGTGCTGCCCGCGCTTGCCGCCGAGATCGGCCTTGTCGCACCGGTGCCTGTCTATTGCGGCATCCATGATTCCAACGCATCGCTGCTGCCGCATCTTGTCGACAACGACGCGCCTTTCGCCGTCGTGTCGACGGGAACATGGGTGATCAGCTTTGCCGTCGGCGGCGATCTCGACCATCTCGATCCCGAGCGCGATGTCCTTGCCAATGTCGATGCCTATGGCCGCGCTGTGCCTTCCTCCCGTTTCATGGGCGGTCGCGAATTCGAGATCCTGGCGGCGAAGATCGGCACGGCGCCGTCAGACGCCATTGCAGGTGCGCTCGAAAGGGTGATCGAAAAGAATTTCATGCTGCTGCCGAATGTCGTCGCGGGGTCCGGGCCATTTCCAGGCAGCAAGATGCGCTGGATCGGTGAGGCCTCGATGGACACAGCCGAACGCCTGGCGGCCGTCAGCCTCTATCTCGCTCTGATGACCGAAGCCTGCCTCGGCCTGATCGGCGCCAAGGGACCGGTCTTCGTCGAGGGCCCTTTTGCCACCAATGGCGCCTATCTGATTGCCCTGGCCGCGTTGACCGGCGCCGAGGTCATCGCTCTGCCCGGCTCGACGGGAACGAGCCAGGGCGCCGCCCTGCTGACCGGCATTCGCCCCCACACCACCATGGCAAGCGCACCTGTTCGCGCCGAGTTGCCCGGGCTCACCAACTATCGAGAAGCATGGCGCGAGGCGCTGAGCTGTGGCGGGCAGCCGATCAGATAGGTGTGGCGGCAGTGATCGCAACCCATGCCTGTAAGATTGCAGCAACCATCACTCGATGAAAATTTCCGAAAAATCGCCGAAATTGTCTTCGCGACGGTTATTTTCTTGCGGAATCGTCGCAACATTCCTAGAGAAAATACTCTCATGAACGCTTTCAAGGTCAAAAATGTCCGAAAGCGATCATCGGCTTCGATGCCAGTCCTGTCTCCTTAGGGAGGCGCTTACGGCAGTTGCGCTTCGAGACAGGTGGGGGGTTCAAAGGGCGATGCCGCGCCCATCCAAGGAGAGATAACATGAGTCTGAAGACATTGACGGCCGCGACCTTCGTCGCTTCGCTGGCCTTCGCACCTCTCGCGCATGCGGACATCACGATCGGCCTCATCGCGCCGCTGACCGGCCCGGTCGCCGCCTACGGCGAACAGGTCAAAAACGGAGCGCAGACCGCAGTCGACGAAATCAACAAGAGCGGTGGCGTTCTCGGCCAGAAGCTCGTTCTGAAGCTCGGCGACGACGCCGGCGACCCGAAGCAGGGTGTGTCCGTTGCCAACGGCTTCGTCGGCGACAGCATCCACTTCGTCGTCGGCCCAGTCACGTCGGGCGTTGCCATCCCGGTTTCCGATGCGCTTGCCGAAAACGGCATCCTGATGGTTACGCCGACCGCAACCGCTCCGGACCTGACCAATCGCGGACTGACCAATATCCTGCGCACCTGCGGCCGCGACGACCAGCAGGCCACTGTCGCTGCCAACTACGTGGTGAAGAACTTCAAGGACAAGAAGATCGCTATCCTTGACGACAAGGGCGCCTACGGCAAGGGCCTGGCAAAAGCCTTCAAGGCGACCCTCAACAAGGGCGGCGTAACCGAAGTGCTCGCCGACTCCCTGACCCCGGGCGAAAAGGACTACAGCGCCCTGACGGCAAAGCTGAAGCAGGCAGGCGTCAACCTGATCTACTTCGGCGGCTACCATCCGGAAGCCGGCCTTCTGGCCCGCCAGCTGCATGACATCTCCGTCCAGGCGCAGATCATCGGCGGCGACGGCCTGTCCAACACCGAATACTGGGCGATCGCCAACAACTCGGCTGCCGGCACCCTCTTCACCAACGCCTCTGATGCTCTGAAGAACCCGGATTCGCAGACGGCCGTTGCGGCCCTCAAGGCACGCAACATTCCGGCGGAAGCCTTCACCCTCAACGCCTTTGCCGCCGTACAGGTGCTGAAGGCTGGTATCGAGAAGGCCGGCAAGGCTGACAACGCCGAAGCCGTCGCCACCGCGCTGAAGAAGGGCGAACCTGTCGATACCGCCATCGGCAAGGTTACCTATGGCGAAACCGGCGACCTCACCTCGCAGAGCTTCTCGCTCTACAAGTGGGAAAACGGCAAGATCGTTTCGGCCGAATAAGCCGTTACTTCAATGCTTTGCAATGCAGCCGGGCCACTCGTTGGCCCGGCTTTATTATTGGTGGTCCATGCGTGAACCGCTACGATTCAGCAAACGGTGCGGAAACGCTCGACGCAGGTAAACAGAACTTCTTCACCCGGTCGCTTCCACCAGTTGTTTTGGGAAAAGATCTCGACTTCCTGCAGACCGAAAAAGCCCGCTTTCTCGATCTCGGCGCGGATGCGCTTGAGGTCGATAACGCCGTCGCCCATCATGCCACGATCAAGCAGCAGGTCCGTGGTTGGGACCAGCCAATCGCAGATATGATGCGCCAGGATTCGCCCGCCAGCACCGGCACGCGCGATCTGCTCATGAAGCTTCGGATCCCACCAGACATGGTAGACGTCGATGGCAACGCCGATGCCGTCGCCGAGAAGATCGCAAATGTCGAGCGCCTGCTCCAGCGTGTTCACGCAAGCCCGGTCGGCAGCATACATCGGATGCAGCGGCTCGATCGCCAGCGGAATACCGGCGCTGCGGGCATGCGGCAGGATCGCCGCGATACCATCGGCCACCATCTCGCGGGCATGAGCGATATCCTTCGATCCTCCAGACAATCCGCCGACGACGAGAACAAGGCAATCGGCATTCAGTGCCGCCGCCTCATCGATCGCCCGCTTGTTGTCGTCGATCGCGGCTACCCGGCCCTCGGCATCAACAGCCGGAAACATGCCGCCGCGGCAAAGGCCGGTCACCTTGAGCTTGTTATCGGCAACGATCCTAGCAGCTTCGCCAAGGCCGATCTTGTGAACCTGATCGCGCCAGGGGGCGATCGCGACGATATCCTGCTTCAGGCAGGCTTCGACCGCCTGGCGCATGTCATATTGCTGGCGCACCGTCGCTAAATTGATGGATAGACCTTTTAGGGCCATTGCGCTGCTCCTCCCCAATCGCTTTTCCGCTATTCGATGCCGACGGTGGCCAGGATCGTCTTCATCCGACGCACCGCCAGATCCGGATCGCGCAGTACGCGGGCGGCATCCGCCAATCGGAAAAGCTCCGAGAGATGCAGGATGGAGCGCGTACTCTGCTGGCCGCCAAGCATCTGGAAGTGATCCTGAAAACCATTGAGATAGGCGAGGAAGACGACGCCGGTCTTGTAGAAGCGTGTCGGCGCCTTGAAGATATGACGCGACAGCGGAACGGTCGGCGCCAGGATCTGATGAAAGGCATCGAGATCGTTGTCGGCGAGCTTCGCCAGGGCGGCACTCGCAGCCGGACCGATGGCATCGAAGATGCCGAGCAGCGCGTGCGAATAGCCCTGCTCGTCGCCGGCGATCAGTTCGGCATAGTTGAAATCATCGCCCGTATACATTTTCACCGACGGATGGAGCCGCCGGCGCATGACGATTTCCTTCTCGGCCGAAAGCAAGGAGATCTTGACGCCATCGACCTTGGCGGCGTTCCGGTTGATGATCGCGACGGCCGTTTCCATCGCCTGCATATCGTCAGTCGATCCCCAATAGCCCGCGAGGGCCGGATCGAACATCGAGCCGAGCCAGTGGATCATCACCGGCTCCTTGACCTGTCCGAGAATGCGGTCGTAGACGCGGACATAGTCGTCAGGGCCTTTGGCAGCCGCGGCAAGCGCGCGGCTTGCCATCAGGATGATGCGGCCACCCTGCCCTTCGACATAGGCAACCTGCTCCTCATAGGCACGAATGACATCGTCGATCGTGACATCCGGGCCTGGCGGCAGGTGATCTGTGCCGGCGCCATAGGCGATCATGGCATCCGGCCGTCCGCGAGCCGCGGATTGCGCATGCGCGATCAGTTCTTTTGCACCGGCCCAATCGAGACCCATGCCACGCTGCGCCGTATCCATCGCCTCCGCCACGCCGAGACCGAGATCCCAGAGATATTCGCGGAAGGCGATGGTCCGCTCCCAGTCGATATTTCGGTCGAGCCAGGGATCGTTGTCGGCGAAAGGATCGACGACGACGTGAGCGGCGGCATAGGCAACACGATTGAACCGATGGCCGCCGGCCGGCTTAAGGGGAGCGCTCAACGGCGCATTGATCGGCGTGAAATCGGCAACCGTGCCGCCAGCCATTGGCAAGCGAAGGCTTCTCGTCATGATGCCGGCTCCTCAGCGAGCAGAAAGTGCGGGAACATCAACCCAGCGGCGCTCGGCCCAGCTCTGCTGCGCCAGCTCCGCCAGCTGCACGCCCTTGGCGCCTTCGCGAAGCGTGAATTTCCACGGCGTATCCTCGGCGATATGGCGCAGATAATCTTCCCATTGCGCCTTGAAACCATTGTCGAAGACCTGCGTGTCCGGCACCTCATCCCAAGTGTCGAAGAAGTTGATCGGCTGCGGCTGGTCAGGGTTCCAGACCGGCTTCGGCGTATTGACCCGATGCTGCGTCCAGCAGCGCATCAGGCCGCAGACGGCAGAACCATGCGTGCCGTCGACCTGGAAGGTGACGAGATCGTCGCGACGAACCCGTACCGCCCAGGAGGAATTGATATGAGCGATGACCCCGCCTTCCAGCTCAAACGTGGCATAGGCGGCATCGTCGGCATCGGCGACGTAGGTCTTGCCGTTCTCGTCGACGCGGCTTGGAATATGGGTGGCGCCGAGGCAGCTCACCGATTTGACCTCGCCGAACAGATTGTCGAGCACATAGCGCCAATGCGGCAGCATATCGAGGATCATTCCGCCGCCCTCTTTTTTGCGGTAGTTCCAGGAAGGACGCTGTGCCTTGACGCCCCAATCGCCTTCGAACACCCAGTAGCCGAACTCGCCGCGCACGGAGAGAATCTTGCCGAAGAAGCCGCTGTCGCGCAGCATGGCGATCTTGCGCAGGCCCGGCAGGTATAGCTTGTCCTGGACCACGCCGTTCTTGACGCCGCTGCGTTCCGCGGAGGCGGCGACCGACAGCGCCTCCTCCAGCGTTTCCGAGATCGGCTTTTCGCAATAAACGTGCTTGCCGGCGGCAATCGCCCGCTCGAGCAGTTCGACGCGCATCTGCGTCGAGCCGGCATCGAAGAAGATCGTGTTATTCGGATCGGCAAGAGCGGCATCAAGATCGGTCGTCGTCTTGGAAAGACCATGCTTGCGGGCGATCGACTCGATCTTTTCCGCATTGCGGCCGACAAGCACCGGCTCGGGCATCAGCCGGTCGCCATTTGCCAACAGGACCCCACCCTGCTCACGGATCGCCAGGATCGAACGCACCAGATGCTGATTGTAGCCCATGCGGCCGGTGATGCCATGCATGATGATACCGATCGGCTTCGTTGCCATAAGTCATTCCTCCCGTAAATAACTATATAGTTACATAACTGACATGGCAAAGCGGTGCTGTCAACGGCCAACGTCAATAGCCGCAGTGCAGATCACCCGAGATTATCGAACTTGTGTAGAGAGGGCGCCTAGGGGCGTAGATAGGCAAAAATGACGTCGACGATGTGCTCGCCCCAGGCGTCGATCTCCGCCTTCTCGGAAAGGTTGCGCCGGAAGATCGTCGACAGCGTCCAGCGGTTCGTCAGGAAGAACGAGCCTAGTGCTGCAATGCTCATATAAATTTTGACGGGATCGCAGTCGGCACGGAAGTCGCCTGCAGCAGTCCCGCGATCGAGCAGGCCGGAGATCTCGGAAACCAGCGGCGAATGCAGCTCGAAAATGCGCGCCGACCGCTTCAGGAAGCGGGCCTTGTGCATGTTTTCCGTGCTGAGAATACCAAGGAATTCAGGGTGATCCAGAAAATATTGCCAGGTGAAAACAACCAGCTCCCGCATGCCGTCTGCAGGTGAGCGATGGGAAAGATCGAGCCTTGCCTCAGCCGAGCGGATGGCGATGTAGCTGCCTTCGAGAACGGCGACGTACAGCGCGTCCTTGCCGCCGAAATAGTGGTAGAGCATCCGCTTGTTGATCTTGGCGCGCTCGGCAATGGCATCGACGCGTGCGCCGCCATAGCCGCGCTCGGCAAATTCCTTGGTTGCGGCCGCAAGGATCGCCTTGCTGGTGCGTTCCGCATCTCTCAAACGTGGCCGTTCCGATGACGCTCGCGAGGATGCCTGATCCGCATTTGCAGGGTCTTCGCTCTTCGTGCGGCGCTTTACGGTTCTGGCTTCCGGCATTATGGCTCCTGGCGGCATCTCTCAAGGCTGCGACGCCTTTCTTCTCGCCGATAAGTAACCGATCATCGCATAAGTTGACAGTCCCTTGCGATGTCCTGCTCGTAGTAACCAGACGGTTATATCGATTGAAATGTGGATATATGCCCGGCTGCGCGATCGGACACCGCATGGATTTCCCTGACAAATGAAGGCGGCGACCTTGCTTTCGCCGCCGGTCCGGCTCAAGAGAGCGAAGAGGAACTGACACCGGATAGCTCATGGCTGAGAAGCATATCGCAATCATCGGCGGCGGCCCTGCAGGGCTGATGGCGGCAGAAATCTTGTCTGCGTCAGGCCACCGAGTGACCGTCTACGACAGTATGCCGACGGTCGCGCGTAAATTCCTGCTCGCCGGCAAATCCGGACTGAACATTACCCATTCGGAAGAATTCGACCTGTTCGCCAGTCGCTTCGGCGCGGCGTCACGCCGACTGCGCGCCGCTCTGGATGGTTTCAAACCGAACGATATCAGAACCTGGGCCGACGGATTGGGAACGGAGACCTTCATCGGTTCGTCGGGTCGCGTCTTTCCGAAGGCCATGAAGGCATCGCCGCTGCTGCGCGCCTGGCTCGCCCGGCTGGAGGCGCGGGGCGTGAACATCATGATGCGGCACCGCTGGTCTGGCTTCGCCGACGACCGCCTGATTTTCGAAACGCCGCAGGGGCAAAGCATCGTCGAATATGGCGCTGTCCTCCTCGCACTTGGCGGCGCCAGCTACCCCCGATTAGGTTCGGATGCCGCTTGGGTCGACAGGCTTCGAGACAAGGCGATCGATGTCACCACCTTCCAACCCGCCAATTGCGGTTTCGACGTCGCCTGGAGCGCTCCGTTCAAAGACCGTTTCGCCGGCGCGCCGCTCAAGGCGGTGACGGCAACCTCGGAGGCTGGAACCTTTCCCGGCGAATTCGTCATATCGCAAGCCGGCATCGAAGGCAGCCTCGTCTATGCGCATGCCGCTGCCTTGCGCGACCGGCTGGCAAACGGAAACAGCGCAGCGCTCGTCATTGATCTCGCGCCCGGACGCACGGGCGAGCGGTTGGCCAGCGATCTGGCCCGACAGGATCCGAAGGCCAGCCTTTCCAACCGCCTGCGCAAGGGTGCGGGGATCGAGGGCGTGAAGGCCGGCCTCGTCCGCGAACTTGCCGAACCCCCTACCCTTTCGCATCCGGAAAGCCTCGCTCGTCTGATCAAGGCCTTGCCGATTCCACTGTCTAGACCGAGGCCCATTGCCGAAGCCATCTCGTCGTGCGGCGGCATCCGCTGGAGCGAAATCGACGACAGCTACATGCTGAAAAAGCTCCCCGGCATATTTGTCGCCGGAGAAATGATCGACTGGGAAGCGCCGACCGGCGGCTATCTCCTAACAGCCTGCTTTGCCACGGGACGCGCTGCGGCCGAAGGCATGGATGCCTGGCTCAAGCGTCAAACGACGCGGGCCTGAGCGCTTGGCTCATCACCCCGCGATGAACGGAGGCGCCGACATTCCTACGGTCGCGTATCAATAAGCCGCTTCGGCCCTTCCTTCACGTCCACCTCGTCCTCGGAGCGGATATAGACCTGCAGTGAATAGCCAATATGTTCGGTCATCAGCGCCTTGGCGCGATCGAGATCGCGGTCGAGCGCTGCGTCCATCAGCGCCGTATGATGCTCGATCGCCATCGCGTCCTGCAGGGCGGCAGCGGCCTTCTCATAGCCGAGGCTCAGGCCGGCGGCGGCGCGCTGCGTCGGTGTCAGACCGAGAAAACGGTGATGACGGCGAAGCTGGTCGCTAATGGTGGACTGGAAACGGAAAAGCCAATGCGAGGTCGCCGCACTCAGGAGTGCCGCATGGAAGGCCGTATGCTTCTCGTCCCATTCGTCGGCCACCTCATCCGAAGCGTCATCGGGTGTGATCTTGCAGCGAGACAGGCGATAATGAGCTATCACGACAGCCGATTCCCAATCCGGGCCGCCCTTTTCGATCGATTCCAGGAGCAACGGCATTTCGACGATCATGCGCGCCCGCATCAGGTCTTCCAGTTCCGCCCGCGAAACAGGAGCAACGGCAAAGCCGCGATTGCTCACGGCCGTCACCAGTTTCTCGGCCTCCAGCCGTGACAGCGCCTCGCGAAGCGGCGTCCATCCAAGGCCATAGCTATCCCGCAGAGCGCCAAGCCGCAAAGATGCGCCGGGCCTCAGCCTCGTATTAAGGATATCGCGTCGCAACAGCAAATAAGCTGCCTCCGTCTTGCTCAACGTATCCTTGTCCTGCATGATCCTCATCCCCGTCATCTTCAGGCTAAGATTATATATAAAACCGCCGTGGCGGGGAAATATATATTAAAGATTGGCGCAGTGCATATCATATATCGCAAATTGACAGGCTTGCTGCAGTCGCTATGATCCGCGCCAAGAGAGCCGGAGGGAACGCGGCTCCTTGACACACCCGGGAGGAAAACATGCGCAATTCCACATCCAAATGGCTGTCCGGCGTCTTGATTGCCGGCGCCTTCATGGCAAGCATCGCTACTGCATCGGCCGAGCCCATCAAGATCGCAATCGCCAATTTCGGCGAGCATCCGCAGCTGAACGCCTCGATCGCCGGCTTCAAGAAGGCGCTGGCCGCGAACGGCTTCGTCGAGGGCAAGGACGTCGTCTATTCCGAAAGCAATACGAGCTTCGATGCTTCGCTTGTGCCGCAGATGATCGCCAAGCTGCAGGCAGAACATCCGAAGCTGATGTATACGGTCACGACGCCCGTGTCGCAGATCGCCAAGAAGGCGCTTGCCGGCTCCGGCATTCCGATCGTCTTTACCGCTGTAACCGATCCTGTCGCCGCCAAGCTGGTCCCGTCCTGGGATGCGGGTGACGTCGGCATCACCGGCTCGAGCGACCTGCAGGACATCTCTGCAATTCTGACCTTCACCAAGAAGCTGTTTCCGAATGCCAAGCGCATCGGTGTACCCTACAATCCGGGCGAAGCTAACGACGTCGCCCTGATCGATAAGGTCAAGGCAGCGGCTCCCGCCGCCGGCTTCGAAGTCGTGCCCGTCGGCGTCGACAACGTCAACGACATCCAGCAGCGCATCGCCTCGCTCGCCGGCAAGGCTGACGTGATCTACACGCCCGCCTCCAACTTGCTGCAGCCGGCAATCCCCGCCGTTGCCGCCGCCGCCCGTCAGGCGCAGATCCCGATCGTCAATTCCGATGACGCAGCGGTTCGCAGTGGCGTCGTGCCGGCAAGCTTCGCCGTCAACTATATACAGGTCGGCGAAAATGCCGGTAAGATCGCTGCGCAGATCCTGAAGGGCGCCGATCCCAAGACGATCAAGCCCGCGCGCCCGGCCTATGCCGACCATGCGCCGCTGATCAACAAGGCCGTCCTGAAGGCATTCGGCGCCGAAGTTCCTGCTTCGCTTGCCGATTGCAATTGCTTCACGAAGTAATAAGCGGCATTTTCGAGGGATCAACCCGATCCATGGCGGCGTCAAGGACGCCGCCATTTTATAACCCTACACTGCAGGGGAGGCACGGATGCTGGATATCAAATCCGCGCGCAAGGTTTTCTACAAAGGCCAACCCGACGAAAAGGTCGCGCTCAACGGCCTGACACTCTCCCTCAAGCCCGGGGAATTCGGCGTCGTCATCGGCTCGAACGGCGCAGGCAAGAGCAGCATGCTCAACGCGATTTCCGGCGCGCTCAGCCTCGATTCCGGTCAGATCCTCATTAATGGCAATGACGTTACGAACATCCCGGTGTACAAGCGCGCCGCGCGCCTTGCCCGCGTGTTTCAGGATCCGATGAAGGGAACCGCCGCCAGCATGACGGTTGGCGAGAACATGCTCCTCGCGGAGCTGCGCGGCAAGAGCAGGAGATTTCGCTCCGGCGTGAACGCCGCCCGTCTTGCAGCCTATAAAGAGCGCCTCGCCGTTCTCGGCCTCGGCCTGGAAAATCGCATCGATACCAAGGTAGAGCTTCTTTCGGGCGGTCAGCGCCAGTCGCTGTCCCTCATCATGGCGGTCGGCGGTTCGCCCGACGTGCTGCTGCTCGACGAACATACCGCAGCACTCGATCCACGCACGGCAGAGATCGTCATGCAGGCAACCGTTCGCACCGTCGAGGCACTGAAGCTGACGACCTTGATGGTGACGCATAATATGCAGCACGCCGTCGATTTCGGCGACAGCATCATCATGCTCGATGCCGGGCGCGTTCATCTCGAAATTACCGGCGAAGGCAAGCGGCGCATCACCGTACCCGAACTCATCGGTCACTTCGCCGTCAAGACCGACCGCATGCTGCTGGTGAGCTGACATCATGATGGATTTCATTCAGACTACCGTTTCGAGCTTCGTCTCGCTCATCCCGGTGACGCTGGCGCAGAGCTTCATTCTGAGCTTCGTCGTCCTCGGCATCATGATTCCCTTCCGGATGCTGAGCTTTCCGGATCTGACCAGTGAAGGCGCGTTTCCGCTCGGCGGCTGCGTCTGCGGCATATTGCTGGCAGCCGGCGTTGCGCCGCCGCTCGCCATTGCCGTCGCCTTCGTCGTCGGCCTCGCCGCCGGCTGCTGCACGGCCTTCATCCATCTACGCTTCCGCATTCATACGCTGCTTGCGGGCATTCTGATGTCGACCATGCTTTACAGCGTCAATCTCGGCATCATGGGCAAGTCCAACCTGTCCGTCTTCGGTTCGCCAACCGTATTCGACGTCGTGCCGTTTACCGAGCCAGGCTTTCCCGCAAGCAAGATCGTCATTGCAGGCTTGCTCGCGCTCATCGTGTTGGTCGCCCTCAATCTCTACTTCAAGACGGAAAAGGGCACGGCCATGCGCGCCGTCGGCTCCAATCCAGATATGGCAGAGGCGCAAGGCATCAACGTCTGGGCTGCCACCATCGGCGGCGTCGGTATCGCCAGCGCTTTTTCCGCTGCCAGTGGCGCCTTGATGGTGCAGTCGCAAGGCTTTGCCGACGTCAATATGGGTATCGGCATCCTGATCAACGGCCTTGCTGCCCTCATGATCGGCGAAGCTTTCACCGGCAAGCAAACCGTGCTGCGACAGCTGCTGGCCCCATTCGTAGGATCGATCATCTACTATCAGCTGGTATCGCTGTGTCTCGCCGCCGGCATGCCGCCGCCGAACCTGAAGCTCGCCACGGGCCTCTTCGTGCTCATCATGCTCGCACTGCCCAGCATCCGCCGCAGCCGCGGCGGGGCAGTCGCCCGGGAAACCATTCGCGAATAAATCAAGAGGCAACAGCATCATGGACAGCCTTCCCGATCTCGCAGCCATCGAGGCTATGGACGAGGCCGACCCGCTGCGCGCCTTCCGCAGCCGCTTTGCCTTGCCGGCGGGCGTCATCTATCTCGACGGCAACTCGCTCGGCGCGGCATCACACGAAGTCTTTGCCGAAGTGCGGCAGGCTGCCATGGAGGAATGGGGGAACGGCCTGATCCGCAGTTGGAACAGCGCCGGATGGTTTCACCTGCCACTCGAACTCGGCGACCGCATCGGCCGGCTGATCGGCGCCGCCGAAGGCCAGACCGTGGTGACCGACTCGACGTCGATCAACATCTACAAGACGCTTCATGCCGCTCTGACGATGCGGCCAAGCCGCAACGTTATCGTTGCCGAGGGCGATAGTTTCCCGACCGATCTCTATATGGCCGAGGGCGTCGCTTCGACCCGTCCGGGTGTCACGCTCCGTCTCGAAGGTCGCGATGCCGACACTATCGAGGAACTGATCGACGAGAATGTCGCCGTCGTGCTCGTCAATCATGTCAACTACAAGAGCGGCGAGTTGCGCGACATGGCAGCGCTGACAAAGCGCATCCAGGCCTCCGGAGCACTGGTCATTTGGGATCTTTGCCACAGTGCCGGCGCGCTTCCTGTGGATCTCGACGGCGCGGGTGCCGACTTTGCCGTCGGCTGCTCCTATAAATATCTGAATGGCGGCCCCGGCGCTCCGGCCTTCATCTATGCAGCCCGCCGCCATCTCGCATCGATCGCCCAGCCGCTCAGCGGCTGGTGGGGCCATGCCCGCCCCTTTGCTTTCGAGCGAAACTTTGACGGCGATGCCGGCATCAAGCGTTTTCTTTGCGGCACACAACCCATCCTGTCCTTAAGAGCGCTGAAGGGTGCCCTCTCCATATGGGACGAAGTGGACATGAACGCGCTGCGCCAGAAAAGCATAGCGCTCAGCGATCTCTTCATCCGGCTGGTCGAAGCGAAATGCGGCCAGTATGGCGTCGTTCTGGACACCACGCGTGACAGCGAGAAACGCGGCAGCCAGGTCTCCTTCACCCACAGCAATGGCTATGAGATCATGCAGGCGCTGATCGAGCGCGGCGTCATCGGCGACTTCCGCGCGCCCTCGACACTGCGCTTCGGCTTTACCCCGCTCTATGTCAGCTATCGCGACGTATGGCTGGCAGCTTCGGTACTGGAAGAGATTTTGAGCAGCGGATCCTGGCGCGATCAGCGCTTTGCCGTTCGCTCGGCGGTGACCTGATCCAGTTTTACCGGTCGCCGGCCAGAGGAGTTGCAGATGAGCTATTTCAAACTCACCGATTGGGACAGCGCCTATACCAATAGCGCCTACATCGTCGATGGCGACCAATGGCCGGAGGCCTGGATCGAGCCGGCTCGATCCTTCCGAGACAGCATGGCTGCGGCCGGCCGCGCAAAACTCGACCTTGCCTATGGTCCCGGTGAGCGCAATCGCTTCGACCTTTTTCTGCCCGAAGGGGAGCCGAAAGGTTTGGTGGTCTTCGTTCATGGCGGCTACTGGCTGCAGCTGGATAAAAGCTATTGGTCACATCTGGCGGCGGGTTCGGTCACGGCCGGCTATGCAGTCGCAATTCCGTCCTACACGCTTTGCCCGCAAAATCGCATCGGCGGAATCGGCAAGGAGATCGCAGCGGCGATCACGGCTGCGGCCGAGATGGTCGGTGGCCCCATCATTCTGACAGGTCACTCAGCCGGCGGTCAGCTCGTCGCCCGGATGATGACGACGACGTCGCCGCTTGGCGAGATGATCCTTGGGCGTATTCGTCACGTGCTTGCGATTTCCGGTGTCCACGATCTGCGCCCGATCATGAAGCGCAAAATGAACAAAGAGCTTCGTATCGATGACGCCGAAGCAAGAGCCGAAAGCCCGGCCCTGCTGGAGCCGGTCGACGCCATTCGCCTGACCTGCTGGGTTGGCGGCGCCGAACGCGCCGAATTCATCCGCCAGAATGCGCTGCTCGCCAATATCTGGACCGGCCTTGGCGCCGCGACGGAAGCCGTGGTCGAGCCGGACAAACATCATTTCTCAGTGCTGGATGGTCTTATGGACACCGGTCATCCGCTGATGAGGACCTTGCTCGCGGCATAGAAATCTCGCGATAGCAGTCAGAACATGCCCTCGGTACAAGCCTGCACCGAGGGCATTCCATCATCACTCGTTGACGGGCGCGTTCATGGCCCAGATGACCCCGAAGGGATCGCGCATCTGACCCCAGCGATCGCCCCAGAACATCACCTGCGGCTCGACGACGACCTCCAGCCCGGCGTCGACGGCACGCTTCCACCACGCGTCGAAGTCTTCGACTACCAACTGCATCACGAAGGACTGCGGCTTCTCCAATGCGTGGCCATATTCGGGATAGGCATCGCCAAGCATGACCGAGCTGCCGTTGATATAGAGATGGATGTGCATCGTCCGGCCCTTTTCATCGACCGGAAACATGAAGGCCTCCTCGGCGCCGAAGGCGCGCTTGTAGAATTCGGCCGCCTTGACCGCGCCATCCACGGTCAGATAGGCCACCACGCCGCCGCGAACCGGCACGCGGGGCTGGGAGGATTGCTTCTGTTCTGCTGCATCAGTCATGTTCGTCTCCTTGCGAACGAGATTGCTTGTGGCGCCCCTTGCGATGGGCTGACCCAAGGACGTCGGCATAGACGACTTTCCGACAGGACAGATCTATTTTTTATTATTTTTCTGAAGGCACGAGGAAGTCGTTGATACAGAAGCCACGAAGACAGGCATTTGCGGGCAGAAGCAGGCTGCCCAAGGCGGTATCGACAGAAGGAGCGAGCATTTGCAAGGCAGGCCGCGCCATCCTCGGCATCGCTCGAAATCCCACTAGCACCACAACCTTTCGCTCCGATATCGCCGCCCGGTCGGCTTGACAGCTTTCGTTGACCAACAATATGTCTTCGAGCAGTGGAGGACGGATGGTGGTGGAGATGGATGACATCGGGAGGAAGCCCTCGGCGATGGATCATCGGTTGGGCCACGCGCACGGCCAGCATCGCGATCTCATCAAAGCGCTGAAGCGCCGGGATCGAATCGCCTACGCCTACCACATGAACCGCCATCTGCAGGCAGGCCTGCTCTTCATCGCGCCAAAGGCTGTTTGAGACATCCATTTCATCACGGACACATGACATGAAAAGACAGACGCTCGACACCGGCTGGACCATCTCGCGCCTTCGCGCGCCCTCCAGCGCACCGGCCCTGCCCAACACCATCCCTGCAGCGGTCCCCGGCAACGTGCATCTCGACCTGATGGCGGCGCAACTGATCACCGATCCCTATCTCGACGTCAACGAGATCTCGCAGGATTGGATCGGTCGCTCGGCCTGGCGCTATCGTCTGGCGTTCGATTGGGACGACGAGGACGCCGAGCGCATCGATCTCTCATGCCTAGGCCTCGATACGGCAGCGCGCCTGGAGCTGAACGGCAATGTGCTCGGCGAAACGCGCAACATGCACCGCAGCTATCGCTTCGACATCGGCGACCACCTCAAAAGCGGCCGCAACGAACTGATCGTCGATTTCCAATCGGCCTACGAGCATGGCGAGGACGTGCGCAAGCAGCTCGGCAGCGCCGCCGATATCCCCCAAAATTATCCCGGCCCGAGCAATCTCATCCGCAAGATGGCCTGCAATTTCGGCTGGGACTGGGGGCCGTCGGTCGTCACCTCAGGCATCTGGAAGCCGATTACCATCGAGAGTTGGTCGAAAGCGCGCCTCGGCACCATCCGCCCGGAAATCACGCTGCAAGGTAGCCAGGGCGTTGCCCGCCTGCATGTCGAGATCGAATGGGCGGAGACAGGCACCGACAGCGTGGCGCTCTTCTTGTCTATCGGCGGCAAGCGCGCTGAAGTTCGCGTGGCGCAGGGCGAAACTCACGCGCTGATCGAATGCCGCATCGATAATCCGCAGGTCTGGTGGCCGCATGGGATGGGTGGCCAGCCGCTTTACGATCTCGATTTGCAGCTGCTCGGCTCGGACGGTGCGGCACTCGACGGCTGGAAGCGCCGCGTGGGCTTCCGCTCCGTGCGGCTGGATACGACGCCGGATGAGATCGGCTCGGCCTTCACGCTCGTCGTCAACGACGTGCCTGTCTTTGCCCGCGGCGCCAACTGGATCCCCGACGATTGCTTCCTGCCGCGCGTGACCCGCGAGCGCTACCGCGACAGGATTGCCCAGGCCCGCGACGCCAATATGAATATGCTGCGCGTCTGGGGCGGCGGCATCTACGAGACCGATACGTTCTACGAGGAATGCGACGCCGCCGGCATCATGGTCTGGCAGGACTTTCTGTTTGCCTGCGCCACGTATCCCGAAGAAGAACCGGTCTATAGCGAAATCGAGGCGGAAGCGCGCGAAGCGATCACAAGGCTCATGCCCTACGCCTCGCTGGTCATCTGGAACGGCAACAACGAGAATATCTGGGGCTATTTCGACTGGGGCTGGCAGGATGTGCTCGGCAACCGCCCCTGGGGCGCCGGCTACTATCTCGATCTCCTGCCGAAGCTGGTCGCCGAGATCGATCCGATGCGTCCTTATTGGGCGGGCAGCCCCTATTCCGGCTCCATGGAGATCGCGCCGAACGCAGACGAACATGGCTGCAAGCACATCTGGGACGTCTGGAACGAGGTGGGCTACGAGACCTACCGCAACTATATCCCGCGCTTCTGCTCCGAATTCGGATGGCAGGCGCCGCCGACCTTTGCGACGCTTGCCCAATCCGTTCGCGAGAAAGACCGTGCGCCGGCCTCGCCGGGCGTACTGCATCATCAGAAAGCGACCAGCGGCAACGACAAGCTGCTGCAGGGCCTGGAAGGTTGGTTCCCACATCCGCGAAATTTCGACGATTGGCTCTTTGTCACACAGCTCAATCAAGCACGCGCGATCAGCTACGGCATCGATCACATGCGCTCGCATCGGCCGACCTGCATGGGCACCATCGTCTGGCAGCTCAACGATTGCTGGCCCGTCACCTCCTGGGCAGCAGTCGATGGCGCCGGCAGGAAGAAGCCGCTCTGGTATGCGCTGCGCCACAGCTATGCACCGCATCTCCTCACCATCCAGCCGCGCGGCGATGGACTTGCCGCCGTTGCCGTCAATGACGCAACCCTGTTCTGGCGTGTGCCCTTCACCGTCGAACGCTTCGACTTCAACGGCACGGTGCTTGCCCGCCACCACGTCTGGCGCATCCTGTGCGATCGCTTCGAAAATACCGATATCGAGATCCCAAGCGACATTGCGACGCCCGGTGATCCCAGACGGGAATTTTTGCGCGCCCGCCTTGGCGATGCCGAAGCCTGGTGGTTCTTCGAGAAAGATATGAAGCTGCAATATCCGAAGCCGCGCTTCGACATTGAGAGCGTCCAGACGCCGGAAGGGATCGCTGTCACCATCACCGCGCAGTCGCTTTTGCGCGATGTCTGCCTGTTCGTCGATCGCGTCAGCCCGAATGCCGAAGTCGACGACATGCTGGTCAATCTCGCCCCCGGCGAAAGCAGGACGTTCAAGGTGAAAGGCATCTCCAAGGAAGCTTTCGAAGACGCCGATCTGTCGACCGTCCTTCGCACGGCCAATCAGGTTGCCGAGCCTCCGCATCACTGAACTTGAAGCGCGCTTTTCTCGAGATATCCGGCGCATCGCGCCGGATCGGGGTAGGTATCGCTTGTAAATCGTCACGAAAGATTGCGCGGATGAATGGCGAATTGCCTCCTATGATCGGGCGTCGCCTTATGATCTAGTGCACCAAATCCGATCCATGAATCAGCGAGACACCGCTTATGTCCTCCGACGCCAATCGCAGCTTTCAAACGCCCCGTCGCGAAGAACTCGGTCTTATCACGCTTGGCAACAGTGCCGGTCTTTCCGCTTCGGCTTTGCCGAACGGCACGCTGTTCTCGTTAGATTTCGCCGACCAGCAGGGCGGGATCATGATCAATCAGGTGCTCGGTTCGCCTGTTTACGGCGGCATCGGCCGGCTCTACCTGCGCGTCGGCGGCACCAAGCCGGCAACGGCTGAAATCGTCGGTCCGAAGGCTGCGGTACAGTTCGGCCATAGCGGCAGCGGCTTTTCCTGGAGCGGCGAGACGGCCGGCGTAAGGCACACGGTCAGCCTGCGGCTGCATCCGAGCCAGACCGCATGGTTCTGGCAGGTCTCACTGGAAAACAGCACCAATGCGGCGCTTTCGGCCGATCTCGTCCTCGTTCAGGATGTCGGCCTTGGCGATCGCGGCTTCCTGATGAACAGCGAAGCCTATGCCTCGCAATATATCGATCATCACATTGCCAGCCACGCCGCCTTCGGTCCTGTCATCATGAACCGGCAGAACCTCAAGCAGGGTGGCGGCCGAAATCCGTGGCTCGCGCAGGGCTGCCTCGAAGGCACGGCGGCTTACGCGACCGATGCAATCCAGCTCCTCGTGCCCTCCAAGGGCAATGACGGCGTCATGGTGCGGGACTTCGGCACCAGCCTGCCGAGCGCACGTCGCCAGCACGAGGTCGCCTGCCCGGCAATCCAGTCAAAGCCGCTTTCACTCGCGCCGGCTGCGATAGCTACGACGACCTTCTTCGGCCTCTTCATTGCCAATCATCCGGCCGCTTCCAGCGATGCCGATCTAGCCCATCTCAACGGCTTGCCGAAGCTTCAAGGCGAATTGGCAATGGACACCATTACCGCCGCGCAGCCTGCGCGAAGCCTCGTACAAGAGGCGCCTCTTGCCGAGAGCGACAGCCTCGATCAGGCGACGATCGACGCCCTCTACCCCAAGCGTATGCTGGAAGAGTATGCCGACGGAAAGCTGATCTCCTTCTTCGTCCCGGATGGGCCGCACAACAGGCATGTCGTGCTCCGCGAGAAGGAGCAACTGGTGGCTCGCCGTCACGGCGCCATCGTCCGCAGCGGGCAAAACATGCTGCTCGACGACCAGACGCTGGCCGCCACCTGCTGGATGCAGGGCATTTTTGCCGCGCAGTTGACCATCGGCAACACATCCTTCCACAAGCTGTTCTCCGTCTCGCGCGATCCATACAATCTGACGCGATCAAGCGGCCTGCGCATCCTCGTCGATCTCGGCGATGGCTGGCGCCTGCTCGGCGTGCCGGCAGCCTTCGAGATGGGCCTTAGCGATACCGGCTGGATCTACCGG
Source organism: Rhizobium sp. BR 315 (assembly GCF_050577975.1). NCBI lineage: Bacteria > Pseudomonadati > Pseudomonadota > Alphaproteobacteria > Hyphomicrobiales > Rhizobiaceae > Rhizobium > Rhizobium sp. BR 315. The sequence goes on along the minus strand of NZ_JARWKZ010000002.1, from coordinate 224,144 downwards.
CTTTCCGGCCGAACCATCACCGTGTCGGCCATCGCTTCGGGCGATGATCCGGCCATGCAATGGAGCGTATCGGTCGAAGGAACCGCCTGCCGCTTCCTCGTATTCGGCCATATCGTGCTCGGCGAGCGCGACTATGAAGCGGTTGCCAATATCGCGGTCGACGCAGCGGCCAAGCGCATCTCCTTCCGCCCGCAGCCGTCGTGGCTGTGGGATCGCTATCCGAAGGCCGGCTACCATCTCGTGACCTCAACGCCCGATGCTTTCGAGACAGTCGGCGGCGATGAGCTGCTCTATAGCGACGGCGCAGCCCGCAACGGCCCGTTCATCGCCCTGAAATCGCATCCGGCCAAGGAATTGCGCTTTGCCGTCACAGGATCGATGACCGATCCGGAAGCCGCGGAAGCGCTCGCTGCACGCTACAGCGCCGGTGTCGAAAGCGAGGAGATGCTGGCGCCGGCGCAGCGCTTCTGGAGCCATGTGACCCGAGACGCACGCATTGAAGGCGATGGCCGCGATGTGGCGGCACAGGCCGTCATGCTGCCCTGGATCGCGCATGATGCGATCGTGCATCTGAGCGTGCCGCACGGGCTGGAGCAATATACGGGTGCTGCCTGGGGAACGCGTGACGTTTGCCAGGGGCCGATCGAATTCCTGCTCGCCTATGAGCATGATGAAGAGGCCCGGCAGATCCTCAGCACGCTCTTTTCCGAGCAGTATCGGGACCGTGGCGACTGGCCGCAATGGTTCATGCTGGAGCCCTACGCCAATATCCGCGCCGGCGAAGCGCATGGCGATATCGTCGTCTGGCCGCTAAAGGCGCTCTGCGATTACATCGAGGCAACCGGCGACATCGCCTTCCTTGCCGAAACAGTGCCATGGCGCGCCGACGACAGCATGCAGCTCACTTCGGAGCGCGCAACGATCTCCGATCATATCGAAAAGCTGCTGGACACCGTGCGCAGCCGCTTCGTGCCCGGCACGAGCCTCATCCGCTATGGCGAGGGCGACTGGAACGACAGCCTGCAGCCGGCTGATCCGCATCTGCGAGATTGGATGGTCAGCAGCTGGACCGTTTCACTGCTGTACGAACAGCTGGTGCGCTACGCCAACATCCTGACCCTTGCCAGCCGTAACGAGGAGGCCCAGTCGCTTCAAGCAACGGCCGTCGCCATGCGCGCCGATTTCAACCGGCTGCTGATGCGCGACGGCATCGTCGCCGGCTACGGCGTCTTCGATCCGAGCCATGACGGCGTCGAATTGCTGCTGCATCCTGAGGATACCAGAACCGGTCTGCACTATTCGCTGATCGCAATGACCCAGCCGATGATCGGCGGCCTGTTCACCAGGGATCAGCGCCATGCCCACATGAAGATCATCCGCGAGAACCTGCTCTTCCCGGATGGCGTGCGGTTGATGGAAAAGCCGGCGACCTATTCCGGCGGCCCGGAAAAGCTGTTCCGCCGCGCCGAATCCTCATCCTTCTTCGGCCGCGAGATCGGGCTCATGTATGTGCATGCGCATCTGCGCTACTGCGAGGCGTTGGCGCTCGACGACGATGCAGAAGCTGTGTGGGCAGCCCTCGCGCTCGCCAATCCGATCGCAGTCAGCGGCCGCGTCGAGCATGCGGCGCTCCGCCAACGCAATACCTATTTCAGCAGCAGCGACGCGGCCTTCGACGACCGCTATCGGGCTTCGTCGGAATGGGCGCGCGTCAAGGCGGGCGATATTGCCGTCGATGGCGGCTGGCGCATCTATTCCAGCGGTCCCGGCCTCTATACCAAGAGCCTGATCGGCAACATCTTCGGCTTCAAGCGGCAGTTCGGTCAGCGCATCCGCAAGCCGCTGCTACCAGCCTCGATAGGCACATGCGACGTCAAGCTGGATTTCAAGGCCTGAGCCAATCGTGAATGGAAAAGGGCCCGCACTATCGGTCTCTTTTCATTCGCTCGCGATAATCGGTCTCACAGCAAAAACCGCCTTCTCACCTCTATCGACCTTCTGGTTAACCGAATCGGCTAAACCTCATCCGGATGTGAAAAGCCCGGAGGCGGATTTGGAAACGGCGCTATATCTTCCGATCAAGTCATTTCTCGAAGCGGCCGGCTACGCCGTGAAAGGCGAGATCGGCGGCTGTGATCTCGTGGGGCTGAATGATGGCGAGCCGCCCGTCGTCGTCATTTGCGAGTTGAAGATGAGTTTCAATCTCGAACTGATCCTGCAGGCCGTCGATCGCGCTGCTGCCAGCGATGAAGTCTGGATCGCCGCCCGAGTCTCGGTAAAGGGCAAGGGACGGGAGAGTGATCGCCGCTTCCGCGACCTTTGCCGCCGGCTGGGTTTTGGCATGCTGACGGTATCGGACAGCGATGTCGTCGATATCGTCGTCAGCCCCGTCGCGCCGATGCCCCGCAAAAATGCGCGGCGCAGATCACGCCTTGTTGAGGAACATCGCCGGCGCAAGGGTGACCCGGCCCTTGGCGGCAGCACGCGCAAACCGATCATGACGGCCTATCGGCAACAGGCTCTGGTCTGCGCGGCGGCGCTCGAAAACGGGGTGCAGCGCCCCAAGGACATGCGCGAAGCAGCACCGAAGGCCCCGCAAATCCTGAGAGATAACGTCTATGGTTGGTTCGAGCGCATCGACCGCGGCATTTACGCGCTGACCGAGCTTGGAATGGAAGCCCTTAAAAGATGGCCGGTGCCGCAAAGCTAAATATGGGGAAATTCCGGCCGACGAACATTAAATTCATGTAATATCTTAAATTTTTGCAATAAAAACATGATCAATATTTAATTTGTAAAAGTCGATTGGCGGATCATATTGTTCATCAGCGCCAATTCATTTTTATACTTCACTTCCCTGGAGTAAAGGCGGGAAACCAAGGTTCCCCGAACGAATTGACGCGGCCCCATTCGACGCCTGTCCCGGACATGGACAAGACGCCAATTCGCCAACAATCTCGCAAGGGACTTTTGCCATGTCATCTCTCCTCCGCAAACATCGCACCGCCGCCATCGTAGGCGCCGCCATCATCGTCGGCGCAGGCGCATTGCCTTTTGCCTTCAGTACCTCCGCTGCCATCGCCTCTGCCGCCGAACCTGCCGGCATCATCGTGCCCGGCGGCTCTTTCGCTGCTATCGTCGATGCCGACAAGCCCGCCGTCGTCACCGTCACCACCACCATGAAGGCGACCGACACCAGCACCGACGGCAGCAACTCGCCGATGGACGAGCAGTTCCGCCAATTCTTCGAAAACCAGGGCATCCCCTTCCCGAAGCAGATGCCGCACCAGCAGCAGAACCAGCACGCCATGGCGCTCGGCTCCGGCTTCATCATCAGCCCTGACGGCATCATCGTCACCAACAACCACGTGGTTCAGAACGCGGTTGACATCAAGGTAACCCTCGACGACGGCACCGAAGTTCCCGCCAAGCTGCTGGGTGCCGATGCCAAATCGGATCTTGCCGTCCTAAAGATCAAGGCGCCGAAGCCGCTGGCGACCATCGCCTGGGGTGACTCTGACAAATTGAAGCTCGGCGACCAGATTCTGGCGATCGGCAACCCCTTCGGCATCGGTACGACCGTTACCGCCGGCATCGTTTCGGCTCGCGGCCGCGACCTGCATAGCGGCCCCTATGACGACTTCATCCAGATCGACGCACCGATCAATCACGGCAATTCCGGCGGCCCGCTGGTTGATCGCGAAGGCAATGTCGTTGGCATCAATACGGCCATCTATTCGCCGAATGGTGGCAGCGTCGGCGTCGGTTTCGCCATTCCCTCCGACGAAGCCAAGTCGATCGTCGCAAAGCTGGAAAAGAACGGCTCGATCGATCACGGCTATCTCGGCGTCGCGATCCAGCCGGTGACCTCCGATGTCGCCAACGCCATGGGCCTGTCGCAGGCTCAGGGTGCGCTCATCGCCAACGTTAACGACGACACGCCGGCAGCACGCGCCGGCATCAAGAGCGGCGATATCGTTACCGCCGTCGGCAACGAAACCGTCAAGACGCCGAAGGACCTGTCGCGGCTGGTTGCCGATCTCGCTCCCGGCGACAAGCGCTCCGTCACCTTGTGGCGCGACGGCAAGAGCATGGATGTCAGCGTCACCATCGGCGGCAATGACGACAGCAAGCAGGCCGCAAACGACAGTGGTGACGGCAAGGTCCAGCCTTCCAACCAGCCAAGCATAGGTGTCGGCCTCGCCAACCTGACGCCCGATGTCCGCCAGCAGCTGAACCTGCCGCATGGCGTCGAGGGCGCCGTCGTTGCCAGCGTCAATCCGGACAAGTCGGCCGCGGCAGCCGGCATCCAGACCGGCGACATCATTGTCTCGGTCAACGATCAGCCGGTCCGCAACGCCCATGACGTCCAGACGGCCGTCGCCAAGGCCGGTAAGGATGGCCGCAAATCCGTCCTGCTCCTGATCGAGCGCGACGGCGCCAAGACCTTCGTCGCCGTGCCGTTCTCGGCCGCCTGACGTCGAAGCTCATAACAGCCAAAAGCCCCGTTTCCGCTTGCGGAGGCGGGGTTTTTCGTGCCGCGGCCCGCAAGAGTGGGCCTGCACCTTGTGCCCTGGCAGAGGCAGCTTGGCACCTGACCACCCCGGTGCGATCGAGAAACGAAACGCTGATGGGTTGCTTGACAATCGCGACCATCCTCCACAGAAGACTCCGCATCGGCTTTGACAAGAAGCAGTTTTTGTCCAAACTCCGCCGTTGTGATGGTACAAAGATTTCCCTAGGCGGACAGGAACGGCCCGATGGCGGACTTATTTGCCTGCCAGTGAAACCAACAATGAGGGGCTTGGCCCCCGAGACAGGACGAAGCGGCGGCAGGAGCTGGAGTGACTGATCCCTACGATATTCTCGGCGTTGCACGCGATGCGGGCGAAGAGCAGATCAAGGCGGCCTATCGCAAGCGGGCAAAGGCGGCACATCCGGATTCAGGCGGGGACACGGATGCCTTCTCGCAATTGCAGAAGGCCTACGAGCTGCTTCTCGACCCCACGCGCCGCAAAGTGTTCGACGACACCGGCTACGATGTCGAATTGACGGACGCCGTCGATCTTCAGGCGCTGGTTGCCATCGAAAAGCTTATCACCGAAATGGTCCTCGACGAGCGCGAGCCCGGCACCTTCGATCCCGTCGCCAAGATGCGGGCGGCTCTGCTCGAGGAGATCCGCAAGGCGCATTTCAGCAAGAGCGAGCTGGAGCGTCACTCCAACCGCATCGGCCTTCATCTCGACCGTCTCGGAAAGCGCCCGGGCAAGGATGTGGTCGGCCACATGCTGCGCGCACGCATCAAGGCGATCGCCACTGCAATCAGCGAAACGGAAGCAAAGATCGGCGCCAGTGAACGCGCCTGCGATATGCTCGACGGCTATCTCTATGTCATGAACGAGCCCGACGACGACGCCGAACTCGCGCCCGACATCGAATGGGATGAGGCACCCAAGGTTCGCTCCGCCGCACAGTGACGATGCGGTGAGCATTCGCGTTTATCTCGATCGCAGAAACTTTTTGGCAATGTAATGTTGCAATGCAACAATCGTCCCTAGACAAATCGAAGAGCTGGCCTAGATCAAGCCTCCAGAACGCCGCCCGATCCATCGAAAGATAGCGGAGCGGCAATTGGCCGATGCCGGGTAGCGCCTGCGTCGGTCGAAAATCCAGAAGGCGAGGTATACGATTGCTGGCTTCCGAAGCGGATGAAATCGTCTTTGAGCATCTAAGCGAAAACCGATCGCGCGCCGCGCTGAGGGGCGCATTCTGGTCGGCGCTGGACACGCTGATCCCGACAGCGCTCAACAGTCTCGTCTTTGTCGTCACGTCGCGATTTCTTCTGCCGCAAGATTTCGGCCTCGTTGCGCTCGCCTTCGCCGTCGTCAGCTTCACCGCCGGCTTTGGCCCCACCGCCTTCGGCGAAGCGCTGATCCAGCAGAAGTCGATCCGGCGCAGCCATCTCGATACCGTCTTCTGGCTCTCCTTCTTCTCGGCCGCCATTCTCTACGCCGCGCTGTTTGCACTGTCTCCGACCGTTGCCCACTGGGTCGGCCATGACGAGATCGTCAACCTGCTGACGATTATCGGATTGAAGATCTTCTTCGACATGATGATCATCGTTCCCAATGCCTTGATCGGCAGGACGATGTCCTTTCATCTGGCGGCCGTGCGTACCGCGATCGCCACCTTCGTCTCTGCAGTCATCTGCCTGTCGCTGATCTTCGCCGGCTTCGGCCTGTGGGCGCTTGCGATCGCACAGATCGCCGCACCCGCCGCAGCCTGCATCGCGGCCTTCTGGGGCGCGAAATGGCTGCCCGGCATCCGGATCAAGCTCTCGAGCCTGAAAGAGCTGCTGCATTACGGCATTTTCGCCTCCGGCAACCGCTTCCTGCAGACCATGAACCTCGACCAGCTGATCATCGGCATGCTGGTGAGCCCTGCCGCTCTCGGTATCTATAATTTTGCCCGGCGGCTCTACGAGATGCTCAACAATGTCGTTGCCGGCGGCCTGACCTCGGTGAGCCATGTGCTGCTCTCGTCGCTACAGCACGATCAGAACAAGGTCCGCGAAGCCTTCCTCATGGCGACCTTCGGCTGCTCGCTGGTATCCTTTCCCGCCTTCATGGGGCTCGCAGCCGTCGCCGACGATGCCATTCCGCTGATCTTCGGCGCTCACTGGACGGCGGCCATCTGGCCGGTTCGCTTCTTCTGCGTGATCGGCCTCATGGGCGGCATCGGCGTGATCCAGGCATCCTTGATTACCAGCCAGGGCAAATCCGACTGGTGGTTCTACTACCAGCTGGTGCGCAACATCGTCACCATTCTGACTGTGTTTGTTCTCTACCCATATGGCGTCTCGACCATCGTCTTTGCGCTGATGCTCGAAGTGCTGATGCTTTGGCCGGCGACGCTGTGGATGGTCTCCCGTTTGATCGGGCTGAGCATCCCTGAATATTTCGGCCAGTTCCTGAGGCCGATCGCGGCCTATCTCGGCATGCTCGTCGCAGTCTTGGCAACATCGTCGGCCTTGAGCGACTGGTCCATGGCCGCCCGTCTCGTCACCGAGATCCTCGTCGGCGGCATCACCTATTCGGCCCTGATCTTTCTTCTATGCAGGGAAAGGATCCTCTTTCTTGTGCGCACGACCCTGCAGGGTCGCCGCGCAAGAACCCAATAGCAGCCGTCGCGGACGCCGGATCGAAGCAAGACTTGAACCGGCAACGCCTCTTCAGCTTCCGAAACAGCCGTACCTCCTGTCAAAAGGGCGCGTCATGACACTGGTTACTTTCATCATCCCGGTTCGCCATCAGGCCAATTCCAATGACTGGCCTTCGCTGAAAAGCCGGCTGTCTCAAACGATCGCCTCGATTTCCGGACAGTCCAACGGCGACTGGCGCGGCGTGATCGTCGCCAATGAGGGCGCCGACCTGCCGGACCTGCCGCCGAAATTCTCCGTCGAGCGCGTCTCATTTCCGCCAAACCAGCTGCACGACATCAACGGCGCCGACCGGGAAAAGGTCTATGACGCCTTCCGGCTGGACAAAGGGCGCCGGGTGCTGAGCGGCATGCTTTCCGCCCGCGACACGCGCTTCTTCATGATCGTCGACGACGATGATTTCGTCAGCGCCAATATCGTCGAGTTTGCCGGCAGGAACAGCAACGCCAATGGCTGGAAGATCGACCGCGGCTATCTCTGGAACGAGGGCGGCCGGCTACTGCTGCATCACAATGACTTTGCCAATTTCTGCGGCACCTCGCTGATCATCCGCTCAGACCTCTATGGGCTTCCGGCAACCTTCGAGGACGCCGATGTCGACTACATCAAGTCGATGCTCGGCAGCCATGTGCGCATCGGCAAGATACTTGCGGACGCCGGTCATCCGCTTGGGTCGCTTCCCTTCCGCGGCGCCATCTACCGGGTCGGACACAGCGGCGCTCACAGTAAGTCCTCCAACCTTATCCGGACGCATTTTCTGAATGCATCGGTGCTGCGCCGCCCCCGCCAGCTCTTGGCCAATCTCTCGCGCGTCCGTCCGTTGGATCAGAACCTGCGAAATGAATTCTTCGGTGCTCACGCGGCCGGATAGGACACAAGCGTCGCTGTTACCCAACGAGGTCTCAACCCATGACGGCTGACAATACAAGACATAGATATGCCGCCCTGGATGCGATGCGTGGCCTCGCGGCATTCGCCGTTGTCGTCTATCACTTGGACAGGCCCTATGCTCCTTCGGCCTATATCGCTGTCGACTTCTTCTTCGTGCTCAGCGGCTTCGTCATCGCCAGGGCCTATGGCGAAAAGCTCGCGAGCGGCATGACAATGCTGGCTTTCATGAAGGCACGCTACGCGCGCCTCTATCCGCTCTTCCTGATCGGCAGCGTCTTCGGTCTCGTGCAGTTGCTGCTGCACTGGCAGGCAGCAGGCATCGGGCGGGCCGATCTTGGTGCGAGCATTTTGTCGACCGTCTTCATGCTGCCTTCCCCGAGCTTTCTGACCCGATCGGCGGGAGATATCTGGCCGCTCTATCCGCTGAATGGCCCGGCCTGGTCGCTGTTTTGGGAGCTGCTGGCCAATCTCGTATTCGCGCTCGTGCTGTTCAGGCTGAAAACGCGAAGCCTCATCCTCATCGCCGCCGTATCCCTGGCGATGCTGATCGGCTCGGTTTTCTTCCACAAATCGCTCGATCTCGGCTGGGAATGGCGATCGGTGGATGGCGGCTTTGCCCGCGTCTTCTTCTCTTTCACCCTTGGAATGATCATCTATCGGTTGCGAAGCCGAACCGCGCCCGGCCGGACGGTGAACAGCTATGCCGCCCTGCTGCCCATTGCGGCGATCTGCATCCTGCTATTTCTGCCCACCTACTCGCTGAAATATGCGCTGGTGTTCTGCATCCTGGTCTCACCGCTCGTCGTCCTTGCCGGTACGATGCTCGAATTGCCGGCCAAGCTGCAGCGGCTCGGCATTTTTCTCGGCTATCTCTCCTACCCGATCTATATGTGCCATCGTGGCTTTACCGAGATCTACGGGCACCTGATGCGTGATGCGCAACTGCCGCATCCCGTCTATATCGCGATCTATCTCGTTGCGATTTCCATCATCGCTCTCATCTCGGCAAAGCTCGCGACAGTCCTGGTCAAATATGCCTCACCCGGGAAGGAGGCGCCTAAAGGTGCGGGCGCGGCGTCGAGCCGGTAGCACCGTCGTTCAGGTATGAACTGCGGCCAGTGCGATTGCGTCCGCAACCTCTTTGCGCCGTTCCGAGAGATTGGCCGTCGCGACGCGCAAATGGCTGCTGGGCAGGATCGAAAACTTGGCGCCGGGATGCACGGCAATGCCCCGCGCCGCAAGCGTTACCATTGCGAAAGGCTCTGACGATACGGGTATCCAGGCGCATAGTCCGCCCCCATGTCGCGCTTCCACGCCGCGCTCGCCGAGAGCGTCGATCAGGCCGGCCCGACGCCCCCGGTAGATTTGCCGGGCATGATCGAGGCATACCGCCGTTGCCTCATCCCGCAGCAACCAGGCAACGGCCGCCTGGAGAATTCGGCTCGTCCAGCCGGAGCTGAAGCTGCGATAGGACTGGATCTGATCGACGATCGCCCGCGAACTCGACAGCACCGCAAGCCGCAGATCCGGCCCATGCGTCTTCGAGTAAGAGAGGACATGGATGACGCGATCGGGATAGAGATGTCCCATCGAATGGCGCGGCGCCGTCGAGATATCGGCGATACCATCGTCCTCCACGATCAATGTGTCCTTGTCCCGAAGAATCTCGGCCATGCTTGCCATGCGCGCCGCGCTCACACTCTGACCAGTGACGGCATGGATGCGCGGCTGAAAGATGAAAGCGACCGGGCGATATTTCAGCGCCTCCTCCAGCGAAGACGGCAGCGGGCCCTCCTCATCGCATTTTACCGGAATGATGCGTGCACCACGATCCTCGAGAATATCGAGAAGGCGCATGCCGGTCGGGTCTTCGATCGCAACGGCAGCGCCCGGCATGACGAGCGCATTGATCAGGGTATAGACGGCGTTGTAGCCGCCATTGGTCGCCAGGAACGCCTCCGGTTCGTAGGGCCAGGTCGTCCTGACCTGCTCTTCCAGTTCCGGCAGGATACGGCTGCGCTCATAGCTGTTGAGATTTTCGGCTGATGCGCCATAGGCCATGGCCGCTTCCAGTTTCGGCAGCAGCTTAACGTCGGGAACGGCCGCCGTGAGGTTCAGGGCGTCGTAGCCATAATCACCGACGCTGGCGAGCCGCGCCGGCTGGGCAACGAAGCGATCGCCGCTGACCCATGTACCGTTCCGGCCGCGGCCGCTGATGATCTTCTGACGCCGGAGCTCGCTCCATGCTTCGGACAGGGTCGCCGGGCTTATCCCGAGCGCGAATGCGAGATCGCGGATTGGCGGCAACTTCGTACCAACAGGCAGCGCGCCGGCGCGAATGAGCGCGCTCGTCTCCAGTGCGATGCCACGGATTGTCCGATCGTTCAATTTTTCGGCAAACCACGCCGCGTCTCGATTTCCGCTCATTCCTGCGCCACTTTTAATGTTCAATAACGTAATAACATTTGATCGGCACATATTGAACATTTACTCACTTAGAAAACAAGTTTTCCCGCGAGTGAATTTCATGCCCCTTACTCTCCGCCTTGCCCTCCGCGACTGGGACTACATTACGCCTTTGGTCCTCGGCGATGTCTCCTCCCCGAAACTCGACCTCAAGGTCGACCGGGTCGGCACGCTGATCTCGCATGTCGGCAAGAGCGACGCCTATGACGCAGCTGAAACCTCGTTCAGCCGCTATACGCAGATGCGCATCGATGGCGACGAGAGCGTGGTCGGCATGCCGAACTTCATCATGCGCGGCTTCCGCCATCGCTGTGTCATCACCACGAAGAACAGCCCGATCACGAGCTTTGCTCAGCTGGCAGGCAAGCGCATCGGCGTCACCGGCTGGCGCGACTCGGGTAACACCTGGACACGCGCCGCACTTCGCCGAGAAGGCGTCGGCGTCGAGGATGCCATGTGGTATGCCGGCCGCCTCACCGAAGCCCATCCGATCACCGATCGCCTCGACGGTTTCGGCCGTCCCGGCCGGATCGAGGCAGCACCCGGCGAGAGACCGATGGTCGATCTGCTGAAGGAAGGCCTGCTCGACGCAATCTTCACACCCTTCATGCCGGATGGTTATTTTGCCGGCAATTCCGGTTTCCGTCAGGTCCTTTCGGATTTCCGCGCCGCCGAACATCGCTATTTTGCCGATGTGGGCTATGTACCAGGCATGCACCTGATCGGATTGAAGGCTGACATCGTCGCCGAGCATCCCTGGGTCGTCGCCGAATTGAGTGCCCTCCTCGATGAATCGCAGCGCATCTGGCTGAGCAAGCGGCGCAAATATGCCGACACGACGCCTTTCATGCTCGACGAGCTGTTGAAATCGGCATCCGAGCTGCCCGAGGGTTGGGATGCGAGCGGCTTTGCCGCCAACCGCAAGATGATCGCCGACTTCGCTGGGGAATTGCATGTGCAGGGTATCCTGCCGCGCCTGATGACGCCGGAGGAACTTTTCCCGTTCGACGTCGACGGCAGCCGGACGAGCGCTGCCTGATCATCGACTGAAAAATCAGAGACACAAAGCAAAAAAGGGGAATGAACATGTCGCTGAAGAAAATGAGCTACCTCGCCGTGGCAAGCCTGATGATGTGGGGCTCGGCCTTTGCGCAGGATGCCAGCTTGCCGAAACTTTCGATCAACAAGGATCTGCAGGCCAAGCTGCCGGAAGCCATTCGCACATCAGGCAAAATGATTTCAGTCAACAACGGCTCGTTCCCTCCCTATGAAATCGTCACCGGTACCAAGTTGACCGGCGCCAGCGCCGATCTGACCGATGCGATCGGCGAGGTGCTCGGTGTGAAGATCGAGCATGAGAGCGTCAGCGGCCTGCCTGCCATTCTCGCAGGCATCAATTCTGGCCGCTATCAGTTCGCCTTCGGCCCGATCGGCGATTTCAAGAGCCGCGAGGAGGCCAATGACTTCGTCGACTGGGTGCAGGAGTTCGTCGTCTTCGCCGTCCAGAAAGGCAACCCAAAGAGCATCACCTCGCTTGATAGCGCCTGCGGCCAGCGCATCGCCGTCATGGCCGGCGGCTCGGCCGAAAAGGTCATCCAGGTGCAGGCCGAGAAGTGCAAGACCGGCGGCAAGGGTGCGATCGAGGTCCAGTCCTTCACCGACCAGCCAAGCTCGATCCTCGCCGTCCGCTCCAAGCGTTCCGACGCCTTCTTCTCCTCGCAGGCACCGCTCACCTATTTCGTCTCGCAGGCAAACGGTCAGCTGGAGCTGACCGGCGTCGGCCAGAAGAACGGTTTCGAAGATCTCTATCAGGGCGCCGTCGTGCCGAAAGGCTCGCCGCTCGGACCGATTCTCAAGGATGCCGTCAAGGTTCTGATGGACAATGGCACCTATGCCGCCATCATGAAGAAATGGGGCCTTGAGAACAACATGATCAAGGAACCCGGTATTAATCTTGGCGGGATATTGCCAAAATGAGCACGAATACCGGAAACATCGCATCGCCATCTGGCGATGCGGCGGAGCGGGATGTGGCGAATGCCCACACACCGTTCCCGAAGGGCCGTGTGGCGGCCTGGGTTGTAACGCTGTTGATCGCAGCCTATTGCGCCTGGTCAATCGCCCATAACGAAAACTTCGGCTGGCATGTCGTCGCCCAGTATTTCTTCGACCCCGTTGTCATCGACGGCCTCTATGTTTCGCTTGGGCTGACCGTCGTCGCCATGGCCCTCGGCATCGTGCTCGGCCTATTGCTAGCGATCGCCCGGCTATCGAAGGACACGCTGGCAAGCTCGCTTGCTTCCCTGTTCATCTGGTTCTTCCGCGGCACGCCGCTGCTCGTGCAGCTGATCTTCTGGTACAATCTCTCTACACTCTTCCCGACATTGTCGATCGGCATCCCTTTCGGCCCGACCTTCGCCAGCTGGGACACGAATTCCGTCATCAGCCCGATGACGGCAGCGATCGCCGGCCTGGCGCTCAACGAAGCGGCTTACATGGCCGAGATCATCCGCGGCGGCCTGCTTTCGGTCGACAGGGGCCAGTTCGAAACCGCCGAGGCATTCGGCATGACCCGCATCCGCGCTCTGCGCCGCATCATCATCCCGCAGGCCATGCGCTCCATCGTGCCGCCGACGGGCAACCAGCTCATCAGCATGATCAAGGCGACCTCGCTCGTCAGCGTCATCGCAATGGCCGACCTGCTCTACTCCGTGCAGTCGATCTACAACCGCACCTTCGAAGTGGTCCCGATGCTGCTGGTCGCAGTGATCTGGTATCTGCTGATCACCTCGGTGTTGAACATCGGCCAGAGCTACATCGAGCGTCATTACAGCCGTAGCGACCGTCGCTCCGCGGCGGCTAAGCCCGCAAAGGATGACACGCCGGCGCTCGTACCGGCGCAGGAGGCGGGCCAATGAACGCCAACGTCAATTTGTCGCCCCTCGTCCGCGCCCGCAACGTCCACAAATCCTTCGAGCACCTCGAGGTGCTGAAAGGCATCGACCTCGACGTCGCCCCCGGAGAAGTGGTCGTCATCCTCGGCCCTTCCGGTTCCGGGAAGTCGACTTTCCTGCGCTGCATCAATCATCTGGAGTCGATCAATCGCGGATCGATCGAAGTCGACGGCGAGCAGATCGGCTACCGGCTGAACAAGGGTCGGCTCGTCAAGCTGTCCAATCACGCCATCGCGCTGCAACGGCGCAAGATCGGCATGGTGTTCCAGCAGTTCAATCTCTATCCGCATATGACGGCGCTGCAGAATGTCATCGAGGCGCCGATCGGCATCCATGGCGAGAGCCGCAGCCAAGCGACGGACAATGCGCGGACACTGCTCGATCGCGTCGGGCTTTCGGCCAAAACGGATAACTATCCGCGACAGCTTTCCGGCGGCCAGCAGCAGCGCGTGGCGATCGCCAGGGCGCTGGCCATCAGGCCGAAGCTGATGCTGTTCGACGAGCCGACCTCCGCGCTCGACCCGGAGCTGGTCGGCGAGGTGCTCGCCACCATGCGCGACCTTGCCAGCCAAGGCTTGACGATGATCGTCGTCACTCATGAGATCGGCTTTGCCCGCGAAGCGGCCGATCGGGTGGTCTTCATGGACGGCGGCAAGATCGTCGAGCAGGGCAAGCCGGAAGATGTGATCGGCAATCCGCAGCATCCCCGCACCAGAAGCTTCCTGTCGCGCTTCATCTAGCGCGATGGTATCGATCCCATTTTGAGCCGCCGCGCCCAGATTCATAGTGCGCGCGGCTCAAACAAACCATTGGAGTGGCCATGACCCTCGACAACGACTTCGCACGCCTGTCGGACTTCGAACCGATGAAGGCCGAATTGACCGGCATCCGCCAGCATCTGCACGCCAATCCCGAGCTCTCCTTCGAGGAGGCCGAAACCGCGCGCTTCGTCGCCGAAAAGCTGGAATCCTGGGGTTATGAGGTGACACGCAATGTCGGCGGCCATGGCGTCGTCGCACGACTGACGGCTGGAGCCGGCAAGAAGAGCATCGCCATCCGTGCCGACATGGACGCGCTGCCGATCCTCGAGCAGACCGGCCGTCCCTATGCCAGCAAGGCGCCTGGAAAGATGCATGCCTGCGGCCATGACGGCCACACGACCATGCTTTTGGGGGCTGCCGAATATCTCGCCCGCACCCGCCGGTTCAACGGCACGGTGAACCTGATCTTCCAGCCCGCCGAAGAAGCCGGAGCGGTGAGCGGTGCCCAAGCCATGATCAAGGACGGCCTGTTCGAGCGCTTTCCCTTTGACGCGATTTTTGGCTTGCACAATCATCCGGGCGCGCCGGAAGGCAGCTGGCTGATGCGCTCGGGACCATTGATGGCGGCGGCCGATACCGTCGAGATTACCATAACGGGCAAGGGCGGCCATGCCTCGCGTCCGCATCTGACTATCGATCCTATCGTGGTCGCCTGTAACCTCGTCGTCAGCCTGCAGACGGTGGTTGCCCGGAGCATCGACCCGACGCAGACGGCCGTCGTGACGGTCGGCTCCATCCACGCCGGCGAAGCTTCGAACGTTATCCCCGAAAGCGCCCGGATGGCGCTGAGTGTCCGCTCCTTCGATCCGAAGATCCGCGAACTCCTCGAGACAAGAATCCGCCAGCTCGCGCACTCTGTTGCCGAAGGTTATGGCGCCAGCGTCGATATCGACTACATCCGCGGGTATCCGGTCGTCGTCAATTCGGAGAAGGAAACCGAATTGGCACGCACAGTAGCAGAAGAGCTGGTCGGTGCCGACAAGGTCTCCACATGCAACCTCATTCCCGGCAGCGAAGACTTCGCTTACTTCCTGGAACACAAGCCCGGCAGCTTCCTGCGCCTCGGCAATGGCGTCAACTCGCCGGTTCTGCACAGCGCAAAGTATGATTTCGCCGATGAAAGCCTCACGGCCGGCGCCGCCATGTGGGCGCGGCTGACCGAGCGCTATCTCGACGCCTAAGACAGTAACATCTCCTGCCGGCCCAAACCTGCGCAGCGGAACGACAGCCCTGACCAATGGTCAGAGCTGATCCGAATTTCGCTGCGAGGTAATGGGAAGAAGTGTGGCGCCAAGCGCGGTTTGAAAGTCTCGGCCTAGCAGGGCGCGGTCAACGCCGATCCCTGGAAACCCGTCACTTATCCAGAGATCCGAAACGGTCGGTCGTGGCAGGGGCTGTGTTTTCCCGGGTCTGCGTCCGCAGCCCGGTCTTCAGCTGCGAGTCCTGAGCCTGCATCAGCCGCCATTCGCCTTCCAGGCGATCAATCACATACGTAGGAATCTCATTTCGTACGTTTTCGAACTCTTGCATCACGACCTCCATTGTCATGCGATAATGGGATGACATGGAAGAGTTTCTTTGTAAATCAAGGCATTAAAAAATTTAAACGATTAAAATTACTTTAATCGTTTGAAATCTCTGCGCTTGTGGAAAAGAAATAACCTCGTTCGGATTTTTTCCCACGCCGCGTCGGCGAAAGCAGCTATTCCGGGGCGCAATCAGGGATCTCCGGACGATAAAGCATCATCGACGCCGCCCTGCACAGGCGGGGGCGTTAGACCGCCAACGGCAAAATCCTGTGTGCGCCAGATCGAATCGTGCTGCTCGCGCATCGCCTCGGCCGATTGACGAACGACTTCCGAAATCCGCATGAGCTGCTTGGCCAAGGGGCTTGTCTTGCGCCAGATCATGCCGATCGTCCGTGAAGGCTGCGGACTTTGGAAACGCACCGCCGATACCGAGGCAGATCGCGTCTCAACCGCAACAGCCATCTCCGGGATCAAGGTGACGCCGATGCCGGCGCTGACCATTTGCACCAGCGTCGATAGCGAGCTGCCGTCCATAAGCTCCCGCGGCAGCGCCGACTGTATGTTGCAGAAGGACAGGGCCTGATCGCGAAAGCAATGCCCCTCCTCGAGAAGCAGCAGCCGCATTTCGCGCAGCGCCTCGCGATTGGGCACCGGCTTGCCCTCGTCCTCGCTTGGCCGCACCAGCACGAAGTTCTCAGCAAAAAGTGCCACTTCCGTCAGGGACGGCTCGGATACAGGCAGAGCGACGATGGCCGTATCGAGCCGGCCTTCGGCCAGTTCCTCGACCAGCTTCGACGTCAGTGTCTCCCGCACATGAATGTCGAGACCGTCATACATGCTGGTGAGATTGCCAATGATGGTCGGCAGCAAATAGGGCGCGACGGTCGGGATGATGCCGATCCTCAAACGGCCGACCGGCTGGCTGCGGGAGGCACGCGCGAGATCCCCCAGCTCATCGACCGACCGCAAAATCTCGCGGACGCGTTCGGCGAACGCCTCGCCGAAATTGGTGAGCCGGACCTGGCGGGCGCCCCTTTCGAAGAGGTCGGTGCCAAGCTGCTCCTCCAGTTCCTTGATCTGCATCGAGAGGGCAGGCTGAGAAATGGCGCAAACATCGGCCGCACGTCCGAAATGGCCATGCTTTGCCAAGGCTTCGAAATAGCGCAGCTGCTTGAGGGTGAGATTTATCATAACCTCACCTTATCGCACCCATCAGGAAATCCAACTTAAATTAATCGAATAGCTTGGCTAGAGTGCGTGCAGCAGCGGTGAGATGCCGCCGTATGTCATACGCAGCTCACATTGGGAGCTTTGACTGAGAGAATTCATCGATGCCCGGATCGATCTGAAATCCGGGCATGGAATCGTGTTTTGTTTCAAGGTGATCCGCTTTGCGGAAAGCCGGAACAACGAAAGATCCCACATTGCTTCCCGAGGGGAACCTATACCCTTTTTCGGGCAGTACAATTCAAGGCATCCAAGGGAGAAAGTCATGGATACAAAGGTTGAAAATACAGGCAAATGTCCGTTTCCGCACGGAAACACAAGCGTCTCGGCCAGATCGAACCGCGACTGGTGGCCGAACCAGCTGAACCTCAAAATTCTCCATCAGGGTTCTTCCTTATCCAGCCCGCTCGACAAGAGCTTCGACTATGCCGAGGAGTTCAAGAAGCTCGATCTTGAGGCCCTGAAAAAGGACCTCGTCGCGCTCATGACGGATTCGCAGGATTGGTGGCCGGCCGACTTCGGCCATTATGGCCCGCTCTTCATCCGCATGGCCTGGCACAGCGCCGGCACCTATCGTACGGGCGACGGCCGTGGTGGCGCCTCCTCCGGCACGCAGCGCTTCGCTCCGCTCAACAGCTGGCCGGATAACGTCAATCTCGACAAGGCCCGCCGCCTTCTCTGGCCGATCAAGCAGAAATACGGCAACAGCATCTCCTGGGCCGACCTCCTGATCCTCACCGGTAACGTCGCGCTGGAATCCATGGGCTTCAAGACCTTCGGCTTCGGCGGCGGTCGTGAAGACGTGTGGGAGCCTGAAGAGGATATCTATTGGGGTGCGGAAGACACCTGGCTCGCCGACAAGCGCTACACCGGCGATCGTGACCTCGAAAATCCGCTCGCAGCCGTGCAGATGGGCCTCATCTACGTCAACCCGGAAGGCCCGAACGGCAATCCCGATCCGCTTGCCGCCGCCCGCGACATCCGCGAGACTTTCGCCCGCATGGCTATGAACGACGAGGAAACCGTCGCGCTGATCGCCGGCGGCCATACCTTCGGCAAGACCCACGGCGCAGGTGACGCAGCCCTCGTCGGCCCGGAACCGGAAGCGGCCGGCATCGAAGAACAGGGCCTCGGCTGGAAGAGCAGCTATGGCAGCGGCAAAGGCGGCGACGCGATCGGCAGCGGTCTCGAAGTCACCTGGACCTCGACGCCGACCAAGTGGAGCAACAACTTCTTCTGGAACCTGTTCGGCTATGACTGGGAACTGACCAAGAGCCCGGCCGGCGCCCATCAGTGGACCCCGAAGCATGGCGCCGGCGCCGGCTCGATACCGGATGCACACGACAAGTCCAAGCGCCATGCACCAGCCATGCTGACCACGGACCTTGCCCTGCGCTTCGACCCGGCCTACGAGAAGATCTCGCGCCACTTCTTCGAAAATCCGGATGAGTTTGCCGACGCCTTCGCCCGCGCCTGGTTCAAGCTGACGCATCGCGACATGGGTCCACGCGCCCGCTATCTTGGCCCGGAAGTGCCGAGCGAGGAGCTCATCTGGCAGGATCCGATCCCGGATGCTGACTACGCTCGGATCGACGCCAACGATATCGCGGCACTCAAGGGCCAGATCGCGGCCTCTGGCCTGACCATCCCGCAGCTCGTCTCCACCGCCTGGGCTTCGGCATCGACCTTCCGCGGTTCGGACAAGCGCGGCGGCGCCAACGGCGCACGCATCCGTCTTGCGCCGCAGAAGGACTGGGAGGCCAACCAGCCGGCTCAGCTGGCTTCCGTGCTCCAGACGCTCGAAGGCATCCAGGCGAAGTTCAACGACGCCCATACCGGCGGCAAGCAGGTATCGCTTGCCGATCTGATCGTTCTCGGCGGCTCTGTCGCCATCGAACAGGCTGCAAAGAAGGCCGGTCACGACGTGGTCGTCCCCTTCGCTCCCGGCCGTACGGATGCGTCGCAGGAGCAGACCGATGTCGAAGCATTCGCCGTTCTCGAGCCGATCGTCGACGGCTTCCGCAACTATCAGCGGCAGGCCTACACCGTCTCCACGGAAGAGCTGCTGATCGACAAGGCGCAGCTGCTGACGTTGAGCGCTCCTGAACTGACGGTCCTCATCGGCGGCCTGCGTGCGCTGAACGCCAATGTCGGCCAGACCCAGCATGGCGTCTTCACCAAGCGCCCGGAAACGCTGACCAACGACTTCTTTGTAAACCTGCTCGACATGAGCACGGAGTGGAAGGCCGTCTCCGACGCGAAGGACGTGTTCGAGGGGCGCGATCGCGCAACGGGCGACGTCAAGTGGACCGCTACCCGCGCCGATCTCGTCTTCGGCTCCAACTCGCAGCTGCGTGCGATCGCCGAAGTCTACGGCCAGGCCGACGCCGGACAGAAGTTCGTCCACGACTTCGTGGCGGCCTGGACGAAGGTGATGAACGCCGACCGCTTCGACATCGCTTGATGTAAGGCACAAAACATTCGGACGCGACATAATTCAGATCGCGTCCGGATCATCCTGTCGCCCTCCGTGCAGTTTCCGCACGGAGGCATTATGTCCGCCTAAAACCGATGGCGATCGTCTGTCATCGCACGGCACTCAGCTCCAGCCGGGAGACACCGGCCGCGACGTTGAGACCGGTTCCGGCCTCTGCGCTCAGCGGTTGCAGCGCATAGTTCTTCGAATTGCCGCCGACCAGGGCGTTGGCGCCTAGACCAAGACCTACCGAAGCACCGGCAGACGCTCCGACATAGGTGCCGGCGAGGGCGCCATCACCGACACGCGTAGGAGCGGTATTGACCACGAGCCAGCTCAAATAGCTTTTGCCGGTGACTCCGACATCGATACCGAGCTTGCCGATCGAGCCAACATAGCGCTCGACCTTGCCGGTTCGTTGCTTGAAGGTGCAACTGACCTTCTTGTTGGAGCCGATGATCATGCCGACGCCGCCTGCCACCTCGCAGGAGAGAGTTCCAAGACGTTCCTTCGGCTGGGAGGCGACCTGCGCCGACTCTTTCTTGGCGGGATGATGGGTGCTGGCAGCGGAAGCCGCCGAACCAAAGGCAACGGAAACAGCCGCGGCCACAATAAAGATCTTTCTCATGACGTCTCCTTCGACAGTTTGAGCACCATGACCAGTCCGGCCCGCATTTGCGCGGCTAGACGCCGATCTCGGACTGGCCTGAAGGTTCTTGATCGGCGCGGACGGCGATGTTGTTGACAATGCGAACTCCGGCGTACTCGCCGGCAATCCAAAGCGCCCGTTCGCGCGCCCCATTGGAGGATGCCACACCGGACAGCACGATCGCACCCTCGATCGCGGTAACGTCGATGCGCGAGCCCTCGAGCCCATCGGCATAGGCAATCAGGCTGCGGATGGCAGCACAGGTCGCTCGGCTATCCGGCAATGTCGTCAGCGATGAAAGCTTGCGCAGGAAAAGCATTAATGAGCCTCGGTGGGATCGCAGGAATGGGAATTCACATGCTGATCGGCGTCAGCGAAGCAGTTTCCTGACGGCGTCCTTGGCCTTGCCGACTTTGACGAGGATTTTCCCTTCGACCTTTTCGACAGTGCCTCTAAACCGGAGCCGATCGTTGCCGATCAGCTTTCCTGCGGCCTCCTTGATCGAGCCGCTTGCCTCCTTGGCGGCACCTACGACACGGTTTTTATCCATTGTCTTGTCTCCTCAGCTTGCTCAAAAAAAAAGCGCTGGCCTTCGACCAAGGCCACGAACAGGGAAATAGGGCAGCAATGCCTGAGCTTACAGGGCAGAAAGTACTATTGCCTTAGTATAAAGTAGCTTTTTTGACGCCGAGAATGCAGGTTCTTCCGCCAATTACGCGAATAGAACCGGATAGAAGCTGCCTTCACCTCGATCTTTCCGTAAAGCGCGGCAAGATGATGGCGGATCGCCTTCCTGAAAAGATGCAGCCTTTCGCCCATCTCGGCATCGGTCTTCCAAGAAAATCGTGCCTCATGGTCAGGCAGGACCATACGACCGCTCGACCGGGCAGCGGGTTCCGAGGCTACATTGCGATCGACATTCGGCGGCAGCAGCCCGTCACCCATGCCGCTCCTCCTATTGCCATTGCGGGCTTAGATAGGACGATCAGCCGAAAAGAGAAGACGAAACGCGCGCAGCAAAGGCAAGCCCGAAAGGAATCAGGAGAGCCTGCGCTTCATCGTGGCATAGTCGACACAGAAGGATGGCGCCGCATCTTTCAAGATCTGCGGCAGATCAAGCGAATAAACTGGAATCGTCAGCACATCGAGCGTTGCCGTCTGCTCGGGCGATAGCCGAACATCGAGCGCACCCAGGTCATCGTCAAGCTGCTCAAGAGTATGGACACCGATGATGGTCGACGACACGGCGGGCCGCGCCAGGGCCCAGGCAAGGGCGACACGGGCGGTGGTGGTGTCGAGTTCGGCAGCGATACGGATCAGGGCGTCGACGATTTCGAGACGCTGCTCGTCGGGATGCCGCGCAAACGGCGAGGCACGGTCGGTTTCGAGGTTTGCGATATTCTTGCGTGTGTATTTTCCGCTGATGAGGCCGCCATTCAGCGGCGAATGCGAGACGACGCCGAGCCCCATTCCACGCGCCATCGGAATGAGCTCGCTTTCAAACAGCCGCGCGGCCAGCGAATATTCGATCTGCAGGCCGATGAACGGCTCCCATCCGTGAAATTGCGCAATCAGCTGCGCATGCGCAACTTTCCAGGCCGGGGCATCGGAAATACCGAAATAGCGCAGTTTTCCCGACTGTATGAGATCGTTCAATCCCGACAGTATTTCGTCGAGAGGGACCTGCATATCCCAATTATCGAGCCAAAAGAGATCGAGATAATCCGTGCGCAGCCGTCGCAACGTCGCTTCGCACGCTGCTATGATGGATTTGCGGCCAGGCCCGGCACCCTGCTGATCGACACCGAACTTGGCGCCGATGACAAGCCGCTCGCGCCTGGGCGATGTCCGCTCGAGGTAGTTGCCGACAATCGTCTGAGCCCCCGGTTTTGCATCTCCTCTGCCGGTGTCGAGATAATTGCCGCCGAGAGCGAGATAACGATCCAGGATGGCCGCAGGCCCGTTTGTACCAGCCTGCCAAGTGAGGCCTTCGCTGAAAGTCATGGTTCCCAGGGCAAGCGGACTGACACGCAAGCCGGATCGGCCAAGCGCGGTAAGATCATCAAGAAGCATTCCGTGTCCCCCGACCGGCCTGGATTCCATAGCTGCGTAAGCTGGGTATAGAAATAATATTGGCAGGAAAAGCGAATTAGACCGCAATTTATGATTTTAGTTTTCGAGAATCCGGACAATCAGCTTGGTATCGACAACAGGCTGCCCGGAAGGCGCAACATCGCCTCTTTTTCAGGCAGCTTTCACTGGCTGCGCCGACACTTTCTGCCGCTTCGTGATCGACATAGGCATCGATATTCGCCATCAGCCGCGATAGCGCAAAGCATCGACCAACAGGGAGAAGGCTGCCGAGGGTTGCCGGCGGCTTGGATAATAGAGGTGATAGCCGGAGAACGGCGTGCACCAATCGCCGAGAACCTGCACCAGCCGGCCGCTCGCCAGATCCTCGGCAACGTGATCGTCCATGACGAAGCCAAGGCCCAGTCCCGCCTTCGCGGCCCGCACGATCATGCCGACATTGTTAAACACAAGCCGTCCGTCTACCCGGACGCGTACCTCGCGCCCGTCCTTTTCCAATTCCCAGGCATAGAGACCGCCGGCACTCAGCAAGCGCTGATTGATGCAGCTATGCTCGGCGAGATCATTCGGCGTTTTCGGGGCGGGATGCCTGTCAAGATAAGCTGGAGAACCGACGACGATCATTCGCATATCGGGACTGATCCTCACAGCAATCATGTCCTTGGCAATTGCCTCTCCAAGCCGTACCCCGGCATCGAAACGATCGGCAACGATATCCCGCAAGCCGGAATCGATACTGAGTTCGACGTGGATGTCGGGATATTGCGGCAGGAGCCTTTCGAGCGCCGGCCACAGGACAGTGACGGCCGCGTGTTCCGAGGTCGTGATGCGGATGGTGCCGGCGGGCTTCTCGCGCAATTCGCTCAAGGAGGCAAGCTCGGCGCCGATGCTTTCCAACGCCGGCCGAAGCGTCGCCAGCAGCCGCTCCCCGGCTTCGGTTGGCGCGACGTTGCGGGTTGTCCGCGTCAACAGACGCACGCCGAGCCTCGCCTCAAGACGCCGGATCGTATGGCTGAGGGACGATTGCGACGTGCCGAGCTTGGCCGCGGCGCGCGTGAAGCTCTTTTCTTCGGCAACGACCGCAAAAGCGTTCAGATCGACCAATTCCTCGCGCTGCATTTATGAACCTCAGCTATAGTTCCATGCCATTTATATTGTATAGTCTCAACAATCAGACAAGTCTAAGCTGCCCTGAAGAACGGCCGCCGCGCCGTATTTTTCATCAGGGAGTTCAAGAGCATGGACATCAAGCAAAGCGGCTCGCAACCTTCGGCCAAGGGACCGGAAGACTACTTTACCGGTACGGTTCGCATCGATGCACCCTTCAACGGCCGAGGCAATCTGAGTGGCGGAACGGTGACCTTCGAGCCGGGCGCGCGCACGGCATGGCATACCCATCCCTTCGGCCAGACCCTCCTCGTCGTCTCCGGACTGGGGCGCGTCCAGCGTGAGGGCGGTCCAATAGAGGAGATCCGCCCCGGTGATATCGTCTGGTTCGAGCCCGGTGAAAAACACTGGCATGGTGCGGCACCCGATTGCGCCATGAGCCACATCGCAATCGCCGAGAAGGAAAACGGTTCGGCGGTGATCTGGATGGAGAAGGTGAGCGACGATGACTATCTCGGGACAGCATGACCATGAGGCCCTATGTCATCTGCCATATGATCTCCTCGCTCGACGGCGGATTGCACCTCAGCCGCTGGACGGCGAGCCCCGACGGCAAGCTCGGCGATTGGACGGCGCTCTACCAATCATGCCACGAAAAGCTGGCGGGCGACGCCTGGATGGTCGGCCGCGTCACCATGGCCGAAATGAGCAAGGGCGAGCCGCATCCGCCGCGTGAGCACGGCAAGGTCGATCGCCCCTCCCACTTCGCCAATCGGCAAGCCGGCAACTATGCAATTGCCGTCGACACCTCCGGCAAGCTGCATTTCGCCAGGAACGAAATCGACGGCGATCACATCGTCGTCCTTCTCGGCAGCGATGTGCCCGACAGCCACCTGGCCGAACTGGTGGCCGATGGCATTTCCTACATCGTTTCCGCGCAAGCCCAACCCGACATGCATGCCATGCTCGACACTCTTGAACGCGAACTCGGCATCAAACGGCTGCTGCTCGAGGGCGGCGCCGGCATCAACGGATCCCTGCTTGCGGAAGGCCTCGTCGACGAAATCAGCCTGCTCATTGCGCCTGCTCTGGATGGACGCGCCGCAAGTCAGAGTTTCGTGGAATTCGGCACGGAGGGGCTGGCAGGCAAAATTCAACTCGCTCTCAAAAGCTGCGAAACGCTGGATCAGGGTGTGATCCATCTGCGTTACGCCGTCACATCCCTTTGAGGCAGTTCACAAAGGCGTTGCGGAAGACTACCCGTAGAAGATGGCCGCCTATCGGCGGCCACCAGTTCTCACCCATAGGCTTCAGAGGCCGGTGGTCTTCATCAGCTGCTCGGGATAGCGCTCGCCTTCGACGGCGATCTCCGCTGCGGCGCGCTGGATTTCGGCCAGATCGGACGGGCTCAACTCGACATCCGCCGATGCAAGGTTCTCCTCCAGACGATGCAGCTTGGTTGTGCCGGGGATCGGAACGATCCAGGGCTTTTGCGCCAGCAGCCAAGCAAGCGCGATCTGGGCTGGCGTCGCCTTCTTCCGATCGGCAATCTGTTTCAGGAGATCGACGAGTGCCTGGTTCTTTTCCATGGCCTCGGGCGTGAAGCGCGGCAGGATCTTGCGGAAATCGTTCTCGCTGATCTTCGTGTCCTTGCTGATCGCACCAGTCAGGAAGCCTTTGCCGAGGGGGCTGTAGGCAACGAGGCCGATGCCCAGCTCTTCACAGGCCTGCAGGATGCCATTGTTCTCAGGCCCACGGGTCCACAGCGAATATTCATTCTGCAGAGCCGTCACCGGCTGAACGGCATGGGCACGACGCACTGTCTGCGCACCTGGCTCGGACAGGCCGAAGTGCTTCACCTTGCCCGCCGCGATCAGATCCTTCACCGTGCCGGCTACGTCTTCGATCGGCACTTCCGGATCGACGCGATGCTGGTAGAGGAGGTCGATGACCTCGATGCCCAGCCGCTTCAACGAGGCATCCACCACTTCGCGGATATGATTTGGACGGCTATCGAGGCCGTTCATCTTGCCGTTCTCGATATTGAAGCCGAATTTCGTGGCGATCACCATCTGCTCGCGAACAGGCCGCAGAGCCTCGCCAACGATTTCCTCGTTGGTGAAGGGACCATAGACCTCCGCGGTATCGAAAAAGGTGACGCCCCGCTCGACGGCATCGCGTACGAGCCTGACACCCTCATCCTTGCTCAGGGCGTGGCCATAGCTGAAGTTCAGACCCATGCAGCCGAAGCCGAGGGCCGAAACCTCAAGGCCGCTATTTCCAAGCATACGTTTCTTCATCGCATTTCTCCTGCTCCTGCGAGCGTTCCGGGTTCGATGCGGATAAGATATGCGAGGCGGCGTCTAACGATTAGCCGACATAATCGGCATGGAGCTATATTCAGATTTCATGAATACAGCAAGGCGAACGATCAGCCTTCCGGTTTCAGCGCCGCTGCCGGCCAGGGATTGCTGCCCTCGCGTAGCCACGACAGCGTGTCGGTCCAGAAGCCCGCCGCATGGCTGTCGTGGAACAGAGCGAAATGACCGATCGCGTCACGGCCAAAATCCTCAGGCTTCAGCAGCACTGCTGCCCGCTGCGCGCCGGTATAGTAGTTCAGCGTACGGCGTACGGCGGGCACGGTGCCAAGTTCGTCATCCGAAACCGCAACCGCCAGGATCGGCGCCTTGACCGCGGCCATACGGCGCAGCACATCCTCCCTCTCTCCCCTCGGATGGCTAAGCTCGAACCTGCGCCTGCGAAAGCTCCATTCGTTCGCCACGCCGGCCGGCAGGTCTTCCAACCAGCCAAGGCGACGGCCGGGAAAATAGCCATAGAGGGCCGTCATCACGGGCATGGCGACATGCCATTTGACGAAGAGGCCGAGCCGCCGGCGCGGCATGTAATCGCCCCACCAGGCATATTGGGCCCCGACCGTCAGCATTCTGTCGATCTTCCCAGCGTTTTCGGCCAGTCCCGGCAGGAAGCCGCCGATGCTGTGACCGACCACCATGAGAGGGCCGTTGCGCCGGTCGGCCGTCATCCAGCGAAGCGCTGCATCGAAATCCTGCTCGCCCCACTCCCGCCAGCGATATCGGGAGCCGCGCAGCTGCTGCGGACGTGATTGGCCGATGCCGCGATAGTCGAAGGTCAGAACATCAAATCCATGTCGCGCCAGAAATTGCGCGTAACGATGATAGTAGCGCGCAAGGACGCCCGTTGCCGGATTGATGATGACGCTGCCTTCCGGCTTCTTCGCCTCCGCAAGCCAAAGATGACCGCCCAGAACGACGCCATCCTGACAGCGAATGGAAATCGGCAGATTGTTTGCGTTCGAGGATGAGAGTGGTTGCTGGCTCATGGCCCGTAAGATGGGATGATTGCGGCGTTGTGTATATTCACTACCCGGTATACTTTGAGCCATGAAAGACAAGCCCCTGCCGACGCGCGACCGTATTCTTCAGGCTGCCGGAAAACTGTTCCAACAAGACGGCATCCGGACGGTCAGCGTCGATGCGATCGCAGAAAAGGCTGGGGTGACCAAGCGCACCCTCTACTATCATTTCCGCAGCAAGGACGACTTGATCGCCGCCCATCTGCAGGCGCGCGACGAGCCGAACCTCGCGCTCTTCAAGCGCTGGTTCAACGAGGCGGAAGGCGATATTGCCGAGAAAGTCGGCGGCATCTTTCGCCATCTCGCCCACTCCGCCCGCATTGCCAAATGGAAAGGCTGCGGCTTTCTGCGCACATCGGTCGAGCTGATTAATCTTCCCGGCCATCCGGCTTTGATTGTCGCCCGCGCCCACAAGAAGCGCGTCGAGGATTGGCTCTCAACGATCTTCATGGAAGCAGGAGCAGACAACGATGCCGCACCGCTCGCCCGGCAGATCATGCTGCTCCTCGACGGCTCGTTTGCAGTCGTGCTGCTGCATCGCGACCCGAGCTATATGGAGACCGCAGCGGAGGCTGCAGCCCGGCTTATCAGTGATCGCCTACCCGTATCCGGCAGGCTTCAGCCAATAGTCGCGAGCCAAACTATTTGAAGGGTAGGAGGCCGTAGAGGCCGATATCATCTGGTCCAACAATCGCTTGATGGGCCGCCTGAGCATCGCCCTCTTCGTCGTCATTCCTATCGATTTGCACCTCATGGAAGCGTTGCGCTAAGCAGATACGCCTCACGCGATAGTCATTATCCGAACCCCCACCATAGGCTTGTTAAACATAGAATAACCAAGGATACCCCGGCGAAAACAGGCTCCTTTATGGTTGTATTTTTACCGTGGAAAGACGACCCTGCCCGCCATCCCGCCGGCGCTGAACGATGTCCCCAAAAATGGCGGTTGCTGCTGATGGTGTCGCATGTATCACTATCGCCAGACTTCCCTCACATGGACACGGATGGCGAAAATGGGCCTTTGGGAATTGTTCACCGGCAAAAAGTATCCGGCAAAGGGCGCGGTGCACCAATCGGTGGACACACTTCGCAACGCCCTGCTGTCGATCAACCAGGAATCCGCGCCGTTTTTCATCCGCGACGGTGCGGCCGAAGGCGTGGACCTTGTTGCGGAGTGGAAGATCGTCGATGCGCGATGGTACGAGTTCTTTGCGAAAGCCGGCATCAAACGGCTCTTCAAGGTATTGATGCGGTTTGATGAGCAAAAGGGAGAGGTCCGCTCCGTTGACCAGGAATGGTCGGTCGAATGGCGTGCGGGCATTCCAACAATTGCTCTGGTGGCATCAGCTTTTCGCGGCCAAACGGCGGAAAAGAGCTTCGAGAAGTCTTATGGTTTCCGCGAGGATGGATCCTTTGGCTTAATCTACGACTATGCCTTCGACACAGCCGCCATCAAGACGCCGCTGCAGAAAACAACGCTGGAGGCCGGATGGATCTGGAGAAGTGTGGCCTTTGCCAAGCTTTAGAGATCGTTGTCCAATCACACCCCGGCTGTCGCACAAACTCTCCGATTGCCTGACTGGAGATAGAGCGGCCTCCGCCGCGTGGGGCGCGGCGAAGGACAAGCACAGTCAATGATATTTCAGACGTTCCCGCCCCAGGATGGCAGGAGCATCGACGCCGGCGATAGGCTGGGAGAGATCGGTCGAAACGTCGCCTGCAAGCTGAAGGTCGAGATAGCGCGCGCAGCAGACCCTCAGGAAAGACGTGAAGTTGCCGAGATCGTGGCCGGCATCGATTGATTCATGGTGCAGCCTGGTAATCAGCTGCACCACGTTCATGCCGTCACGCCGTGCGATTTCCTCCAGTTTCGACCAGAAGAAATTCTCCAATCTGACGCTGGTCACCATGCCGTCGATGCGGAGCGACCGCGTCGTGCTTTCCCAGAGCTTGGCATCGGCCTTGATGAACAATTCGCACATGCGCATCTCCCCTTCAGTTTCAGGCGGCGTTTGCTTCCGACAAAGCGGCGGCATCGAGCGCCGCCATGAATTGCCGCAGCCACGACGGATGCGCCGGCCACGCCGGTGCCGTGACGAGGTTACCATCGGCGACAGCGTCATTGATGGCAATATCGGCGTAGATGCCGCCGGCAAGTTCCACCTCGGGACGGCAGGCGGGATAGGCCGAGCAGGTGCGTCCTTTGAGAACGCCTGCAGCCGCCAGCAATTGCGCGCCATGGCAGATGGCGGCAACAGGTTTGCCCGCCTCGAAGAAGTGCTGCACGGCCTTGATCACATCGGGATTGAGGCGCAGATATTCCGGCGCGCGGCCGCCGGGAACGACGAGCGCATCATAGTCTTCGGCGCGGATGCTGGCGAAGGAAGCGTTGAGCGCGAAATTATGACCGCGCTTCTCGGAATAGGTCTGGTCGCCTTCGAAATCGTGAATGGCTGTTGCCACCGTCTCGCCGGCATTCTTGCCGGGGCACACGGCATGGACCGTATAGCCGCAGGCAAGCAGCGTCTGGAACGGCACCATGGTCTCATAGTCTTCGGTGAAATCACCGGTGATCATCAAAATCTTCGCTGCTGGCATCGTCTTCCTCCCTTAAAACCAACGGCAGCACATTATCAAAGCACCTGGGATCGCGGGTATTAGGCGAATACTACACGCTATTTTTGAAGGGACTTAGTGGGTCGGCGGACGGCCAAGATCAGGAGCAGCGCAAGCCTCACCGCCGCCGAACAGGCGCGAGCGGGTAAGGAACCGCTTCTCCCGCCCGTTGTCGAGCGAGAACATGCCGCCGCGGCCCGGCACGACGTCGATGATGAGCTGCGTGTGCTTCCACGCCTCGAACTGGCTGCCGCTGATATAGACCGGCACGCCGCCGATCTCCCCGAGCTTGACGTCGTTATCGCTGATCATGAACTCGTCTGCCGGATAGCACATCGGCGAAGAACCATCGCAACAGCCGCCCGACTGATGAAACAGGATATCGGGATGATCCTTCTGAATCTCGCGGATAAGCTCGAGCGCCTTGTCGGTCGCGAGCACCCGAGGCTCGGATCCATTATCGTCCATGATGATCCTCCATCACCGAGCTGCAGATGCTTGAAGGCCCCCGGCCGCAGCCGGGAGCCTCATCGGCTTCGTTGGGAGGGCTCAGAAGAAGCCCAGCGCCTTCGGGCTGTAGCTCACCAGCATGTTCTTGGTCTGCTGGTAGTGATCGAGCATCATCTTGTGCGTCTCACGCCCGATGCCCGATTGCTTATAGCCGCCGAAGGCCGCATGGGCCGGATAGGCGTGATAGCAATTCGTCCACACACGGCCTGCCTGGATCTCGCGGCCAAAGCGATAGGCACGATTGCCATCGCGGGTCCACACGCCGGCGCCAAGGCCGTAAAGCGTATCGTTGGCGATTTCGAGCGCTTCCTTCTCATCCTTGAAGGTCGTCACCGACACGACCGGACCAAAAATTTCTTCCTGGAACACACGCATCTTGTTGTGGCCCTTGAAGATGGTCGGCTTGATGTAGTAGCCGCTCGACAGCTCGCCGCCGAGATCGGCGCGCGCGCCGCCCGTCAGCACTTCGGCACCTTCCTGCTTGCCGATATCGAGATAGGAGAGGATCTTCTCCATCTGCTCGCTCGAGGCCTGAGCGCCGATCATGGTTGCGGAATCCAGCGGATTGCCCTGCTTGATGGCTTCCACGCGCTTGACCGCCCTTTCCATGAAGCGGTCGTAGACCGATTCCTGGATCAACGCACGGCTCGGGCATGTGCAGACCTCACCCTGGTTGAGGGCAAACATCGCAAAGCCTTCGAGCGCCTTGTCGAAGAAATCGTCGTCTTCGGCGGCCACATCGGCAAAGAAGATGTTCGGCGATTTGCCGCCAAGTTCGAGCGTGACGGGGATCAGATTCTGGCTGGCATATTGCATGATGAGCCGGCCTGTCGTCGTCTCGCCGGTAAAGGCGATCTTGGCAATGCGCGGGCTGGTCGCCAGTGGCTTGCCGGCCTCCAGGCCGAAGCCGTTGACGATGTTGAGAACGCCCGGCGGCAGGAGATCGCCGATGAGCTCGGCCCAGACCAGCAGCGAGGCCGGTGTCTGCTCGGCCGGCTTGATGACGACGCAATTGCCGGCGGCAAGCGCCGGCGCAAGCTTCCAGGCGGCCATCAGGATCGGGAAGTTCCACGGAATGATCTGGCCGACGACGCCGAGCGGCTCATGAAAGTGGTAGGCGACGGTATCGTGGTCGATCTCACCGATCGAGCCTTCCTGGGCACGGATGCAGGAGGCGAAGTAGCGAAAATGGTCGATGGCGAGCGGAATGTCGGCTGCCATGGTTTCGCGGATCGGCTTGCCATTGTCCCAGCTTTCCGCCTGCGCCAGCACTTCCAGCTTGTCTTCCATGCGCTGGGCGATCTTCATCAGGATATTGGAACGCTCGGTGACGGAGGTCCGGGCCCATTTGTCCTTTGCCGCATGGGCAGCATCGAGCGCGGCGCTGATATCCTTTTCGTCGGAGCGCGGAATTTCGCAGATCTTGCCGCCAGTGATCGGCGTGAGGTTGTCGAAATATCTACCGCCGATAGGCTCGCGCCACTCGCCGCCGATATAGTTGCCGTATTTCAGTTTGAACGGAGATTCGACGATCTTCTGATGCAGCATGCAATCCTCCCTTGGTCGCGGGTCCGGTGAGCGAACCCAATGGGAGAAATCTGAGTGCATATGCTCTCGGGCGATAGATGTGCCCCGTCATGGTGCAGCGCACAGTGTCGCAACTCTGCGACAGCTGCGCCACGCAAGCGCACATTGCGGAAGTATCAGTGCAGATTAAGCCGCTTCATCTTTCGATGCAGCGTCGAGCGGCTCATGCCGAGCGCCGTTGCGGCTTGCGAGACATTGCCGTTGGCGCGGGAAAGGGCGCGCAGCAAGGCAGCACGTTCGGCTTCCAGCAGGTCCTCGCCCGCCTCCCCCTGTTGCTCGCGCAATACGTCGGCGGCAGGGATGCCGGCCGCGATACGATAATCGTCGAGCTTCAGCGCGAGACGCGCGGCTCTCGTCGCCCCAAGGACGAGATCATTGCGATCGACGGCCAGAAGCGCCGAGGTGGAGGCGATATCCGTCGGAACCATGACGAAACGGGCACCGGCAAAGGCGCTCCTGAACAAGTTGAGCTCGATGCGCAGTGCCGCATCGCGAACGGTCTGGGACAGGATCGCCAATGTCGCGTCGTTGACGTCATCGCGGCAGGTGGAAATATCAAGCGCGCCGGCCAGTTGCCCGCGATGATCTCGGATCGGCGCAGTTGTGCAGCTCAGGTCGATATTGGCACAGAGGAAATGCTGATCCCGGAAAATCGCCACGGCCCGTTCATCCGCCAGGGCAGTGCCGATACCATTCGTGCCGATGCTCGCCTCGGTCCAGACGGAGCTGGTCCAGAGACCAAGATCGTGAAACTCCTTATCGTCGCCGGCGGCGCCGCGACGGTCAAGCGCAATCCCTTCCCGATCGGTCAGCAGCAGACAGCAACCGGCTTTGCCGACTGCAAGAAAGAGACGATCCAGTTCATTGGAGGCTTCGGCAATCAGGCGCCCCGACCGCTCCGCGGCGGCCGCGAATTCCTGTGCCGTCAGCCGCATGGGTAAACGCTTTTCCTCCGGTGCAAGGCGGTGCATGACCATGCAGCGCCGCCAGGAGGCAGCGACAGACGAACTGGCTGCGGCCGACTTCGCCGATGCGTAGACCTGATCCGCATGTGCGGAATATTCGTGCATCTGGCTCCTCCCACCGAACGCAATAGCAATTGTCGCTAAAAAAGCCGGTCAGCGCAATCCTCCCCACCGGACCTTTCGCCGTCGCGCACCCGCCGGCAGATTTCGCGCGCTTGGGTCCTGCTGGATCGGCCGGCGTCAGGCATCCGATGACGCAACCCTTTCAGGCCGTTGTCAGCGTGTTATTATAACAGCAGCGAAGCGAGAAGACGGAGCTTGAGGCGCAGTTTCATGAATGCCAGGTTCATAGGTGAGCGTTTTGCCCGCAGCGGGGAAGCAGCCCTGTGCCCGCCTTCGAGGTTCTGACTTCATGAAGGAAACCCTGATCGGAGCCGCCAATACCTGCCGCGCACGCCTGGTCAATGGCGTCAGACGTTTCTTCGCAACGCCGGCTGCTGCGCCCCCTGCAAATCGCCCACTGCTCGAGCGCCCGATCGCTATCATCATCATCTTCCTCATCCTCTCCCTGCTCGTCATGAAAACCGCGGATTACCCGCTCGGGGTCTGGATGAAATCATTTCCCGAGCAGTTGCGCGGAGCGGCGAAGTGGATCAGCAGCTTCGGCACCGGCCTTCTCGTTCTTTCATTCAGCGGCGTTTTGCTGATACTCACTGTCCTCATACCCGCACACAAGTTGCGGAAATCAGCGCGGGCCGGCGCAGATCTCGTCGCAACCGCCGCTGCGTTCATCTTCCTGTCCGTGGCCGGCGGCGGCCTTGTCGACTCGCTTCTGAAGAATGTTATCGGCCGCGCCCGTCCGGAGCTCCTGGAGACCAACGGCGCGTTTTACTTTCGGCCTTTTGCCTTCCATGCGGATTTCGCATCATTTCCATCCGGACATTCGGCAACGGCAGGCGCGATGGCGATGTCGCTGGCGCTCGTTTTTCCGCGCCTGCGCCCGCTCTTCATACCGGCCGGCGTACTGATCTGTCTGTCTCGGCAGTGGGTGGGCGCCCATTGGGCGAGCGACACCCTGATGGGTTGGGGCGTCGGAGTGGCATTCACCTTGTCGCTGGCCCACGCCTTTGCCCGCCGCAGGATCTTGTTCACCTACCGCTCCGACGGTCATTTGTGCGCGAGAGAACGATATAGGACGACTCTGATGATTCTGCGCACACTGCTGCGACGCAGGCTGGCGAGGAACAAGAAGGCATGCGCTTTGAAAGCCAGCCTTCCTCCCCCAGCATTGGAAACACAGCCCTAGTCCAGCAAAAGGCTCTGTCCCTCACAGCCAACCCGTTTGAAGCCGGCGCCGATCACCCGGCAAAAGCCTTCGCGCACAGGGGACTGGTACGACTGCGCGAACAAGGCTGCAATCTCCACCCTGCTACCGCCACCTCGACCCAGCTCGGCTCCCACGTCATCTCCCATGCGATCGCCCGCAAATTTCGTGTTTGCGCAGCGACGGATTTGTCGGTCGCCGCCGTTCAAGCATCGAAGGGATAACTCAGGTTCATTTGGAAGAGAGTACATCATGAGAAAGCTCACTTTGCTTGCCTTGGCGGCCGCCGCCTGCTTTGCCGCAATCTCCCCGGCCGAGGCCCGCGACGGATGCGGCATGGGTTTCCATCGCAACCCCTATGGCTATTGCCGCCCAGATCGCCACCCCATTGTCGTCGTGCCCGTCGGCCCGGCCTACGGCGTTGTCTATCCCGGACGCGGCTATTGGGATGGTCATCGCTACTGGGTGCACCGCGAATGGTGGCACGGCGGATGGCGCTATCGCTAAGCCAAGACATTCGACCCGATCGCCGCGATCGGGTCGAATGCAATCCGCGCGTCGATCTGATGGCCGGCCTTT
Source organism: Rhizobium sp. BR 315 (assembly GCF_050577975.1). NCBI lineage: Bacteria > Pseudomonadati > Pseudomonadota > Alphaproteobacteria > Hyphomicrobiales > Rhizobiaceae > Rhizobium > Rhizobium sp. BR 315. The sequence continues at coordinate 189,739 of NZ_JARWKZ010000002.1, read as the reverse complement.
GCCGGATCTCCGCCTTGCATGTTCCCCGGACCGATGGCGCTCCGCGCAGGTCAGCGTGCAATTGACGCGCGCTTCACAACCGGGCAAAGCTGTCGTCAGAATAAGCGGCAACGAGCATCGACCTCGCGCATGAGCGACAGCAACGACACCGACTATCAGGGGCCCATCATCGTCTTCGACGCCATGTGCGTCCTGTGCTCCGCCAATGCGCAATTCGTCCTGCGTCACGACCATACCGGCCGTTTTCGCCTCGCCTCCATGCAGAATGAAACGGGAGCCCGGCTCTATCGGCGCTGCGGCATCGATCCCGCCAATCCCAATAGTATGATCATCGTGGACGGCGAGACAGTGTTGCGGGATAGCGACGCATTGCTTGCCATCTATGCCGGCCTTGGCTGGCCCTGGAAAGCGCTTGCGCTTCTAAGGCTCGTACCAAGAATGGTACGCAATCCCGTCTATCGTTGGCTGGCTCGCAACCGATACCGCCTTTTCGGCAGGCGCGAAACGTGCTGGTTGCCGACGCCCGAGCAGGCGGATCGCATCCTTTGAAGAAAATCATCGTTCTCGGTGGCTATGGCGGCTTCGGCTCGCGCCTTTCGCGGCGCCTGGCCGGCGACGGCTTCCAGGTTGTGGTTGCCGGGCGGGACTACGAGGCGGCGGAAGCGCTTGCCCGTCAGCTGCCGAATGCCATTGCGCTGCGCGCCGACCGCAATGGCGACCTGGCCGCCATCCTCAGCGAGCAAAAGCCTTTTCTCCTGATCGACGCCGCAGGCCCCTTTCAGCAGAGCGAGCGACGGGTCGCCCAAGCCTGCATCGCAGCCGGAATCCACTATATCGACCTTGCCGATGCGCGCGATTTCGTTGGCGCAATCAGCTCGCTCGATGAGCCTGCCCGCGCCGCCGGCGTTGCCATCGTCTCCGGTGCGTCAAGCGTACCCGCTCTGTCCAGCGCCGTCGTTGCTGCCCTCACTCGCGACATGGACGAGGTTCATTCCATCGAGATGTCAATCAGCGCCTCCAATAGGGCGACAGCCGGCGCCTCCGTCGCATCGGCGATCCTCAGCTATGTCGGCAAGCCGGTGCCCCTGTGGCGTGGCCGGCGCTGGCGGGAGAAACGCGGCTGGCATATGCTGAAGCGTCAAAACTATGCTGTCATCGGCAAGCCCGGCTTGCAGCGGCTGGTTGCGCTTGCCGACGTACCGGATCACGATCTTCTGGTTGACGGCACACCGGGCCGACCGAGCGTTCTCTTCCGGGCTGGACCGGAATTTGCCTTCCAGACCCTGGCATTGTGGTTGCTCTCCTGGCCGGTCGTCTGGGGCTGGGTGACGTCGCTACGAAAGATCGGCCACTTTCTGTTGCCGTTGCAGGGCTTCACCGCAAAGCTCGGTACAGCGCGTTCCGCGATGACGATCGAAACCAAGGGGATTTCGCAGGGGGCGATGTTGGCCCGACGCTGGACACTTATTGCCGACAACGGCGACGGCGTGGAAATCCGGCCCCTTCCCGCGCAGCTCTTGGCGCGCGCTCTGCGCAGCGGACAGCTCGCGCCCGGGGCCCGGCCCGCCGGCGGCCTGCTGGAGCTTACACAGTTCCGCGACCTGTTTCGCGCTCTGGCCATCAGCGACGAGACAAACGAAACATCCTACACGCCGCTCTATCAGCGCGTCATGGGCGCAGCCTTCGCACGCCTGTCGGAACCTGTCCGTGCCATGCATGCAGTCTTCGGGGACGGCGGTGCTGAGGGCGAAGCGACCGTCAGCCGCGGACGCTCTCTCGCGGCCCGGCTGGTTGCCGGAGTGTTCGGATTTCCGCCTGCCGGAAATCACCCCCTTCACGTCTCCTTCGAGGAGGAAGACGGCATCGAGCGATGGGAGCGTGACTTCTCCGGCCGATGTTTCTGCAGTCACCTGAGTGAGGAAAAAGGCCATCTCGTCGAGCGCTTCGGCCCTTTTCGGTTCGCATTCGACCTGCCGGCGCGCGGAAATGGCCTCAGCATGGAGATACGCGGCTGGTCATTTCTCCGGCTTCCCTTCCTCTGTTCCTGGCGCCGCGCAGTACCGCCGATGAGTGGGCGGAGGATGACCGCTTTCACTTCGATGTCTCGATCGCCCTGCCGCTCATCGGCCTGGTCGTCCATTATCGCGGCTGGCTGCGGCAGCTTGACTGATCTTATCCCACGCGTTGTGCGACTACCCCGTCGCTAACGGCCGACTTGACGGCCGATAGCGACGTAATCATTGTGGCTAGCTGGCCGCACTTGCAGCGCTGAGGACGGCTTTGACCGTTGCCGTGGCAACGTCTTCATCGATGCCGACGCCGAAGACCTGCATACCGTCCGGCCGGACGCATTGCAGGTAGGCAGCCGCCTTTGCATCCGTTCCGCGACGAAGCGCATGTTCCTGGTAGTCGATGACGTTGAGGTCGACTCCAAAGGCTTCGCCAATCGCGGCAAGGACTGCCGAGACGAGGCCGTTGCCGCGGCCTGTCACCGCGACGTTCCGATCCCGATGGCGAATACGGCCGGTAAAGACACGCTCCGCACCCGGGCCTTTACGGAAACCGCCTTCATAATCGACAAGTTCGAAGTTTTCGACATCGTCGACGTGGTAGGCCCGCGCAAATTCCTTCCAGATATCCTCCGCCGTCAGCTCGCGCTTGGTGCTGTCGGCGAGGAGCTGCACACGTTTGCTGAAATCGACCTGCATGGCGCGCGGCAATTTCAGGCCCTTGTCCTGCTCGATCACCCAGGCAACGCCACCCTTCCCCGATTGGCTATTGACGCGGATAACGGCCTCGTAGCTCTCGCCGATATCGGCGGGATCAACAGGCAGATAGGGCATTTCCCAAACGCCGTCGTTGCGTCGCTCATGCGCGGCAAACCCCTTGCGGATGGCGTCCTGATGCGAGCCGGAGAAAGCGGTATGCACCAACTCGCCCGCATAGGGGTGACGCGGATGGATCGGCAACCCATTGCAATATTCCACCGTCTTGACGACTTCGCGGATCGACGGAAAAGAGAGGCCGGGGTCGATGCCCTGCGTGTAAAGGTTCAAGGCCAGCGTCACCAGATCGACATTGCCGGTGCGCTCGCCATTGCCGAACAGGCACCCTTCGACGCGGTCGGCGCCCGCAAGCAGCGCCTGTTCGGCGGAGGCCACAGCCGTGCCGCGATCATTGTGCGGATGGACGCTGATGACAACGGCGTCACGACGCGAAATATTGCGGCAAAACCATTCGATCTGATCCGCATAGACATTCGGCATCGCAACCTCGACCGTGGCCGGCAGGTTGAGGATGGCGGGGCGCTCGGCCGTTGGCTGCCAGACATCGAGCACGCGCTCGCAGATTTCCAGAGCGAAGTCGGGCTCCGTGAAGCAGAAGGTTTCCGGCGAATATTCGAAGGTCCAATCGGTCTCCGGCTGCTTGAGGCTTTCCTCCAGCATCGCAGTAACACCATTGATAGCGAGATCGACAATCTCGTGCCGCTCCATGCCGAAGACGACGCGGCGGAAGAGCGGTGCGGTGGCGTTGTAAAGATGGACGATGGCCTTGCGGGCGCCCATCACGGATTCGAAAGTACGGGCGATAAGATCGGCGCGCGACTGGGTCAGCACCTGTATCGTCACGTCCTCGGGGATGCGGTCCTCCTCGATCAGCGCGCGGACGAAATCGAACTCGATTTGCGAGGCCGACGGGAAAGCGACCTCGATCTCCTTGAATCCGGAGGCGATCAGCATGTCGTAGAAGCGCAGTTTGCGCTCGACATCCATCGGGTTGGCGAGCGCCTGATTGCCGTCGCGCAGATCCGTGGAGAGCCAGCGCGGCGCCTTGGTGAGCCGCCTGTTCGGCCATTGCCGATCCGGCAATGCGATGGGGGAAATAAAGGGACGATATTTCGTTTCGGGATTCTTCAACATGATCCGTTCCGTTGCTTGTCGGTATTTTGGAAGACAGCGGCCTACGGTCGCCGGGAAGCCGTCAATCCCGACGACCGCCGCTAAGTCGCAGTGCAACGGAAAGCAGAAGAGAAGTGCACGCGTCGAACGCGGCTCCCGCGCTTGCCCAGGCATGAATCGATGCGATGGCAGTATGAAGCGGCCGCTCCGATCGATGCAGATTATGGGATGGGGCAAACACCTGATGAGATATCCTGCTTGAAAGTATCCCTAGGATATCGCCGGAATTATTGATATTCTCGCGCGTGTGGATCAATTATCGTCGCAAAAGGATCATACGCATTTGCGATCTGGCACAAGAGTCACCGACGCCGTTGCCGTCATCTCACATGATGACCATCGCTTCTCCAGCCCCAAGCACAGTCATCCGCAAGCGCAGCTTCTCTATGCCGTCAGCGGCGTCATTTCGCTGACAACGGATAGTGGCACCTGGGTCGTGCCGCCAAGCCGCGCGGTCTGGCTGCCGCCGAACCTCGAACATGTGACGGCCAGCCACACGAGCGTTCAATTTCGGTCGTTGCTGATCGATATCGGCGACAATGACGCCTTGCCGAAAGCCTGCACGGTGGTCGAGGTCACGCCGCTGCTCCGCGAGCTCATCCTGAGGCTGACCAATTTTGCGGCGAAGCCCGACGGTCAGGAAATGGTGGAAGCCGTTATTCGGCTGCTGCTTCTGGAACTAACTTTCCTGCCAGCTCAACCACTCAACCTACCGCTACCGCGGCACCCCGCCCTTGCCGCCTTTTGCGCGACCATGCGCGACAACCTCGCAAGCGCGAGCTCGATCGAGGAAGCCGCAGCCGCACTCCACATGAGCCGGGCAACCCTCATGCGCCTGTTTCAGCGGGAGACCGACCTGAGTTTTGGTCAGTGGCGACAGCAGGCGCGGATGCTGAAGGCACTTGCCTTGCTCGCAGAAGGCAGGAGCATCCTCGATGTCGCTCTGGAATGCGGCTATGACAGCCCGAGCGCCTTTTCCGCCATGTTTCGACGATCTCTGGGGCGATCACCACGCAACTATTTTCAATCTTTGAACCCGCCCGAGGAGACGGCGCAGGGCGTTACAGACGGGCAATCGCTATCGGTCGCCGGCTAGGCAGCCGAACATGCGGAAATCATGGAAGGCTCCTTTGAACCGCGCCTTCTGGCGAAGCGTGCCCTCATATCGGAACCCTGTCTTTTCGAGAACCCGATCGGAAGCGGCGTTTCCGGGCAGCGTCCAAGCCTCGATACGGTTCAACGAAAAATCGTCGAAGCCGCATCGGACGACGGCCCGTGCTGCCTCGCTCATCAGCCCTTTACCCCAGGCCGATGGATGCAATTCATAACCGAGCTCCGCGCAGCAGGCGCGCTTGTCAAAACTGTTGAAGCGGATGGCGCCGAGTAGCTTGCCGGAATCCCGGTCCTCGATAAACCATGTGCAGCCCGCTCCCTTGGGGAAGATTTTGCACATCCATTTCAAGGAGCGCTCGATCTGCGCCTTTTTCGGAGCATCATACCAGTTCGAGAACCGTGTGACCTCCGGAATCGAAATCAGCGCATGGAAGCTGTCGAGATCATCCATGCTCGGTTCGCGAAGTCGCAGCCGCTCGGTCAGAAGTGCGGGAAACTCGCTTCTCGGCAGCGCCATCTTCACGCTCTCAGGAAGTTGGCAAGAATGATCTCCCGCCAGACGCGGGTGGGCGTAATCCAGGCATCCCATGAATTATACTTGCCGGAATAGACGACGGCGGCGATATCGGCATCCGGCATGAGCCAGAGCCTTTGCCCGCCGTTCCCAAACCCGGCGTACCAAGGGCACGGATCGGAAAGTGCCGGCGCCGGAGCGTCGCCACAAAACCAAAGCCTGCCATAACCCAAACCGTCCTCGGTCGATATCACCGGCGAGAACGATTGCACGATCCAATCTTCCGAGACGACCCTTTCCCCGTTCCATCTACCCTTCTGAAGAAGGAGCATGCCGATCTTCAGCAAATCGGGAGCGGTCAGGCGCAGTCCCGACGCTGCCGACGCCACGCCGTCATGTCCGGCCGTCCAATGAAACTTTGCGATATTCAGCGGCTCAAAGAGAACCTCACGCGCGAAATCGGGCAGACGCTTGCCGCTGCCGCGCTCGATGATGGCGCCGACCAACGCAACGCTGCCGCCGGAATAAATCCAACGTGTTCCCGGCTCCGCGACGAGCGGACGCTCCAGAACAAAGCGATAGCGATCCGGTGCATTCTCCATCGCGATTTCGCTGTTCTGCGGGTCGGTATAGGGACGGTTTTCGTCCCACTCCATCCCCAGCGTCATGGTCAGCGCGTGGTCGATGGTGATCTTGCTGCGCGCGGCATCCTTGGCGAGATCGTCGTATTCCGGAAATTGCTCGAAGAGAGGCGCATGCGGTGGCGGCACCAATCCCTTGTCGAGCGCAATGCCATAAAGAAGGCTGACGATGCTCTTCGTTACCGATCGGAGATCGTGCAGCGTGTCGGCATCGAAAGCGACATCGCCAAGTGCGGCTCCCCAATTCTCATCGGGGCCGGCGGTATAATACTCCAGGAAAACCTGGTGGGAACGGGCCGCGAGCACCACATGAAGGTCGCGCAGCAAGCCGGCTTCGATACCGGCCGCAAGCTTACGCGTCAGCGTCGGATCGAAGCCTAGAGCTTTCAGGGTTTCGCCATCCGGCGAAAAAGGTGAAGCGCTCTGCGTGACGACCATGAAATCTCCGCCCTTCGCTACATGACTTTGACCTTAGGCTACAATCGATACGCGTATTCATCAAGATGATAAAACCGAATTTCGGCATCCACATTCGACCCGGAAAATCAGCCCTATCCCCTTTTCAATTCCCCTTCGGGCCCCATCGCGAATGCGGCAACCGTTTTGTTACGCCCGCTCAACTTTGCCTGGAGCAAAGCACCATCGGCGCGATTGATCAGCGTCGTCGTCGGCCCCGAGACCGGAGACGAGGCTATGCCGACGGAGATGGAAAGCGGCCCCACGATACGGCCGCGATAGGAGAAGGGCGTGGTGAAGACGCTCGTGCGGAGTTTCTCTGCAGTTTCAAAGCCTGCCCCATCGGCAATGTCGGTTGCGATCACCGTCAGTTCCTCCCCACCGAACCGATAGACCGTGCCGACATCGCCGATCGTATCGGAAACGATCTGCGCGACATGGTGCAAGACCTCGTCCCCCGCATCATGACCGAACTCGTCGTTGAAGCGCTTGAAGTGATCGATGTCGATCATCATGCAGACGACCGTGCGGGCAGACTGGTCCCTGTGAAGGGCGTTCAGCGCTTCGTCCAGCGAGCGCCGATTGAACAGCCCCGTCAGCGCATCACGCACGGCGAGGTTGACGAGCTTGTCCCGCAATTGCAGATTTGCGATCGCCAGGCCGACGTTTTCGGCAATCAGCTCCAGATAGAGCTGCGGCGCGTCCACGGCACTCGCATCCTTCTTACGGTCCTCGAAATAGAGCAGCCCGATCGCCTCACCGAGCGCGGTCAAGGGAACGCAAAGCCCCGGAACGCCCGATTCATCCAGATGCTGGCACGCAATATCGTGATCCGCCACATGGCTGACATGCAGCCGTCCTCGGCGCAGTCCCCAGCAGGCGGATGCCGGAAAAGACGGCTGCGTGTGGGCAGGATCGAGCCATCGGCTCACCTCGGTCAGCGCCGACCGGCTCTCATTCATCGTATAGAGGCAGCCGGCAATTCCCGGGAAGATCTGCGGCACGAAAAGCGCGACGACTTCCGCCAGCTCTTTCTGCGCATAGCAGGCTTGGAGACGATGCATCATCTGCAGGATAAGGTCCTTGGTTTGCAGATCCCGCTTGCGCTCGGCGTCCAACCGATTGCGCTCCAGCCCGTTCTCGCGGAAGACCTGTATCGCGTCGTTCATCTCGCCGATCTCGTCGCGTCGGCTGTCGTTGGGCACCTCGACGGCATAATCCTGCTTTGCGAGCCGATTGACGATTCCCGTCATGCGAACCAGCGGCAAGGCAACCCTGCGCCGAAGGATGAAGTAAAGCACTCCAAGAAATATCACCGCGGTCAGAGCGAGCATGACCTTGGCGATATCGCCCCAAAGATCGCTTCGCGCCTGTGCGCTGCGAACAGTAGCCTGGGTGCGCGCCGCTGCCAAAGAGCGAAATTGGGTCACGTCATTGAGAAGAGCAGTCTGGATGCGCTCGTGCTCCGGGCCGAACAGAGTGTCGCGCGCGCCGGTCTGATTGCCGCCGCGATAGGCCGCGACCGCCGCTTCCTCAACCTTATCAAGCGCTTCCGCATCGGTCGTGACCTGCTCGACGAGCTGAAGTTCGCCATTGGGAATGCCAAGGCCGCGCAGGGCATTGATCGCGGTATCGCGGCGGCGTTCTTCGCCCTCATCGATGGTAAAGGCATCGAGATGCCGAGCCTCGCCGCGCATGACGTAGAGACGCGCCTCATCCGTCGTCTCCTCCGCGCCGAGTGCAAGCTCCTCGCCCATGCTATTGAGCAACAGGTGCTGCTCGACCGCCTGCCTTTCCTGGGTTGCACTTTGAGCCGACAGAATGAAAGCCGCGGCAGACAGCACGGTCAGGACCATGGTGATACCGTAGGCCCAATTCGTAATTGTCGTAATTCTCATCTACCGACTTCCTTTGCGCCTGGCTCATGCATGCCCAGAGTGCCTGCTTTGCCGATCCCCCAGTTAGAACAAGCATTCATCAGGATAAAGCGCGAATAAGCCGAGAGGAAAGCGCCGAGCTCATTTGGCATGAATCTCCTTGTGCTGATCTGACGCCCGCGTCGCACCCTGACATGGGAACGCCCTCGTCAACGCCCCCGTCTGCGCGATCCGAGACGGCGAGACATCATGATCGCTTTCCATTGACGAGAATCCCGGGCCTGACTGAACGGCAGGCACCGGGACTCCCGGCTGTCGTCAGGGGTGCGTACGACAGCCCGGTCAACAAATCGATTTTCAGATCGGCAATCCATAAGCGGACGGCAAGTTGGAAAATATATGCTTAAGTTCCACAATTGATTGCTTCATTTCGAAACATCAGACGCAAAATCCTGCAATCAATCCTCGCTTCAATGGAATTTGCCGGCTGCAGTTATTGTCCATACTTCCGACAAGGCAGGTTCCGAGGCCGCTTCCAGCTGGAGAATCGCCCTGTAATTTTCCTGAATAGCTCCTCGGGCTCTGCACAAATTCTGCAAAGGCGCGCGCCACTGTCGTGCCATGAACAACGCACCCGAAGAAATCACCGCTCCGCCCGTTCGCCTGCCACGTAACCTCCTCAGGGAAGGCTGGTGGCTGACGGAAGATCATCATCCTCAAGCCGGCCGGCCCGTTCAGCAGGCCAGGATCATCCCCTTTATCGCTGCCGAACGAACAACGTGGAGCCGATGCCGATGAGCCTCTCGAATGCAACTGTCCTTTCGACGAAGCCCATAAGCAGCTCCAATCGCAAACTCCTGATACTGATCGTTCTTGTCGCACTGGCCGACATCCTCCTCTTCAACAGGTATCCTGGACTCAATCTCTTTCTCTTTGCCAATATCGCTGCCGCCGGCCTGCTGATCTGCTCCAGAAGAAGACAATCAGCTTTAGAGACTTCGGCGCTTCTCGCCTTTAACTTTGTGGCGTCGGCGCCGCTTGTCGAAACCGCATCCCGGATGGGTATCACCATCAGCCTGCTCGGCCTCAGCTGCGTTTCGCTCGGCGCCTCCGGGCTTCTCCCTCGGCAATGGATCCGCTTACCGCTGACCCTGCTCCGCTTCCTCCTGGAGGTGCCGTTGCGGCCTTTCCGCCAGACAAGCTATCGCTGGCTGCAGCGCCTGCAAAAGCCGTCGTCGGAAGGCGTCCGGCATCATCTTCGCGGCTGGATCATGCCACTGAGTTTCGCCGCCGGCTTCCTTGCCCTGTTCGCAATGGCCAATCCGCTGATCGACAGGACGCTGCGCAGCATCGACCTTACCTTCCTGCTGCAACTGTTGAGCATGTGGCGCATCGGCTTCTGGCTCGCTGCCGCAGTCTTCCTGTCCCTGCTGCTTCACCCGCGCCTGAAGCGCCGGCGCCCGCATCGGCAAAAGATTGCGGAGGTCGCCCTAGGGGTTGAGGATGGGCTGTTCGGGCATGCCGCGTTGCTACGCTCGCTTGCCGTCTTCAACGCGCTTTTTGCCGTGCAGACGCTGCTTGATCTCACCTATCTCTGGGGCGGGGCGAGCCTGCCCAACGGCATGAGCCATGCCGAATATGCGCATCGCGGCGCCTATCCGCTTTTGGTCACCGCGCTCCTGGCTGCAATCTTCGTACTCGTTGCCATGCGCCACGGCGGCCCTGGGGACAAAAGTGCTCTGCTCCGCGGCCTGGTGCATCTGTGGATCGCGCAGAACATCCTGCTTTGCCTCTCCTCCATCCTGCGGCTCGATCTCTATGTCGAAGTCTATTCGCTGACGGAGCTGCGCGTTGCGGCCGGCATATGGATGGGCCTCGTCGCTATCGGCCTCTTCCTCATCCTCCTGCGCATTCTGCTGCGCCGCTCCAACGAATGGCTGATCGCACTCTGCTCCGCGACGCTGGTTTTGACGCTCTACGCCGCCGCATTGGTCGATATTCCTGCCTTCATCGCCCGCTTTAACGTAAACCATAGCCGGGAAATTTCGGGCGAAGGCATTGCCCTCGATATCGACTATCTCCTGACACTCGGCCCTGCGGCCATCCCCGCACTTGATGCATATATGGCCGCCTTGCCCGCCGAGGCGAAAGAGCAGATTGCTCTTGCGAGCGCAGCCCGCGGCGCGCTGACCTGGGGCGAATGGCAAGAACCGCGCGACTGGAGAAGCTGGACCTATCGCGCCGCTCGTCTCGGTCGCTATCTTCAAGAGCACCCAACGCTTGCAAGATGATGCCGAAACGAGGAAAAACAGGCGGTGAAACCAAAACAGGCATCGCATGGCCCAGCGCATCCTCGTCGTCGACGACGAACCCAATATCCGCGACGTGATCTGCTTCGCGCTCGATCGTGCCGGCATGGCGACGACGACAGCTCGCAATGGCACGGAGGCCATGATGGCTTTTCATCGGGGCAGCCTCGATCTGATCGTGCTCGATATCGGCATGCCTGAAATGGATGGGCTGGAGGTCTGCCGGCGCATCCGCAAGACATCCAATCTTCCAATCCTGTTTCTCTCCGCGCGCGACGAGGAAATAGACCGGATCCTCGGCCTGGAGATCGGCGGCGACGATTACGTCACCAAGCCCTTCAGCCCGCGCGAACTCGTCGCGCGGATCAAGACCATCCTGAAGCGCAGCGGACACGGTTCGGAGCCGGATGCGAGCAACGGTTCGGTTTCCGTTGGCTTGTTGAAACTCAATCGCGGTGGCCGTACAGCAAGTTTCGCCAATATGCCGCTGAGCTTGACGGCGCTCGAATTCGCCATCCTCGACACGCTGCTGTCGCGCCCCGAGATCGTCTTCAGCCGCGATCAGCTGATGGAGGCGGCCTATGGCGCTGACATGCAGGTCGCCGATCGCACCATAGACAGCCATATCCGCAATATCCGCGCCAAGCTTTCCGCCGCAGGCGGCAAGGGCATCATCACCACGATACACGGCATCGGCTTCAAGCTGACATCCGGCACGGAAGGGCGCGCCTGATGGACGCTCCGCGGGTGAAACCGAAGTGGCGGCCGCCGCTTTACCTTATCGTCTATGCCGTGCTCCTGACCGTAATGACGCTTCCGGTGCTGACCGTCATCTGGTTTCGCGCGGTGCGCGCCGCCTCCGGCGCGATGGCACCGGCTGAAATTGCTACGCTTGCCGTCGTTCTGATCCTCACGCTCGCGGTCGCCTATGTACTGACGCGCACGCTGACCGTGCCGATCAATGCCCTGATTGCCAGAACAGACGAAATCGCCCGCGGTGGCAGAGCGGCGATCCGGCCGCTCGACAATTACGGCACGCGGGAGGTGGCGACGCTGTCGCAGAGCTTTCTCGACCTCGCCGGTAAGCTGGTCGATCATTCCGATCATGTCCGCACCTTTGCAGTGCATGTCTCGCATGAGCTGAAATCGCCCCTCACCTCGATCAAGGGCGCGGCGGAACTGCTGCGCGACGATGACGAAGACAGTCCGATGAGCCAGGAGCAGCGCAACCGCTTTCTCACCAACATCATCGCCGATACCGATCGACTGGATACTCTGCTGTCACGCTTGCGGGACCTGGCGAAAGCCGAGCTGCCGTCCGAACAGGGTTCCAGCAGCGTCAGCGACATCATAGCTGAGCTCGGAGCCCAGTTTCGCCGGCTGGCTGTCATCGACGATGGAAGCACCGACGAGATGCTGGCGCTACCCGGCGAGGCCGCCGGCATCATCTTCGCCAATTTGGCGGAGAATGCGTTTCAGAACGGTGCCAAGAGGTTCGCGATCAAGGCAAGTGGCGATGAGCGAAGGATGACGATCCGAATTCGCGACAATGGTGGCGGCATTGCCGATGGCAATCGCGATCGCATCTTCGAGCCCTTCTTCTCGACGCGGCGCGAGGATGGCGGCACCGGCATGGGCCTTGGCATCGTCCGGGCCATGCTGGCCTCGCATGGCGGCAGCATCGAGGTGCTGGAAAGCAGCAAGGACGGCACGACCTTCCAGATCGTCCTGCCACGCATCTTCTGAATCGGAATCGAAGCGATCTGTAATGCTTTGATGTCGATGGCAAAAACGGTCGATGGCTCCAACCACCGACCGCTTTGCCGTTCAGCTGCTTGAATTTATGCCGCCTGCGATTGCGATAGTCCTTCGAGCGCCATGGCGCGGGCAGTCACGAAATCGACTTTGCCCGAGCCGAGGACCGGCACCTTGCCGATGGTCACTTCCGCCGGGACCATCATTTCCGTGGCACCCTTCGATTTGGCAAATGCCAGGAAATCGCTTCGCGTGGCGTTCGGCGCATCAGTGAGGAGGATGAGACGCTCACCCTTCTTGGCGTCTGGCACGGACGAAACAACGCTGAGCGCACCCGGCCAGAGCTGCGCGGCAAGCGTCTCCACTGCTGCGAGCGAGACCATCTCGCCACCTATCTTGGCAAAGCGCTTGGCGCGGCCGCGGATCTTGACGAAACCGTCCTCATCGATGGTGACGATGTCGCCGGTATCGTGCCAGCCTTCCGGCAGCGGCTCAAGAACGCCGGGATTGTCCGCGCGCATGTAGCCGGCCATCACGTTAGCACCGCGGATGTGCAGACGTCCGCCCTCGTCGATGCCGGGAACCGGCTCCAGCTTCCATTCCATGCCCGGCATGATCTTTCCGACCGTGCCGGAGCGGTTGTACATCGGCGTATTCAGCGAGATCACCGGAGCGGCCTCTGTGACGCCATAGCCTTCCAGGATGCGCAGACCGAACTTCTCCATATAGACCTCACGGGTTGAGGCCTTCACCGGTTCGGCACCGGAGAAGATGTAGCGGATCGACCTCAGATCGTAGGGATGAGCGCTGCGCGCATAACCGTTCAGGAACGTATCCGTGCCGAAAACGATGGTCGCATTCGAGACGTAGATCAGCTCCGGCACGATGCGATAGTGCAGCGGCGACGGATAGAGGAAGATCGGCACGCCCGAGACCAGCGGCAGGATCGTGCCCGCCGTCAGACCGAAGGAGTGGAACATCGGCAGGATGTTGAACACCTTGTCGCCGGGATGGAAGTCGATGCGCGAGGCCGCTTGGGCCGCGTTCGAAAGGATATTGCGGTGGCTCAGCACCACGCCCTTCGGCGCGCCTTCGGAACCGGAGGTGAAGAGGATGACAGCCGGATCACCGGCATTGCGCTTGACCAGCGGCCGATATTTGCGAAGCGACCCGACGATCTTGTCGAGGAAGGTGACTTGCGTGCGCAGCTCATCCAGCCAGACGAAGGTCACCTGCTTTTCGAGCTCCTCGACCACTGGGCCGAGCTTGGCCTGCGTGACGAAGGCGCGGGAGCTGAGGACGTGCTTGACCTCGGCGGTCCGGCAGGCGGACAGGATATTGGCAGCGCCTGCCGTGAAGTTCAGCATGGCCGGGACCTTGCCCGCCGACATGACGCCGAGGACGGTCGCAGCCGTGCCATTGGCGTTCGGCAGCATGACGCCGAGCGTCTTCTCCTTGGGGAACATCTTCTTGAACTTCGCCCCCAGGACCGCAGCACCGGTCAGAAGTTTGGCATAGGACAGCTTTCCGGCAATCGGATCCTCGACGGCGAGCTTCTTGCCGCCGTGTTCATGGGCGGTTTCGATGATACGGCCGAGGACCGTGTTGTCGGTGTCGGCGGTGCGAAACATCAGCGTCGACATGATCTGGTAGAGGGCGGCACCGGCCGCAATGCGCCGCTTCCTGCCCTTGAGTTCCACCGGAACGTCAAGCTTGACGGGTTCGAGAATCGTCACCTTGACCTTGGGAAAGAGACGGCGACGGACATGGCTCGACGTCAGATAGGAGGCATAGCTCTTTTCCAGACCATCGATACGAACGGGCACGATCATTGTGCCGGTCTTGTCGGCGACCATGGCGGCGCCGTCATAGACCTTCATCAGCGTGCCCGTCACGGTCAGACGCCCCTCGGGGAAGATGCCGACCGGGCTGCCGTCCTGGATGACCTTGATCAGCGAACGCGTCGCCATCGGCTTCGTCGGGTCGAGCGGCAGGAACTTGCACTTTTTCAGGAGCGGCCGCACCCACCATTTCTTGGCAAATGCATAGTCGATGGCAAAGACGGGCTCTTCTTCGGTGATGGCAAGCGCCAGCGCACCGTCGAGCAAGCTCACATGGTTGAGCGCGATGATCGGCGCCGGGCCGGCCTTGCGGATGTTTTCCAGACCCTCGACTTCCAGCCGCATGAAAGCGCGGAAGATGATCGAAATGAGGTCGCGGAAGGCATTGGTCGGCAGCATTTCCAGCATGACCCAGGCGATCGCGATGTTGAGCACGGAGATGCTGAGAATGATGACCGGAATCGACAGACCAACGGCCTGCAGCACGGCCACAAGCGCCAGGCCCACTGCAATGAAGAGAGCCGACAGGACGTTGGCTGCGCCGATGACGCGAGCACGACGATCCTCATGCGCCCAGCTCTGCATGGCTGCAAAGGTCGGAACGGCGAGGAAGGCACCGCCGATCGCCATGCCGGCCAGGTCGACCGCGACGTGGATAGTCTTCGGCCCAGAGAAGAAGGCAAGAATGGTTTGCGCGTGATCGGTCGACTGAAGGCCCCACAGGTTCCAGGCGAGGTCGAGGCCGAAGAGCGCGACGATCAGCATACCGACGGGCGCCGGCAAAAGCACGATGCGGCCGGCAGCCATCCATCCGGCAATGGCCGAGCCGATGGCGACGGATATGGCAAAGATCGCCAGATAGGCCGGAACGACGATTTCGGAACCGCCGAGAATATCGGTCACCATAACAGGCAGCATCGACATGATGAAGGCGCCGACAAACCAGAACCAGCAGTTCATCAGCGAGGCACGCCAGATGCGGCTATCGGCGCGAAGCTCGTTGACCAGCCTGTAGCTGGAACGCACGACATTCGTATCGACGACCAGATCCGGCGCCTTGGAACCCGTCGAAGGGATCATGCGGGCGGCAAACCAGCAGAGGATGGAAAGCCCCATCATCATCGGGCCGAAGATCCAGACATTCTCGCCCTCACGGAAGGCGACCGCGGCGATCATGGTGCCGGTGAGAATGGCGATGAAGGTGCCGCCTTCGATCCAGGCATTGGCCTTGGGAAGGTCCCGGCTTGCCAGATGATCCGGCAGGATGCCGTATTTGATCGGTCCGAAGAGCGAGGAGATGACGCCGAAACCGAAGAGGGCAAGCATCAGGATCCAGATGGAAGAGAAGGCGATGCCGATGACGGAGATCGCCGCGACGCCAAGCTCGCAGCGCTTCAGCAGCTCCGCCATCTTGGCCTTGTCGTATTTATCGGCGAGCTCGCCGGCAATCGCCGACAAAAGCAGGAACGGCACGATGAAGATGCCGCCGGCAAGCGTCACCAGCGCCGCCCCCTCCGTCGCCATCTGCGCGAGAATGACGAAAACCAGAGTTTGCTTGAGGAAATTATCGTTGAAGGCGGTGAGGAACTGCGTCCAGAACAGCGGCGCGAATTTCCTCGATCTCATCAGGTGCTTTTGCATGGCATATCCCTCGTTTAGCCAACAAGACGCCACAGAGTTGTTACGCAAAGGTTGAGCGCAGATACAACCCTGTGGCGTCGTTAATAAAGTTTAGTCCTGACCGTCACGATTGAACTTAACCAAGAGCTTCTCCGTGCGAGCATCCTCTACCTTGCGGATCAGCTTGTCAGCCTCGGAATTGTCGCGAACCGTCTTGGTAACATTGACCGTCGTCTGCACCAGCATCAGGATGCCCATGGCAAGATAGCCTTTGCCCCAGAGGTCGATCGGCATCATGTAGAGGCCGACGAAAAGCATGAAAGCAGCGGCGGCGAAAGAGATGTAGGAAAAGCTCACCCAAGCCTGGGAATGTTTCTGGAAACTGTCGTTCATGATCGTACCCTCTCTAATCTGTTTGATGTGTTCGGTTTCAGGCTGCTGAATTCATGCGTTCGCGAAGGCGGGTCAGCACCTCGTCGGCTGAAGGACTGAGCGGGGCTCCGAAGCCGGCATTGGCAAGCTTTTCGACAATGGTTGCCGGCCGGCTCGCTGCGTCCATTTCCTTCATGACGGAAGCTGCGACCTCGCAGCGGTTCTGGTAGGCCTGAAGACGGGCAAGCGTTTCCTCCGCATCGTCGAGGGTCGCGAGGCCCGACTTGTCGTCGCAGGCGACATTGAGCTTCTGTGTCTGCTCGGTAGCGCGGGCCAGCCGCTCGCCGCGCTGCAATTCCTGCAGCCGCGCTTCCGATGCGCGAACGGTTGCCTTGAGCTTGCCGATCGTCTGGTTGAATTGCGCCTGCGCCTTCTCGGAAGCATCGCGCTCGGCTTCGAGCTGGGCGATCGCCTCGGCGGCTTCCAGGGCAAGCTCGTCATTGCCCTTCTGCAAGGCGGCAACGGCGCGAGTTTCCAGGTCGGCGATGCGACCGACGATCGCTGAATAATGGCTCTTTTCCTGCTCATTCTGTGCAACGGCAATTGCCACTGCCCGCCGTGCCGACTGAATGGCGACGGCCGCGTCGCGGATCTGCTGCGCAAGCAGAGGCACGGCATTGCGATCGATGAATGCCTGCTCCGCATCGTAAGCTCTACCGCGGATGAGCGTCAGAATTGAATTGAACATTTGTCGTCTCCCGTTTATGAACGATGTTCACGAAATGATGTATGCCAGAATCATGAACGCCGTTCAAGAAAAATTTTGAACAACGTTCAAAAATCGGATTGGAATGGTCAATGGCGAGAAAAACCCTGGAAAAGCGCGAGGATCTGAAGCTGCGGCTGATCGAGGCGGCGCGCAATCGCATAGCGGCCGACGGGCTTTCCAACCTGCGGGCGCGCGACGTAACGCAGGATGTCGGCTGCGCGCTTGGAGGTCTCTACACCGTGTTTGCCGATCTCGACGATCTGGTCATTCACGTCAATTCGGCGACGCTGAAGGGGCTCGAAGCTTCGCTAACTCTGGCCGAGGTCAAGGATCACACGCCCACCGACCGTTTGCGCAATCTCGCGCGCGGCTATTTGCGGTTTGCCGTCACCCACCGCAATCTATGGAAGGCGCTCTTCGATCACCGGCCACCGGACAATCGTCCGAGCCCGGAATGGCATCTTGAGGAGCATATGTTCCTGATGGGCGTCATTGCCGAACCGCTTGCCGAACTGCAGCCGACCATGTCGGAGACGGCGCGCGCTATTCGCGCGAGAACCCTGTTCGGCGCCGTTCATGGCGTCGTCAGCATCAGCCTCGAGGGGCGGTTTGTCGGTCTGCCGGTCGAAAGCCTGGAACGGGAACTCGACGACTTCATTCTGACCGTGGCGGCCGGAGCTGCGGCAAGGCAGGCCTAGGCAAATTCTCGCGGTTCAGGGATTCGACGGCGCATAGTCCCTGATATCGCCGAAAGCATAGCCGCGCTGACGAAGCGTGCGGGTGAGCGCCTGCAGGTTTTCCTGGCCGTTGAACTGGTCCTGGAACATTTCGTCGTGCATCAGCAGGATCATCTTGCCGCGTTGCGTGAAGCGGCCGTATTGAAAGAGGTGGTCGATTTCGCTGACCAGACGGTCCACCGATTGAACGGGCTTGCCGTCGTCGCTGTGTACCCATTCGAAATCCCAGCCGTAGAGATAGAAGCCCGCTTCGGCAACGAACTCATAGTCCAGCCACTCGCGCTCCCATTGGGCGACATTGATGGACAGATCCTCTCTCGAGACAGTCGGAAGCCGAAAGACGTCCCTGCCCGGCAGCCGCGCATGGACGATCGGCTTCAGGCCAAGAACGTCATTGGCATGAAGCATGTCCGCCACGACGGCCTGAGTGTTGGAGTAGTATTTCCTGTAGCGATTGTTGGCGTGACTGTAGCTATGGTTGCCGATGGTCACCAGCGACATCGCCTTGGCTTCGGCCAGCAGCTCGCGCCCGGCCGGAATGGTCTCGACATGCAAGCCGACCATGAACATGGCGGCGGGCACATTTTCCTGGCTCAGTACCGAGAGAATGTTCTTCGTTCCGGGCAGCGGCCCGTCGTCAAATGTCAGAAAGATCGTCTTGTCCGCAGCCTGGGCGCCGACCGCGCATGCCACGAGAAAAATGCCGGCAAGCATCCATCTGAACAACGCACTCATCAGGTCATGCACTTCGCCCAAGCTGCCGCCCCCCGCATCATCTTTGCAAACTGGCATATCGCGCTGGACAAGAAAAGTGCCACGAATGCGAGAAAAGCAAAGGGCGCTCTACCCATTTCTGGGGAGCGCCCTTGCTTTTTTAACCCGGACAGCGAACACCGGCTCGACACAGAAATGTCAGCACGGCAGGCCATCGATACAGGTGATGGCCTGCAGATAATAGCGAATCGCACCCTTTGCAAGGGTAAACTTCGAGAAAATTCAGAATTCCGCCGCTTGGGATCTCAAGCGGCGGAATTCGCACATATGTACCCAGCCTGAGCTTCCGTCAGGCCGCCTTCAAGGCGGCGTCTCGCGGGATCTCGACGTCGATCTCCAGCATGGAGACGTCCTTGTCGCGATCCATCTTCACCTGCACCTTATCGCGATCGACCTGGACGTGCTTGGCGATGACGGCGAGGATTTCCTCTCTCAGCACGGATACGAGATCCGAACCCACAGAGGCACGCTCATGGGCAAGGAGAATCTGCAGACGCTCGCGCGCCATCGGTGCAGATCTCTGCTTGCGAAACAGTTTGAAAATGCTCATGCGGCCCTCCTTGCGAAGATCTTGCCGAAGATACCCCGCTTCTCGCCGGGGATGGTGACCGGCAGCTGCTCGCCGGCAAGACGGCGTGCGGCTTCGAAATAAGCAAGCGCTGGCGCGCAGCGCGCATCGGCGAGCGTGACGGGCGAGCCGAGGTTGGAGGCGCGCAGAACGTCCGTGCTTTCAGGAATGATGCCGAGCAACGGAATGGAGAGGATCTCCAGCACATCATCGACCTTCAGCATGTCGCCGCGCTCGGCGCGGGCGGCATCAAAGCGGGTCAAGAGGAGATGCTTTTCCATGCGCTCGCCGCGCTCGGCCTTCAGCGTCTTGGAGTCCAGCAGGCCGATGATGCGATCGGAATCGCGTACCGAGGAGACTTCCGGATTGGTGACGACGACGGCGACATCGGCATGACGCATGGCAAGCGTTGCACCGCGCTCGATACCGGCCGGGCTGTCGCAGATGACCCAGTCGAAATAGTTCTTGAGCTCGTTGATGACGCGCTCGACGCCCTCGGGGGTAAGATTGTCCTTGTCGCGGGTCTGCGAAGCCGGCAGGAGGAAGAGCGTCTCCAGCCGCTTGTCGCGGATCAGCGCCTGCGGCAGCTTGGCATCGCCATGAATGACGTTGACGATGTCGTAGACGACGCGCCGTTCCGCACCCATGACCAGATCGAGATTGCGCAGGCCAACGTCGAAATCGACCACGACGACCTTTTCGCCCCTCTGCGCCAGAGCCGCCCCCAATGCGGCAGTCGAAGTCGTCTTCCCAACTCCGCCCTTGCCTGATGTGACGACGATTACCTTGCCCATCTCGCTCTCCTGTTTTGGCCGGCTTCGGCTCAGATTAGTTTTTCAGCCATGATCGTTTCACCATCCAGCCAGAGCTGAACAGGCTGCCCTCTGAGGCTGGGTGATACGTCTTCTGCCATTTTGTAAATTCCATCGATCGCCAGCAGCTCGGCTTCGAGCTTGCGGCAAAAGATTCGCGCCGAGGCATTGCCGATCGAGCCCGCCATGGCGCGGCCGCGCAGGGCGCCATAGATGTGGATGGATCCACCCGCGATGACTTCCGCACCGGATGCCACCGAACCGATGATGGTGACATCGCCCTCGGGAAAGATCACCGACTGGCCGGAACGCACCGGCTCGCGGATGATCAGTGACTGCGTGACTGGCCGGACTTCCGGAGGCGGCGCCTTCGGCTCGCTGTTGCGACGCTCCACCACAGGCTCCGCCTCGGTGATCTCAAAATCGGCAGCCGGACGCCCACCTTTCAGCATCGGCGGCATGCCTGGCCCGGCGATCGACGGACGACCGCCCTCGATGCCCATGATGCTGACGTTGCGGGCCGAAAGCTCGCCGATCAGCTCCTTCAGCTGGGCGCGGTCTATCGGCAGATCGGTGATATCGAGCACAACCGGCCGCCCCAGAAAGAAGCCGGCCGAACGGGCTGCGAGATCATCAAGCCTGATCAACCACTGGTCCAGCGGAAGATCCGGCGAAAGCATGACCGCTAGGAAGGAGCGGCCCTTGATACGGATCGAGCGAGCGTCTGTTAGCACTTTGGTCATCTATGTAAATAAATCGTTGACCTTGTGTACCGCTCATATGGTTAACAAGTGGTTAACGCGAGGCTCCATTCGAGCCCGAACCGCCCCATAAAACGGCGATGCTCGCGAGCGCCGAAGGCTCGCTGGAGCTCGGATCGTAGACGCATGGAGCGGCGAAAATCGCAGCTCCTGCAAGGAGAAGAATGATCGGCTTCATGAAATCCTCCGGGCGCAAGGCAGACGTTGCCTTGCTGATGACTCGATGCGAAAAAATTAACGATTCTGCGCGCCGCGCCTTCCGAAACGACGCGCAATATCAGCGTACAGGCGATTCTCAGGCGAGCTTCAGCTCGACATTGATGTTGCCGCGAGTCGCCTTCGAATAGGGGCAGGTCTGGTGGGCTTCCTCGACCAGCGTGCGTGCGAGTTCGGGCTCGATGCCGGGCATGCTGATGGTCAGGCGGGCCTGCAGGAAATAGGCGCCTTCCGTGGTGCCAAGATCCACCTCGGCATTGACTGCCAGATCGGCGGGAAGCTTAATCTTGCGCTTGCCAGCGGCAAGGCCCATTGCGCCGATGAAGCAAGCCGACCAGCCGGCTGCGAAGAGCTGTTCGGGATTGGTGCCGGCATGGGCGCTGCCGGGAGGCGAAAGCTTGACCTCCAGCTGGCCGTCATCGCTGCGCGCGGAGCCGTCGCGGCCGCCGATGGTATGCGTTCTTGCCGTGTATAGAACCTTGTCGATCTTGGTCATGGAACACTCCTTTGTTGCGTCGCCCGGTTTGCTGTGTCGTCTGGGGCGACGTCCGTTGACGGAGTGTTTTTTGATGGATCGACGTATCCGGCATGTTTCCGGAATCGCCGGAAGTGTTACAAAACGTAGGCCGTTGCAGACCGGATACAATTGCTTACAAAGAGCCTGTAAATCTTCAGTCGGATCAATCAGGAAATGACGACTTCGGCCGCCAGACCGCCGCCATCGCGGTTATAGAGCCTGACGGAACCGCCGAGCGTCTGGGCCAGCTGCTGGGCAATCGCAAGGCCAAGCCCGGTGCCGCCCGTATTGCGGTTTCGCGACTGTTCCAGCCGGAAGAAGGGCTGCATCGCCGTTTCTATCTGGTCCTGCGGAATGCCTGAGCCGCGATCCAGCACTGTTATGACAATCTCGCCCTTATCCCTGCGCTCCACAGCGATTTCCGCCGCCCCGGCGAATTTCAACGCATTGTCGATGAAATTGGTGAGGATGCGGCGAAGCGCATGCGGCTTCGTCGTCGTCGTCCCCTGAACAAGACCAAGGATCTCGACGGATTTGCCGGTGTCCTGATAGTCGTAGCAGATGCTTTCGACAAAGGAGGCAAGGTCGATGCGGGAGCTCTTCTCGCCATTGCTATGGGCGCTGCGCGCATAGGCTATCCCATCCTGCACCAGACGCTCAA
This sequence comes from Rhizobium sp. BR 315, assembly GCF_050577975.1. NCBI lineage: Bacteria > Pseudomonadati > Pseudomonadota > Alphaproteobacteria > Hyphomicrobiales > Rhizobiaceae > Rhizobium > Rhizobium sp. BR 315. Next base: position 167,467 of record NZ_JARWKZ010000002.1, on the reverse strand, counting down.
TCTCGCCGAGATCCTGCAGCAGCTTGGTTTTCTCAGGCGAATCATCGGCAATATCGGCGCGCAGGCGCATGCGCGTGATCGGCGTCTGCAGATCGTGCGAGATGGCCGCGAGAATCTGAACGCGCTCCTCAAGATAATGCGCTATCCGGTCCCGCATTGCGTTGAAGGCCTTGGCGGCGTGGGCCACCTCGCTCGGCCCGCCATCGCTCAATGCCGGTCCCTTCTTGTCGGGATCGAGCGCGTCGGCCGCCGCCGCGAGCTCAGCCAGTGGACGAATCGCCAGACGGACGGCGAACCAGGTACAAAGGACGATCACCAGCATCTGCACGACAAAGACGTAAGGCAGCCAGTTGGCGATGGGCATGATACCCTTCGGCACGATGTCGATGGTCAGCGGACTGCCGTCACTCAGGTTCAGATGCGCCTGCAGGCGCATGATCGGACCGGGTATCGATTCGACATGGATGGGAAAACGATGGCCGACGGCATCCTCTATCTTGGCGGCGATCTCCGCGCTGCGGGTGGACGTATCGGGCACGCCCGGCAGCCCTGTCCCCAGCTCGAAATTATAGTTGCCGCGGCTCAGCCAATCGACGAAATTCGCCCTTTCTCCCGCCGGCAAGCGGTCGAGCACGGCGATCGAGGTCGCGACATCGCGCTCCAGCGTACCGAGCATGACGGCCTTCGCCGACATGTAGCGCTCCAGGTACAAAACGCTGAAGGAGAGCCCGTAGGCGATCGCAAGACCGAGCAGCAGGATGATGAAGATGCGCGAGCGCAAGGTGCTGGGCCATGACAGACCCCGAGGCTGCAGGGCCACCGTGCTCATGAGCGCAACTCCGCGATCTCCACCGGAACCGAGAAGACATAACCTTCGCTGCGCACCGTCTTGATATAGGTCGGCTCGCGCGCATCGTCGCCCAGGCGCTGACGAAGACGGCTGACAAGCAGGTCGATCGAGCGATCGAAGAGATCGGCATCGCGACCCTGCGTCAGGTTCAGCAACTGATCGCGATTGAGCACTCGCTGCGGGTGGTCGATGAACACGCGCAGCAGGCGATACTCGGCGCCGCTCAGGGTAATTTCCGTTCCATCCCGGTCGAGCAGATGGCGGCCGACCGTATCGAGCCGCCAGTCCCCGAAGACCAGCAATTGTCCGGCTTCGCTGATCTGCAGATTGGGCGGCAGCATGCGGGTGCGCCGAAGAACGGCCTTGATGCGGGCTAGAAGTTCACGGGCGGCAAACGGCTTGGCCAGATAATCGTCGGCACCCATCTCCAGGCCTAGGATCCGGTCCATTTCGTCGCTGCGCGCCGTCAGCATCAGGATGGGCGTCGCCTTGTGTTTTCCGGCGCGAAGCTCACGACACAGTACCAGGCCGTCGTCGCCCGGCATCATCACATCGAGCACGATCAGATCGACCGAATTGGCCTCGAGAAAGCTGCGCATCTGCCGGCCGTCGGCGGCCGTCGTCGCCCTCAAGCCGTTCTTCTTCAGATAGCTCGACACCAGCTCACGGATTTCCCGATCGTCATCCACGATCAGGATATGGTCGACATGTTCCATCCTCATTTTCCATTCATCATCGTAAGCGGCAGCCTACGAATATTCATTCTCTTGTCGCGCCAACGGCAGAAGGCGCCAGCTTACGCCGGCGCCCTGTCGCACACTATCGCCGAACTAGAAACGATCAACATCTATCACAGCCTGCGCAAAGGCTTGCGGCGCTTCCTGGGGAAGATTGTGCCCGATGCCGCCGGTGATGGTGCGATGCTCATGTTTGCCGGAGAACTTGCCACGATAGGCTGACGGCTCCGGATGAGGCGCCCCGTTGGCGTCGCCTTCCATGGTGATTGTCGGGATCGAAATCACCGGTCCTGTGGCCAGCTTCTTTTCATAGGTATCGAACTTGGTCTCGCCTTCGACGAGCCCCAGGCGCCAGCGGTAGTTGTGGATAACGATATCGACATGGTCGGGATTGTCGAAGGCGGCAGCCGAGCGATCGTAGGTGGCGTCGTCAAAGGCCCATTGCGGCGAGGCGGTGTGCCAGATCAGCTTTGCGAAATCGTGGCGGTTTTCCTGATAGCCGAGGCGGCCGCGCTCCGTGGCGAAATAGAACTGATACCACCAGGCAAGCTCTGCCTTCGGCGGCAGGGGCTTGCGGTTGATTTCCTGGCTGCCGATGAGATAGCCGCTGACCGAGACCAGCGCCTTGCAACGCTCGGGCCAAAGTGCCGCCATGATGTCGGCGGTACGGCCGCCCCAATCGTAACCGGCAACAACGACCTTTTCGATCTTCAGTGCGTCGAGAAGCGCGATCATATCGGCGGCAAGGGCTGCCTGCTGACCGTTGCGCGGGGTTTCCTTCGAAAGGAAGCGGGTGGTCCCATAGCCGCGAAGATAGGGAATGATGACGCGGTAGCCGGCACCGGCAAGCAGCGGGGCGACATCGACGAAGCTATAGATATCGTAAGGCCAACCATGCAGCAGCAGCACGACCGGGCCATTGGCGGGACCGGCTTCGGCGTAACCGATGTTGAGCACGCCCGCATCGATCTGCTTCAGCGCATCGAAAGAAGTATGGCTGCCGGCCTTGACGGCGGGCAGCGTCGAAGCGGAAGGCTTCGCTTCTTCGGCGTCGGCGATGGCGGGCAGACCAAATTCGGCAGCCGCGACGGCAATTGCGGCAATGCCGAAGAAGCGGCGGCGGGTGTGATTGATTTCCTCAGACATCTGTCTCTCCTGTCGATTGGATCGTGAGCTTGAGAAAGCCAGCCGCATGTATCGCCGGTGTGTCGCAAGCGGCCGTCTTTTGAATGATTATGTAGCTTCCGGCACCCAAGATACAGTCTGATACAATCCGCCGCTCTTGGCGGAACAGCCGTGGTAGGCCGCTGAGCCAGCGGCAAAATCGCGCCGGCATCGCCAAGTTTGTATCGCAGTGTATCGAAGCCGAAGAGATTGACGTTTCGGTACATTCTCCCATCGACCCCGACACATTCGAGATACGTCGCCACCGGCAGATGACGTCAACGCTGAGGACGGCCCATCGCCGCCGCCAGCCGGTCAATCGCTTCTAAAGGAGCAAGACGATGACGCTTCTCATCATTGCCTATCTCGGCGGTGCGCTGACGATCTTAAGTCCATGCATTCTGCCCATTCTCCCCTTCATCTTTGCCCGGGCCGGACAGCCCTTCGTCAAGAGCACGCTGCCCATGCTTGCAGGCATGGCGCTCACCTTCGCATTCGTCGCAACCCTTGCTGCGGTCGGCGGCGCCTGGGCCATCCGCGCCAATGAATATGGTCGCCTAGTGGCAATCGTCCTGCTTGGGCTCTTCGGCCTCAGCCTGATTTCGCCCCGCATAGCCAGCGCTCTATCGCGGCCCGTCGTCGATCTCGGCAACAATCTCCTGAATGCCGCCGGCGCGCATCGCACGACTGCAAGCGTCAGAAGCTCCTTCGTGCTCGGCATTGCGACAGGTTTGCTCTGGGCGCCCTGTGCCGGCCCGGTCCTCGGGCTCGTTCTGACGGGCGCCGCCTTGAAGGGTGCCAATCTGCAGACGACATTCCTGCTGCTGGCCTATGGCGCCGGTGCTGCGACCTCGCTTGCCGTTGCACTCTTTGCCGGCGGCAAGATCTTTGCCGGCATGAAGCGGTCTCTCGGCGTCAGCGAACGCATCCGCCAGCTTGCAGGGGCCGCCGTTCTGGCAGGCGTTGCCGCCATCGCGCTTGGCCTTGACACCGGCCTGCTTGCTCGCCTCTCTTACGCCAGCACGGGTTCCTTCGAACAGGCTTTGCTGGAGAAGCTGCACCCCAAGGCTTCAGGTCCCGAAACCGAGGTTGCCAGCAATGGCGCGGTAGTCCCCGCCAGCGATGCGGCCCGCCCGTTCCATAGCGACCTTCCGGTAGAAGGCCCCGCGCCTTCCCTCGATGGCGCGGTCACCTGGCTGAACTCCGAGCCGCTGACGACAGCTGAGCTTCGCGGCAAGGTGGTGCTCGTCGACTTCTGGACCTACTCCTGCATCAACTGCATCCGCACCATCCCCTATGTTCGCGCCTGGGCGGAAAAGTATAAGGATCAGGGCCTCGTCGTGATCGGCGTCCACGCTCCGGAATTCGCCTTCGAAAAGAATGTCGATAACGTCAAGAAGGCGATCGCCGACTTCAAGATCGGTTATCCGGTCGCAATCGACAACGACTATCGCATCTGGCGCGCCTTCGAGAACAACTACTGGCCCGCTCATTATCTGATCGATGCCAAGGGACAGGTCCGCTACCAGCACTTCGGCGAAGGCAATTATCGCCAGACCGAACAAGCGATCCAGGATCTCCTGCGCGAAGCCGGCAGCGACATGGCCCAGAGTGCCCCTGTCGTTCCAGACGCAAAGGGTGCGGAAGCAAGCCCTGACCTCAACCATATCCGCTCCGGCGAAACCTATGTCGGCTATAAGCAGGCAACGGGCTTCGTTTCCCCTGAACCCGTGAAGGCAGACACTGCAGCCGACTATTCTGTTGCCAATCCCGGCCTCAACCAATGGGGACTGGCAGGAACCTGGACCGTCGGCCCGGAGCAAGCATTACTCGACAAGGCAGGCGGCGGCATCAGCTACCGCTTCAGCGCCCGCGACCTGCACCTCGTCCTCGGGCCATCAGCTGATGGAAAGCCGATCCGCTTTCAGGTGACCGTGGATGGAAAGGCGCCTGGCGCCGACCACGGCGCCGATATCGATGCCGCCGGAAATGGCACTGTGACTGCGACCAAGCTCTACCAGCTTGTCCGGCAGTCCGGCGATGTCACCGCCCATAACTTCGAGATCCGATTCCTCGACCCCGGGGTCCAGGCCTACGCCTTCACCTTCGGCTGAAATTCCTCCTCTACCTAAAGCATGAACCACAACTGATAGGAGTCACACCCATGAATACCCGTTTTCTTTCCATCGCCGCCCTTGGCCTTGCCGCAAGCACCGTGGCATTTGCGGCGCAGGCAGCCGAGATCAAGAACATCGTCATCGTCCACGGCGCCCTTGCCGACGGCTCGGGATGGCGCAAGACCGCCGATATCCTTGAAAAGGATGGCTTCAAGGTCACCGTCGTCCAGGAGCCCATCACCTCGCTCGCCGACGATGTCGCCGCAACCAATCGTGTGCTCGACCTTCAAAACGGGCCGAGCCTGCTCGTCGGCCACAGCTATGGCGGCATTGTTATCACCGAGGCCGGCAACCGGCCGGATGTTGCAGGCCTCGTCTATGTCGCCGCATTCCAACCTGATAAGGGCGAAAGCCTGATCGGTCTTGCGAGTTCCAAACCCGCAGGCAGCATGAATATCCGCGAAACGAAGGACGGCCAGTATCTCTATATCGACCCGACGACCTTCGCGGCGGATTTTGCCGCGGACTTGCCGAAAGACGAAGCCGATTTCCTCGGAAAGTCGCAGGTTTTCGCCTCCAAGGCAGCCTTTACGGCCAAGGTCAGCGATCCTGCCTGGAAGGCGAAGAAGAGCTGGGCAGTTGTCGCCAGCGATGATCGCTCCATCAATCCGGAACTTGAGCGCAGCATGGCAAAGCGTGCCGCCAGCGACGTGACCGAAATCAAGGCAAGCCATGCCGTCTTCGCATCGCAGCCGGAAAAGGTTGCCGCCGTCATCGAAAAGGCAGCCAAGGACGCTGGCAAGTAACAACAAACCGGCGGCGGCCTCCTGAACAAAGCCGCCGCCGATCTCTGTGCTTTACACGGGATCGTAGCGACTGACTTCGATCCCGGAGCCGACCGGCAATAGAACGGACGTGATCCCCGGCTTGGCGCGAACGGCCTCGCCATAGCGCTTCACGTCTTCATTGCCGGGCATGAACATATTGTCGGCAACGATGATCGCGCCGGCATTGAGCTTCGGATAGAAGGCCTCCAGGCAAGGAATGTAGAGATCCTTCCACAAATCGACGAGAACGAAGTCGACACCGGACGGCAGCGTCTTGATCATCTCGACGGCATCGCCGATCTGAAAGTCGATGTGCTCCGAGAGCCCCGCCTTCTCTGCCATTTCCCTGGCAAACTTGGTCTTGTAGGCATGCAGCTCCATGGAAATGAGCCTTCCGCCGCTGGAGCGTGCAGCCTCTGCAAGCCAGATGCCGGAATAGCCGAAGGACGTGCCAAGTTCGAGAATGGTCGGCGCTTTCAGGCTTTTCGCCACTATGTTGATGAAACGACCGGTCTCGGGGCCGACGGCTCTCAACCGGCGATCCTGACCACCATCACGTCCACCCGGCGGCACTTCCCTGGGTTTGCTCTGCTCTTCGCGAATAAGCTCATGATAGGCCTCAAGGACGGCTTCGATCTTCTGATCCATAACAAACTCCTCATTGAGTCAGTCGCTTACCGGCGTGCGATTGTGCGGGCTGCGTCATCAAGCACGGTGGCAATCGCCTGACCGACACCGTGATCGAACATCTCGATATAGTTCGCAATATATAGCGAGGTGCCTGCATGAAATTTAATCTTCCGGCCGCGAGCCGCCGGATGCTGTCTGTTCACGGATAAGATCGATAAAGGCACGGAGCCTCGCGGGCATCTGGCGCCGCTGGGCGAAATAAAGGCTGAGCCCCGGATAGGGCGGGCTCCAATCCTGCAACACGGGGATCAAGCTGCCTGCCGCGATATGATCGGCCATGGACGGTTCGCCGATATAGGCAAGGCCCGCCCCTTCGAGAACGGCAGTCAACATCAGGTCGGACGCGTCGAGGGTCAGGCTGCCTGGCGCGTCGATCAGGATCGATTGCCCATGCCGTTCGAACTCCCAGCGATAAAGCTTGCCGCTCGCCATGCGGGCGCGAATGCAGCGGTGCTGCGAAAGATCGCCGGGAGTGAGCGGTCGTGGCCTTTCGCTGAAATAGGCCGGCGATCCCACAACGAGCGAGCGGACCGTGGGGACGATCGGTATCGCCACCATATCCGTCGGGACGGCTTCGGCGAGACGTACACCGGCATCGAAACCCTTGCCAATCACATCGACCAGAGCGTTGTCGGTGACGATTTCGACCTCCACGTTCGGGTAACGCCGCCCATATTGGAGGATAAGGGGGACCAAAAGCATGCGCGCCGCGCCGGGCGCCATGTTGAGCCGCAGCGTACCCGATACCGACCCTGAGGATATGCCGGCGTTCTCGATCGCCCTGTCGATCGCGGCGAGAGCCGGCGCTATATCCGCAATAAAACGTTCACCCGCATCCGACAGTGTCACGCTACGCGTCGTCCTATTGAAGATCCGAACGGACAGACGCTCCTCCAGCGCCGCAACCGCATGGCTGAGCGCCGACGAGGACATGCCGAGTTCGCGTGCGGCGGCACGAAAGCCGCCATGGCGCGCAACAGCCGCGATTGCCTCAAGCTCCGCCAGGCTTGCCTTCATTGCGCAATTTTCCTCATCAGCCTGTCCATCTTTGTCCTACTACACCAATCAAATAGCGCGCTTTACCTTTATCGGAAAGATGAAGGAGACGCTCATGCGCACGATAGATACGATTTACATCAACGGCCGCTTCGTTCAGCCCCATGGCACAGAGCTAGCCCCTCTTTTCAACCCAACCACCGAAGCGCAGATTGGCGCCGTACGCCTTGGAAACGAGCAGGACGTCAACGATGCCGTCGCCGCCGCCAAGGCGGCATTTGCAGGGTTATCGCAAAGCTCCAAGGCCGAACGCATTGCAATGCTGCATGGCTTGCATGAGGCCGTCTCGGCTCGTGCCGCGGACCTCGTCGACGCCATGCGCGAGGAATACGGCGCTCCGGCTGCCTTCATCGGCTTTTCAGTGCCACATGCCGCAACGGCTTTTCTGCACATGGCCGAGACGCTCAATGACTATGAGTTTCGACGCCGCATCGGCCATGCCGAAGTGGAAATGAGGCCCGCCGGTGTCGCCGCCGCCATTACGCCCTGGAACAGCAATTACGGCTTCATCTGCAGCAAACTGGCGACAGCCATCGCCGCCGGTACGACCATGGTCATCAAGCCATCGGAAATGAGTGCGATCCAGACGCAGCTCATCACCGAATGCCTGCACGCCGCCGGCTTGCCGGATGGTGTTTTCAACATCGTCAACGGCTATGGCCATGTCGTCGGCGCCGCCCTTAGCGCCCACCGCGACATCGCAAAGATCAGTTTCACCGGTTCGACAGCCACAGGACGGGCGATCTTGCAGGCTGCATCGATGACCATGAAGCGGGTGACGCTTGAGCTCGGCGGCAAGAGCCCGAACATCATTCTCGATGACGCCGATCTCGATCTCGTCATTCCGCAGGTACTGGCGGCAAGCTTTGCCAATAGCGGCCAGGCCTGCATTGCCGGCACCCGCATTCTCGCTCCCGAAAGCCGTCTCAACGAAATCCAACTACGACTGGCTGATGCCGTTTCGGCGCTCAAGGTGGGCGACGCCAAAGACCCGGCCGTCAGTATCGGCCCAATGGTCAGCCAGAAACAATGGGATCGCGTTCAGTCTTATATTCACCTCGGCCAGGAGGAAGGCGCACGGCTGATCGTTGGCGGGGAAGGACGTCCTGAAGGGCTCGATCGCGGCTGGTTCGTCCGGCCGACGATCTTCTCCGGCGTCAACAACGATATGCGGATCGCGCGCGAAGAGATTTTCGGGCCTGTGTTGTGTGTCATTCCCTATCGCGATGATGCCCATGCCGTCGAGATCGCAAACGACACGGTCTATGGCCTACAGGCCTACGTCTTCTCCTCCGATGTAAAAAGGGCAAAGCGGGTGGCAGAGCAGATCGAGGCAGGCCGCGTCGTCATCAACGGCGCGCCGCACGAGCCGCTGGCACCCTTCGGCGGCTTCAAGCAATCCGGCATGGGCCGCGAATTCGGCGCCTACGGCCTGGAATCGTTTCTCGAGCCGCGTGCCGTGTTAAGCTGACATGCGAGAGCCCCGGAGGACCTCGATGGGTTTCCGGGGCGCCTTAAGCGGCAATGACATTCAGGTTCTCGTTAGAATCATGTTCTACCTTTAGAACAATTCCAATCTAAGGAGATCCGATGCCTGCAAGATCCGCCTACTCCGTTCCGCAACGCATCCTTCATTGGCTTATGGCCATACTCATCTTCTTCAATCTCTTGTTTCCCGATGGCATGAATGCCTGGCGGCGTCTTATTCGCCATGGACAGACGCCGACGCCAGCCGATGTCGCCAGCGCCAATATCCACGCCTATGCCGGTATTGCTATCCTGTTGCTGGCTATCGTGCGCCTTGGCTTGAGGTTGGTATCCGATGTCCCAACGCCGCCGGATGATCAGCCCGCGTTCCTGCATTATATCGCCAGCGTAACGCACTTCCTGCTCTATGCGCTGATCTTCGCAATGCCTCTATCGGGAATAGCAGCCTACTATTTCGGCATCGACACGGCCGCCTTCGTCCATGGCGGTCCGATCAAGTCCCTGCTCTGGGCCGTTGTCGTCCTGCATATACTCGGTGCGCTCGTCCAGCATTTCTACTTCAGGTCGGACGTGCTGCGGCGCATGACGATCGGCTAGACTGGCTGCAAAAATGGCGGCTAAGCCGATTGGCCGCCAAAGTGCTTCTCGAAGGAGAAGAGAGCGGTCGGTAGTGCGCTGCCGCCCTGAAGCGCCAGATCCGCGAGGATTTCGCCCACCACGCTGGTGAACTTGAAGCCATGACCGGAGCAAGCCGAAGAAACAACCACATTCGCCTGCCCCGGCAATGTGTCGATCAGAAAATCCTCGCTCGGCAGCATTGTATAACGGCAGGTCGTCGCCCGCACGCGATATGAGGCCGCGTCCGGTAGACGCTTGCGGGCGAAACTGTCGAGCAGTTCGGTGTCGGTCTCGTTCACGGGCGGGTTGGGCACTTCCGGGTCGATGGGCTCCCGGAAATGCGCGTGGCGGCCGATCTTGACGCCGTCGATGCCGATCGCAGGGAAGCCGAAATAGGAGCCTTCGTCCCCTTCGTCGCGCAGGAAGCAGGGCATGCGCTGCGGCTCCGCCACGAAGCCATCCTTCGGCTGATACCAGGCGACCACCTGTCGGATCGGCTGCGCATTCGCCTTCAGCTGCGGCACAAGCTCTGCAATCCAGGCACCGGTGGCGACGACCACCTTGCGCGCCCGATATCTCCCGGTCGTGGAAATGACGGTCACGCCGGTGTCGTCAGGCTCGATTGCGACAACACGCTCGCCGAAATGCAGCACTGCTCCATCTTCCGCGGCAAGTCTCAAATAGCCCATGATAGCCGCCTCCGGGCGCACATAGCCGCCCTGCGGGTCCAGCAGCCCGATCTCGCCGTCCTCAAGTGCAAAGGCCGGGAAGCGGCGCTTCATGGCATCCTTGTCGAGTATCTCATGCGGCAATCCATGCATGTCACAGGATGCACGCGTGCCGCTGACGATCTTGCTGTCGGGCGCGCCGATCTGCAGAACGCCCGTGACGGTCAGGATCTCCGCACGCAGCCTCGCCTCGAGTGAGCGCCAGTTATGATAGGCCCGCTTCAGCAGCGGAACATAGGATGGATCTTCGAAGTAACCCAGCCGGATCAACCGGCTGTCGCCGTGTGACGAGCTGAGGGCATGCGCCGGAAAATGCGCTTCAATGCCGATTGCCGTTGCTCCTCGGGCCGCAGCCGACGACAGAGCAGCGCTCCCCATCGCGCCGAGACCGACAACGGCGACGTCGAATTCCACGGACATTCTATGCTCCAGTTTCACTTTCAGCGGGCGGCGCAGTCTGCGCGATCATGTCCCGCAGGCTCTCCATGTCGGTATTCAATGGACGGTCGTCGCCGTAAAGAGGAACGCGCGAACGGGCCATAGCATAAAGACGATCCGTTCCCGGTGCTCTCGTGGCCTTCGAAGCAAGGAAATCATGCGCCTGCGCCGCCGCCATCAGTTCGATCGCGAGGATATATTCGGCGTTGTCGAGGATCGCGAGCAGCTTGCCGGCGGCCGCCGTCGGATGCGCAAGAAAATCCTCTTGCAGACCCGATGTCAGGCCGCCATCGAGCGAGGCGGGAGCGGCGAGCCGCCGATTGTCGTTGCTGAGTGCAGCAGCCGTATATTGCGCGATCATGAAACCCGAATGGCTGCCGGCATCGCTTGCCAGAAACGGCGGCAACCCGCTGACAAGCGGATTGACCAGACGATCCATCCGCCGCTCACTCATGGCAGCAATCTGCGCGATCGCGATCGCGAGACTATCGGCCGCCTGACCGAGGGCCGGCGCGACGGCATGGGCTTCCGAAGAGACGACAGGCTGTTCGGGCGTACCCGAAACCGCCGGATTGTCCGTTACCGAGGCCAATTCCTGATCCACGATGCGGGCGGTCTGCTCGAAGACATCCCAAGCGGCGCCATGGGCGTGCGGCACCGATCTCAAGCTCAAGGCATCCTGCGTCCGTCGACCAAGGGCTGCGGCAACGAGGCCGCTACCTTGCAGGCGGCTGCGCAGCCTGCGGCCGACCTTGGCAATGCCTGCCGAAGGGCGCAGTGCGAGCACGGCCTCATCGAAGGCCGCCATCTGGCAACCGGCGGCTTCCAGCGTCAACGCGGCGATGGCATCGGCCCAATCGAGCAGGCGCTCGGCGCGGTAGACCGCTAGCGCCGACAATCCCGTGGCGCAAGCCGTACCGTTGACGAGGCTCAGCCCCTCCTTGGCGCCAAGCACCAGGGGGCTGAGACCGATCGTGGCAAGCGCCTGCGCACCGGTCATGGCCTTCCCCTTCACAACAGCCCGTCCCTCGCCGATCAAAACGAGCGCTGTATGGGCGTTGTGGGTCAAATAGCCAGCCGAGCCCTTGGAGGGCACTTCGGGGATGCAATCATGCTCGAGAAACGCCGCAAGATGCCGGATAATCTCAGGCCGCACGCCGGAATGGCCATGGGCGAAATTAGCAATCTGCGCCGCGATGATAGAGCGCACTTCGCACGGCGGCAGCAGAGGACCGACGCCGCAGGCATGGCTCATGATGATATTGCGCGAAAGACGGCTCTGCGAAGCGCGGTCGACAACGGTATCGGACAAGGCGCCGACGCCGGTATTGACGCCATAGGCACGCACGCCCGTCTCGACGATGCGCTCGACGATGCGGCTGGCCTGGTCGACACACTTCCAGGCCGCTTCAGACAAGGTCAGCGGTTCGCCGACGCCGATGCGAGCGACCTCGCGCCAGGATAGAGGCCTATCGATGGTGACGCTCATTGTCCGTTTCCGAAATGACCGATGAACTGGCGGAAGGCCGGCGATGCGCCGCCACCGAACATCTCGTCCGGAGTGCCGGTGCTTTCGACAAGGCCCTCCTTCATGAAGACGACGCGGTTGGAGACATTGCGGGCAAAGCTCATCTCGTGGGTCACAACGAGCATGGTCATGCCTTCCTCGGCAAGAGCGCGCATGACGCGCAGCACTTCGCCGACGAGCTCGGGATCGAGCGCCGATGTCGGTTCGTCGAACAGCATGACCTTGGGCTTCATGGCGAGCGCGCGGGCGATCGCCGCACGCTGCTGCTGACCGCCGGAAAGATGCGCTGGATAGGCATGGCGCTTGTCGGCGATACCGACCTTTTCCAGAAGCGCTTCGGCCTCGGCGATGCAGTCGGAGCGCGAGCGCTTCAGGACATGGATCGGCCCTTCGATCACATTCTGCAGGATCGTCATGTGGGACCAGAGATTGAAGCTCTGGAACACCATGCCGAGCTCGGAACGGATATGATCCACCTGCTTGTGGCTTGCCGGGCGGCTTTGGCCGTTCTTGTGGATCATGCGGATCTGCTCGCCGTCAACCCAGATCTCGCCGTCACTGGCGATCTCAAGCAGGTTGATGCAGCGGAGGAAGGTCGACTTGCCGGAGCCGGAGGCACCGAGCAAGGAGATCACGTCGCCATCCTGGGCATCGAGGGAAATACCGCGCAAAACTTCATGCGTGCCGAAGCTCTTGCGGATGTTGCGAACTGAAAGTCGGGTGACACCTGGCATGATTTGCCTGCTCCAATGAAGTCTTTAGGCCTTCAACGCCGCCGGAACGGCGCGGCGATGGCGGGACAGCGAATATTCCAGCAGGGCCATGGCCTGCAGAATGATGAAATTCAGCACGAGATAAATGATCGCCGCACAGAGAAAGACCTCCATGGTGCGATAGGTGTGCGAGATGAGACGTTGCGCAACGCCTGTCACTTCCCAAACGGTGACGAGACTGGCGAGCGCGGTCGACTTCATCATCAGCACGATCTCGGTGGAATAGGCCGGCAGAGCATGCCGGAAGGCGATCGGCGCGATGATGCGGCGTACGAGCAGCAGGCGGGACATGCCGATCGAGCGTGCCGCCTCGATTTCCTTCGGCGAAACGGCACGGATGCCACCGCGGAAAATCTCGGCCGTATAGCCGGCCGTGCACAGTGCCAGCGAAAGGATCGCGCAGACCACGGGCTCACGCAGGAAAGGCCAGAGGAACGAATAGCGGATGACGGAAAACTGCGCCAAGCCGTAGAAAATGAGGAACATCTGGATCAGCAGCGGCGAACCGCGAAAGACGAAGATATAGCCCTTGGCGAAACCAGACAGGATCGGATTGCCGCTGACGCGCATGGCGACGATAACGAGCGCTAAAAGGCCGCCCGATACGACCGACAGAGAGAACAGCAGCAACGTCATCGGCACTGCCTGCAGCAGCGTGATCATCGTGCTCGAGAGGAAGTCGAAATCCATGTCTTCCTCCTCAGGCCTGGCCGATGGTCGCAGCCGGCATGCTGCGGTTGGCGCGGCGTTCGGCGTTGTTGAAGATGCGATCCGACAGGCTGGTCAGGATCAGATAGAGGGTGCCGCCAACGATGAAGAACAGGAAATACTGGCGGGTGGAACCGGCAGCGACCTGGCTGGTGCGCATCAGTTCGGCAAGTCCCGTCACGGAGATCAGCGCCGAATCCTTCAGGCTGAGCTGCCAGACATTGCCGAGCCCAGGAATGGCATAGCGTATCACCTGCGGAATGATGATGCGGCGCAGGCGCAGGCCGCCATGCATGCCGATCGCTGAGGCCGCCTCCAATTCGCCCTTGGCAATGGCGAGATAGGCGCCGCGAAAAACTTCGGCCTGATAGGCGCCCGAAATGATGCCGACGGCAAGCGCGCCGGCCGCAAAGGAGGGCAGGCCGAGAAAGCCGTCATAGCCGAGCCATTTGCCGACTGAGGTGACCGCCGACGAACCGCCGAAATAGATGAGATAGATGATCAGAAGCTCCGGCACGCCGCGAAAGACGGTCGTGTAAACATTGCCGAGCGTCTTTAGGATCAGGTTGCCGGAGAGCTTCGCCGAGGCGACGATTGCGCCCAGCACCGCCCCGATCAACAACGCCGTCGCCGTGACGGCGAGCGTCATCAAGGCCGCGACGAGCAGCAGCGCGCCCCACCCGTTCGAGCCGAAGCCCAGCAATTGCAAGGTTGCCATAGCGTCCATTCCCCGTCCGTGGCAGTTTCAAGCGTCAGGATATCATACGGCCTCCGGCGGCAAAGCCGGAGACCGCGGCCGCGACCCGGAGGTCGCACCGATCAGTTCGGGCTGACGTCGACCTTGAACCACTTCATCGACAGGGTCTTGATGGTGCCATCGGCAAGTGCCGACTTGATCGCCTCATTCAGCTTGTCGCGCAGGTCGGTATCGGCCTTGCGGATGCCGAGGCCTTCGCCCTCGCCCCAGATGGAGCCGGCGATTTCCGGACCAGTGAAGGCGAGCGAGTCATTGGCGCTGGCAAAAGCGTTCGCGAAGTAGACCGCGTCGTCGAAACCGAGATCGATACGGCCGTTCTGCAGATCGAGGTCGCGGTCAGCACCGGTCTTGTATTCGCGGATCGTGGCGATCGAGCCGAAATTGTCATAGACGAACTTGGCATAGACCGTGGCGGCCTGAATGCCGATCGTCTTGCCCTTGAAGGCTTCCTTCAGCACGTCGATTTCTTTGACGCCGGTCTGGCCAGGGGTCATCTTGATCGTGGCGCCGGTGCCTGCAGCCTTGGCAAGCGGGCTGTCCTTGGCAGTTGCGAAGGCTGCCGGAGTAGCCGCGTAGGGAACGGTAAAGCCGATAACCTGCTTGCGCTCGTCGGTGATCGACAGCGCATCCATGATGACGTCAAACTTGCCGGCGTTGAGAGCCGGGATCATGCCGTCCCAATCGGAAGCGACCAGCTTGCAATCGATCTTGGCGCGCTCGCACAGGATCTTGGCGAGTTCCGGCTCGAAGCCGCCGAGCGTACCGTCGGCATTCGTCATGTTCCAGGGCGCATAGGCGCCTTCCAGGGTGATCGTCGCCGTCTTCCAGTCCTTGGCGACGGCGGGCGCCGTGAAGGCGACGGCAGCTACGACGCCTGACAAGAGAATTGCACTGAATTTCATCGTATAGAGCTCCTCTGAGGTTGAAATGGGCCTTGCAGCACTTCCTACCGATCTTCGCCGGCTTGCCCGCTTTTTTCCAATTTATTTTTGGATTGATTGCGAGGTTGTATAGGGTACCATATGAGATAATTTATGATATGCAAGTGGGAAAGTTGTTTTCGAGGCAGATTCAGGTCGTGCAAAGGGATTAATCAATGAAGCACTCCGGCGAGATGAAACGCGAACTGGCGGAAAACGACGCATCGCCGCTCTACGTCGGGGTCAAGCAAATGATACTCGATCGCATCCACAGCGGCGAGTGGCCACCCAAGCATCGCGTACCCTCAGAAAACGAACTCGTCACCGAACTCGGCGTCAGCAAGATGACGGCCAATCGCGCCCTGCGTGAGCTAGCTAACGAGGGCGAACTGGTCCGCATCCAGGGCGTCGGCTCCTTCGTTGCCGAGCGCAAAGGCGTGTCCGCCCTATTCGAAGTGCGCAATATCGCCGAAGAAATCGCCGAACGCGGCCATTCTCACCAGGCAACCGTGATCGTGCTTGCCCGCGAAGCAGCGTCACCTGACGTTGCCGACGCATTGGAATTGGACATTGGATCGTTCGTTTTCCACTCACTGATCGTGCACAGCGAGAACGGCGTGCCGGTGCAGATCGAGGACCGCCACGTCCACCCCGAAGCCGCTCCCGACTACCTGCAGCAGGACTTCACGGTCATGACGCCGAATGCCTATCTTTCGGACGTGGCCCCGCTCAGCGGCTCCGAACATGTGGTCGAATCGGTGATGCCGCAGGCCTGGGAATGCAAGCTGCTGACGATCCTCAAGACGGAACCCTGCCTGACGATCCGTCGGCGGACATGGTCGGCGCGCGGCGTCGTCTCCCTGGCGCGCCTCGTCTACCCCGGGCATCGCTATCGGCTGGAGAGCCAAAGCGGCAAGCCTTCAGATCGTTAGTTGTATATGGAAGATAAGATCACCTATTCGCTGCGCAGGAGCGTAGCTCAGGTGGCTGCGTTTCGCAGAACCCTGGATACGGGCGGCAAAGCTAAGAAATCTGCAACACGCATTCCATGAGCAGTGCCCCCAAAAGCAACCCCGCTACCGTGGCGAGCACTTTCAGGATCGCACGCTCGATCCGCAGACACTTTTCCGGCAGGACCGACGCCATCCCTTCGCTGATAGCGGCCACCGATATGCAGACGAGAGCAATAATGCGGCGGTCTTCAGGATAGGCCATGACGAACAGGAACCCCATAAGCCCAAAGGGAATGACGCTCTCGATGCTCGCCATCGCCATGAATGGATATTTCGCCCCGACCGGGACGACGGTGGTCAACACGACCAGACCGAGCACGGTCCAGGCAAGGGCGTGAGCGAGCAAAGTGAGTTCCATTAAGAAATCATAACAACAAGCCGCAAGTTTTCAAGCCGAAGGACTCGGCCTTGCGAGCCGAAGCTCAAGTCAACGGAGCCACGACCGCCGCTCGCCGAAAAAGGCCCAATAATGGCCCGCTGCCGCCAGCTCCATAGCGATGGAAATGGCAGCTTCGGCGGTTGACAAAAAGCCGCCGCATCGGATGTATCGTTGCTGCGATCTGCCAGCCAATCGTCCGTACGTTCTCGCAGACATCTTTCACAGACACGATGGGACCCGACCATGCCTGACGCAAATGCCGAGACGCAGCCAGCCACATGGCGCATCGTACTTGCCGCCATCTTCGACTTTCTGACCGCCTTCTTTGTTCTTGGCTATATCATTGCATCGATTTTCGGCGGCAAGACCGAAGACGGCTTTCAGCTTCACGGCCTGCCGGCCCTTCTGCTGTTCGCACTCATCGTTGCCTATTTCATCGTGTTCAACCGATTTCTCGGCGGCACCATCTGGAAACGCATATTCCGCGCCCGCCGCCCGTGAAGCGGGGCCGGCGCGGACGGGGCCGTTTCGATTGACGACTTTTCGAGATTCAAGCCGTCAGAGGCTACTCAGCAGCAGACTAGTCTCGCTGTTGGCGACACCGTCGATCATGCGGACCTCGCGCAGCACGCGGTCGAAATCCGAAAGGCTGATCGCGCGGATATTGGCAACGAGATCCCAGTTGCCGTTCGTGGTGTGAAGCGAATAGATCTCAGGCAAGCCTCGCAGCTTGCGAATAACCTGCGTGGTCGATTTTCCCACCACCTCGATCATCATGACGGCATGGACGGTTTGTTCGTCATAATCCTCCCGCACCCGCACGGTGAAGCCCATCAGCGTCCCGGTCTCGATAAGGCGATCCAACCGGTTCTGCACCGTGCCGCGCGCCACGCCCAAAACATCCGACAACTTGGAGAGCGAGGCGCGGCCATCGGCACGCAAATGACCGATAATGCGTCGATCGAGATCATCGGGAATATATTTGGCAACGGACATTCTAGAATCCAGACTCTGTCATTTTCACAATAGCAGCTATACAATCTGTACAGCACGATACCAGAACTGGCACAGTTTTGAGATTTCAGTCAATCGGCCTGCTTGTTACCCTGCTGGGAATAATCTGATCGAGGACACCAAAATGCCCGCACTGCTTCCGTCGGAAAAAGCTTTCATCCCCTTCGTCAGCGTCGAGAACATGATGCGGCTCGTCCATCATGTCGGCATAGAAGCCATGCTCGTCGGACTGACAGAGGCCGTCGAGGCGGACTTCCGCCGCTGGGATCTTTTCGACAAGACGCCACGCGTCGCCTCCCACTCTCATGATGGCGTCATCGAACTGATGCCGACGTCCGACGGCGCGGTCTACAGCTTCAAATATGTAAACGGGCACCCGAAGAATATGTCGCAGGGGCTGCAGACCGTGACCGCCTTCGGCCTGCTGGCGGAAGTGTCGACCGGCTACCCGGTGCTGCTGACGGAAATGACGCTGCTGACCGCGCTGCGCACTGCCGCCACCTCGGCCATGGCGGCCCGCCATCTCGCACCGGCGGGAGCTCGCATCCTGGCGCTGATCGGCAATGGCGCGCAGGCGGAATTCCAGGCTCTGGCGATGAAGGCGGTCCTCGGGATCGAAGAGGTTCGTCTCTATGACATCGATCCGAGGGCCACGGAAAAGACCGTGCGCAACCTTGGCGGAAAAGGCCTGCGATTGGTTCCCTGCACAACGGCGCAGGCGGCCATCGAAGGCGCCCACATCATCACGACCTGCACGGCCGACAAGCAGTTTGCCACGATCCTGACCGACAACATGGTCGGCGCCGGCGTCCATATCAACGCCATCGGCGGCGACTGCCCCGGCAAGACCGAGCTGCATCGCGATATCCTGCTGCGTGCCGATACTTTCGTCGAATATCCGCCGCAAACCCGCATCGAGGGCGAAATCCAGCAGATGGACCCGGACTATCCGGTAACCGAGCTCTGGCAGGTCGTGAACGGCCGCGCGCAGGGCCGACGCAGCGACACGCAGATCACCCTGTTCGACAGCGTCGGCTTCGCCATCGAGGATTTCTCCGCCTTGCGCTATGTGCGCGAAAAGCTGGCAGGTACGGATTACTTCCAGAAACTGGATATCATTGCCGACCCGGACGATCCGCGCGATCTGTTCGGTATGCTGCTCCGGGCGGAGTAAGGAAGCGCCGCGGCCGGCTATCTGTTCGTGAAGAACACCAGCCGCTGCGGCTCGCCGCATCACGTCTGCGTCAATAAGCGACGGCGAACAGGAAGCTCTGCCGTCATCGGCCAGGCGCTGTCACCCTATCCCAGGGAGAAGTTCAATATCTCCGGCCCGTCGATCAAGCTCGCGCCGAGAACTGTCGTCTCCATATCGCTTGCGCTGCACGAGCTGGCGACGAATGCCGCCAAATACGGCGCGCTTTCGGCGCCTGACGGGCGCGTCGCCATCGTTTGGTCCCTGGAAACCGGCGAGACGGAACGGCTCGTCCTGCGTTGGCAGGAAACAGGAGGGCCTATGGTCGAACCACCGACACGCAAGGGCTTCGGCTCAAGGCTGATCGAAAGCCTGCTGGCGGCAGAACTGAATGGCCAGGTCAATATCAGCTATGATCCGAACGGACTGATCTGCGAGGTCCATGCTGCGACCGGCATTGGCTGGGATCAGGGCTGAGCAGGAACCGTGTGACGCGGCCGCATGCGCCACGCGCATCGGCCTGTTCAACGCTGAATCTTCGGCCGCGTCGCAAGCACGTTGCGGATCGAGAAGCTCGAATGGATTCGCAGCACCCCCGGCAGGGTTGAGAGAATATCCTTGTGAATGCGCTCGAAGTCTCCGGCAGTGGCGACCTCCACACGCAGCAGATAATCGGACCCGCCCGTCATCAGAAAACACTCGCGGATCTCCGGATGCTTGCGAACCGCCGCCTCGAAACGATCGAGGTGATCCTCCGTCTGCCGCTCGAGCGTAATGTTGATGATGACGGCGATCGCCGCTTCGGCCTGCGACGTGTCTACGAGTGCCGTATAGCCCCGGATCACGCCTGCCTGCTCCATCAATTTGATGCGCCGCAGGCAGGCGGACGGCGACAGCCCGACCTCGCCCGCCAGCCAGGCATTGCTGACCCGGGCATCGAGGCGCAGCAGCCGAAGAATATTGCGATCGATCGCGTCGAGTGCGGCCATGTGGATTCTTTCAAAAATTCGTCGATCGTTTCAATATCAATGCAACTACACAACAATCAATCACTGTTTGATGGGTAATTTCACGATCATTTCAATAATCTCGCGCCGGAAGAATGAGGGCGGACATGGACGGCGGTGTAGTGGATTCGCGAACGTCAAAATTGACGATCGACAGAGGTGCTTGCGGTTATCTGACGGTCGATCTGGCCGCCTTGCGCCGGAATTACGAGAAGCTTTCCTCAATTGTTGCGCCAGCGCGCGCAGCTGCTGTCGTCAAGGCGGATTCCTATGGGCTTGGCGCAAACCAGGTTTCCAAAGCCGTGTACGGAAGGGGCTGCCGGCACTTCTTTGTCGCCCACTTCGTTGAAGCGCTGCGGCTGCGTCCGCACCTGCCACGCGATGCATCGATCTTCGTGCTGAACGGCCTAATGCCCGGTAACGAAATTGCTTGCGTGGAAGGTGGCGTCATCCCCGTCATCAATTCGTTCGATCAGCTGCAGCAGTGGTCGGAAACCGCTCGTTCCCTGCAACGCAAGCTTCCCGCTGTCCTGCAGTTCGATACCGGCATGTCGCGGCTCGGCATACCTCCGGAAGACAGAGCTGCCGTCGCAGCCTATTTGGCAACTGTCGACGATCTCGACATCCTGTTCATCATGAGCCACCTCGCTTCTGCCGACGAGGCCGATTGCGTGCAGAATGCCGATCAGCTTGCAGAGATGCGTCGCGTCGTGGAAGAATTCCCCGGTTACGATCTCTCCTTCGCCAATTCCGGCGGCATCTTCCTTGGCGGCGATTTTCATGGGGTATTGGTGCGGCCGGGCATTGCGCTCTATGGCGGCGCGCCGACCAGCGGCGTGCCAAATCCGATGGAGCCCGTCGTTCGCCTCGATGTCGCTGTGGTGCAGACGCGCACCGTTCCGGCCGGCACGCGCGTCGGTTATGGCGGCGTGCATGTGACGAAGACCGAGACCCGGCTTGCGACGATCGCGGCCGGCTACGCCGACGGTCTTCCCCGCAGCCTCAGCGACCGTGGTTCGGTTTATTACAACGGCGTGCGGCTGCCGATCGTCGGCCGCGTGTCGATGGACAGCACGACAATCGATATCAGCGCCTTGCCCGAAGGAACCCTGTCATTCGGAAACCTCGTAGAGGTCCTGGGAGATCATCAAACCATCGATGATATCGCCCGGGACGCCGGCTTGATTTCCTATGAAATCCTGACCAGTCTCGGCCATCGCTTCCATCGGCAATACCGCTGACCTTCCCATTGCTCAATTTACTGAGGACATCATGAAAGTCGTCGTTCTGGGTGCCGGCATTGTCGGCGTCACATCCGCCTATCAGCTCACCAAGGCAGGCCACGAAGTCACGGTCATCGACCGTCAGCAAGGGCCGGCGCTGGAAACGAGTTTTGCCAATGCGGGTGAAGTCTCCTTCGGCTATTGCTCGCCATGGGCGGCTCCCGGCATCCCCATGAAGGCGATCAAATGGCTGTTCATGCATCACGCGCCGCTCATCCTGCGCCCCAAGGTCGATGGCGCGATGCTGTCATGGCTCGTGAAGATGCTGTCGAACTGCACCTCGGAACGCTACGCGATCAACAAGAGCCGCATGCTGCGCCTTGCCGATTACAGCCGCATCTCGCTGGCTGCCGTCCGCGAAGAGACGGGCATTGCCTATGACGAACGCATGCAGGGCACGCTGCAGCTCTTCCGCACGCAGCAGCAGCTCGACGCCTCCGCCAAGGACGTCAAGGCTCTGGCGGCCGACGGCATTCCCTACGAAGTGCTCGATCCCGAGGGCTGCATCCGTGTCGAGCCGGCCTTGCGGCATGTTCGCGAAAAGATCGTCGGCGGCCTGCTGACCCCGAAGGACGAGACCGGCGACTGCTTCAAGTTCACCAACGCGCTCGCCGCCAAGGCAGTCGAATTCGGCGTCCGTTTCCAATACGGCACCGCGATCAAGGGGCTCGACGTTCAGGGCGGTCAGGTGCGCAGCGTCGTCACCGACCGTGGTCGTATGGATGCCGATGCTGTCGTCGTCGCGCTCGGCAGCTACTCGCCGATCATGCTCAAGCCCCTCGGCATCAAGCTTCCGGTCTATCCGGTTAAGGGCTACTCCCTGACGATCCCGATCGCCGATGCATCGCGCTCGCCGGAATCGACCGTGATGGATGAGACCTACAAGATCGCCATCACCCGCCTCGGCGATCGCATTCGCGTCGGCGGCATGGCTGAAATCTCCGGCTACACCAACGATCTCGGCCTTGCCCGGCGCAAAACGCTCGAGCATTCCGTCACCGACCTCTTCCCCGGCGGCGACGTCGCCAAGGCCTCCTTCTGGTCCGGCCTGCGGCCGATGACGCCGGATGGAACGCCGGTGATCGGGCCAACGAAGATCAAGGGGCTGTTCCTCAACACCGGACACGGCACGCTTGGCTGGACGATGAGCTCCGGCTCGGCGCGCGTCATCAGCGATCTCGTCAGCGGCCGCAAGCCTGATATCGACGCGACCGATCTCGCCGTCAGCCGCTACGCTTGATTAGGCACGCCTCATCCGCCATCCCTTTTTACACCTATGGGAATAATCTCCTCTCCCTGCAAGCGGCAGGAGAATCGCATATGAGGTCGGTCGTTGGTGCAACCTCCTTCTCCCCTCGGGGAGAAGGTGGCCCGAAGGGTCGGATGAGGGGGCCAAGCCTCCTTGAAATCAGGCACTTTCCCGCTCGCAGCTTCCCCCTCATCCGCCTGTCGGCACCTTCTCCCCGCTGGGGAGAAGGGGGCTCATATGTCCGCATGAGAGTCGAGTTCATCGCCCGCCGATACCAATCAATGCCTGGGAATGCGGGGTAGGAAGATCGTGAACAGACCGAGCAGAGGCAGGTAAGAGCAGATCGTATAGACGAAGGAAATGCCGTGCGTATCGGCAAAATCCCCGAGCGCTGCCGCGCCAAGTCCGCCTGCTCCGAAGGCGAAACCGAAGAAAATACCGCCGATCAATCCCACGCGACCCGGGATCAGCTCCTGTGCGAACACCACGATCGCTGGGAATGCCGAAGCGAAGACCAACCCGATTATGACGGTCAGAACACAGGTCCAGAACAGATCCGCATAGGGCATGAGCAGTGCGAAGGGAATGACGCCGAGGATGGAGAACCAGATCACGAAGCGTGCGCCGAGGCGGTCCCCCACCGGGCCGCCCATGATCGTTCCGGCGGCGACCGAGCCCAGGAACAGGAAGAGCATGAGCTGGGCATCGCGAACGTCGAGGTGGAACTTGTCGATGACATAGAAGGTGAAATAGCTCGAAATGCTCGCCATGTAGACGTTCTTCGTCGCCGTCAGCAGGATGAGGATCGCAAGCGCCCACATCGCCTTGCTGCGCGCGATCGGCAAGGTACGGTTGGGCACGGGACGGCTGGCCTGCTGGCGGCGATGGTTGACGTACCAGGTGCCGACCCAGCTCAGAACGATGAAGCCGATAACGGCCAGCACCGAAAGCCATGCCACGCTCTTCTGGCCGTGCTGAAGAACGAAGAATGCGGCAATCAGCGGCCCGATTGCCGAACCGGCATTGCCGCCGAGCTGAAACAGCGACTGGGCGAGGCCATGACGGCCGCCGGAGGCCAGACGCGCGACGCGCGAGGCTTCCGGATGGAAGACGGCCGAGCCGAAACCGATCAGGCAGGCAGCGCCCAGCAACATGGTGAAGCTTCCGGCATAGCCGAGCAGCAGGAGGCCCGCGAATGTGCTGACCATGCCCACAGGCAGCGAATAGGGCATCGGCCATTTATCGGTGACGATGCCGACAACAGGCTGCAACAGCGAAGCGGTGATCTGGAACATCATCGTCAGCAGCCCGATCTGCACGAAATCGAGCGCGTAATTCTCTCGGAACATCGGATAGAGCGACGACAGCAGCGATTGCATGATGTCGTTCAGCAGATGGCAGGTGCCGACCGCAATAACGACCGAGATCGTCGTCTTCTCAAATCGAGTTTGCGCACCCGAAAACGCCGCAACCATGGAGATTCCTTCCAGCGCCGGCGATTCCCACCGACCAAATTGTTCGATCCGCCTTTTACACGGCTTGTGGGTGACCTTCTTTCGTGTTTTGGTCCAATAGTTTCTCGATTGGGCCATTATGGAAAAACTGCCGAAACAATTGCTGGCCACCCTCGACGACCTGCATGTCCAGAGCATGCGCTGGATGGAGGAATCCGATGCGGATGTGCTCGTCCACAGCGCCGAGCCGCCACAGGGTTACACCGTTCCGTGGCACCATCACCGCCGCACGCAATTGCTCTGCATCTTTGCCGGCGTCGCCCTGATCATGACGGCGCGGGGGCGCTGGATGGTACCTCCGGGGCACGCGCTGTTCATCCCCGTAGGACTGGAGCATTCGATCGAGATTCTAAGCGACGTCAGCATGAAATCCGTCTATGTCACGCCGCGCAATCAGCCTCCGAAGGATGAGGTTCCGCGCGTCGTCGAGGTCACGGACCTCGCCCGCAGCCTGTTGCTGGAAGCCATACGGTTACGGGAGGCGCCTGTCAGCCATCGCAAGGCCAAGCTGGTCCTGTCGCTGCTCGTCGAAGAGATCGCCACGCTGCCGGAACGTCCGCTCGGCCTGCCCTTCCCTTCCGACCGCCGCCTGACAGCGCTCTGCCGCGAATACGTCGCCAACCCTTCGCCCAACGCCAGACTGGATGACTGGGCCGAAAAGCTTGCCATGAGCCGGCGGACCTTCACGCGCCAGTTCCGCAAGGAGACCGGCATCAGCTTCACGACCTGGCGCCAGCAGGCAAGCGTTTTCGCCTGCCTGCCACGGCTGGCCGGCGGGGCTCCCGTCACCAATGTCGCGCTCGAAGCGGGCTATGAGAGCGTGGCGGCCTTTACCACAATGTTCCGGCGCATGCTCGGCTCGTCGCCGCGCGCTTATACAGTCAACCGCTGGGCCTTCGATCGGCGATCATGAACCAGAGAAGCCGATCTGGCGACGCTCCTCTTGAAACGGCCCGTTGCTTCCGGCAAACAGCGCTGAAAACAAGGACAAGCATATGCGGCACATTTACATCGTCGGTATCGGCACCGGAAATCCCGAGCATATGACGGTGCAGGCGATCAATGCGTTGAATGCCGCCAGTGTCATCTTCATTCCCAGCAAGGGCGCGGCAAAGACAGAGCTCGCCGATGTCCGCAGGGATATCTGCCAGCGCTACGTCACCAGCAAAACTACCGGTTTCATCGGCTACGACGTGCCATCGCGCCGCACCGCCGACCGCAGCTATGTGCAGGGCGTCGACGATTGGCATGAAGAGATTTCAGCCATTTACGAACGGCTTTTCCTTGAGCATCTGACGGAAGACGAGAGCGCGGCCTTCCTGGTCTGGGGCGATCCCGGCCTGTACGACAGCACGCTGCGCATCATCGAACGTGTCGTCGCGCGCGGTAACGTCGCGCTGGACTATAGCGTCATTCCAGGCATCACCAGCATCCAGGCACTGACCGCAAGCCACCGCATCGCCCTCAATCTCGTCGGCAAGCCGGTGCAGATCACCACGGGACGCCGGCTGGCCGAGAGTTTTCCCGGCATTGCTGAAACGGCGGTCGTCATGCTCGACGGCGAGCAGGCTTTCAGCAAGATCGACGATCCCGAGGCCTATATCTACTGGGGCGCCTATCTCGGTACAAAGGACGAGATCATCATCGCCGGTAGGCTGGCTGATGTTTCCGAGCGCATTGTTTCGACACGGGAAGAAGCCCGCGCGAGACACGGGTGGATCATGGACATCTACCTGCTGCGCAAGGGGGATGATTTCGACGATCGGGCATGAGCTGCCGCTGAGCCAAATCATTTGCCCGCCGATCCGGTTTATGCAAGGAAGTGTCCCTTATGAAGGGCAGTCTCATGGTTGCGACCAACGGACAGACGATGGATGAACCGGCGTGCTTCTCGCAAGAGCTAGCTGAAGGTCTCGTCGACGCCTCGCCTTCGCCGGCCATGGTTCGCGGCGCCTGCCCCTCGCTGAGCGAGCCGATGCAGACCGGCGATGGTCTCCTCGTGCGGCTGCGGCCGGTGACCCCTGGATTGACGGTTGCCCAATTTCGCGCACTCGCCGCTGCGGCCGAAAAACATGGCAACGGTCTGATCGAGATCACTGCGCGCGGCAATCTGCAACTGCGCGGCATGATCCTGCAGAGCATGGAGGCGCTTGCCGCCGATATAGAACGCGCCGGTATCGTCGTTCAAAACGGCGTTGCCATTGAGATCCCACCGCTGAGCGGCCTCGATCCGTTGGAAATGGCGAGTGCCCGCAGTCTTGCGGAACGCCTGCAGGAGACCATTGACGACCTCGCTCCCAAACCGATTCTGGCGGCGAAGCTCGCGATCATCATCGATGGCGGCGGTCAGCTCGCTCTGGACGGACTTTCGGCGGATATCCGGCTTAAGGCGACCAAACCCGATGATGGCGCAGGCTGTTTATGGACGCTCGCGATCGCAGGAACGGATGCAACGGCAACGCCGCTCGCCACATTGCCTCGCGACGAGGCGATTGCCGGCGTGGTCGCGTTGTTGAAAAGATTGAGCCTCCTCGGACCTCGCGCCCGCGGTCGCGACCTTGATCCGGCGGACCTGCGAGGGCAATTTCCGGACGTGACCGCCCATGCTCAGACGACAGCCAGGCCACCCACCTCCCCCATCGGGATCATCTCACTGGGGAGGAACGGTCGCGCGCTCGGATTGCGCCCATCCTTCGGCCAGATCCACGCAAAAGATCTCGCACGCTTTCTTGCCGTTGCCGAAGAGAACGGCGTCTCCGAAATCCGCACCGGGCCGGAACACAGCATGCTGTTGCTGGGCCTTGCGGCCGACGAACTCGAGCGCGTTCGTACGGTAGCTGCTTCCTGCGGTTTTCAAACGCGCAGCGACGATCCGGCAAATCACATCATTCCTTGCTCGGGCGCTGGAGCCTGCGCATCCGCACACTACGCCACTAAGCAGGCCGCCTTAGATTGTGTTGCTCTCGCTCCCGAGCTGCTCGACGGTTCCTTCGAACTGCACCTGTCCGGCTGCCCGAAGGGATGCGCCCATCCTGCTCCGACAGCGCTCGCCGTCGTCGGTATTCCAACGGGCCATGGGATCGTCCTGGATGGATCGGCCTCGGCCGAACCCACGGTGCATATCGGCAAAGAAAATCTGAAATCGGTGCTGGCTCGGCTGGGCGAGCTGGTACGAAACAACAAAGTTGCTGGCGAATCGACGCACCAGTGTCTTAAACGGCTCGGCCGGGACGCAATCGCGACGGCTTTACGACAGGGATAGAAATGCCTGACTATGACTATATCCGCGAGGGAGAAGCGATCTATGAACGCTCCTTCACGATCATCCGCAGCGAAGCCGATCTCAAGCGCTTTTCCGACGCCGAGGCCGATGTTGCGATCCGCATGATCCATGCCTGCGGACAGGTGGAAGCAGCGCAGCATTTCCATTTCTCGCCCGACTTCGTCGCCGCTGCCCGCAAGGCGCTGTCCGACGGCGCGCCGATTCTTTGCGATGCCGAGATGGTCGCTCGTGGAGTTACCCGCGCCCGTCTGCCGGCGGAGAATGAGGTGATCTGCACGTTGCAGGATCCGCGCACGGCAGAAATCGCGACGACAATCGGCAACACGCGCTCAGCCGCTGCCATGCATCTGTGGACCGAACGCCTTGCCGGCGCCGTCGTTGCCATCGGCAACGCGCCGACCGCCCTTTTCCATCTTCTCGAAATGCTGCGCGACGGCGCTCCGAAACCCGCCGCCATCATCGGCATGCCTGTGGGCTTCGTCGGCGCGGCCGAATCGAAGGACGCGCTGGCTGAGAATTCCTACGGCGTACCCTTTGCCATCGTGCGGGGACGGCTCGGCGGTAGCCCGATGACGGCAGCGGCCGTCAATGCACTGGCGAGGCCGGGCCTATGAGCACGTCTTCCTCTGGCCAGTTGATTGGCGTCGGCACCGGTCCCGGCGATCCGGAGCTGCTAACGGTCAAGGCCGTCAAGACCTTGGAGCGCGCCGATGTCGTCGCTTACTTTGCCAAACAGGGCAAGAACGGCAACGGACGCACGATCGTTGGCGATCTGCTGAAGGCGGACGTAACGCTCCTGCCGCTCTACTATCCCGTCACGACGGAGATCGATAAGTGTGCGCCGGACTATGTAAGTCAGATCACCGCCTTCTATGACGCCTCGGCCGAAATGGTGGCGGCACACCTGCGGGAAGGAAAGACGGTTGCCGTACTCAGCGAAGGCGATCCGCTCTTTTACGGCTCCTACATGCATCTGCACGTGCGCCTTGCCGATCGCTTCCCGACCGAAGTCATACCGGGCGTGACGGCCATGTCCGGCTGCTGGTCTCTGGCCGGATTGCCGATGGTGCAGGGAGACGACGTGTTGTCCGTCCTGCCCGGAACCATGGCGGAAGCCGAGCTTGCCCGCCGCCTTGGCGACACGCAGGCGGCCGTGATCATGAAAGTCGGCCGCAACCTGCCGAAGATCCGCCGCGCGCTTGATGCTGCCGGCCGGCTGAACGAAGCCATCTATGTGGAGCGCGGCACGATGGCGAACGGCACGATGGCGCCGCTTGCCAGCCGCGACGATGCCGAAGCTCCCTATTTCTCACTGGTTCTGGTTCCGGGTTGGGAAGGACGGCCATGAGCGGGCGTCTCTATGTCATCGGCACGGGTCCCGGCAAGCCTGAGCAGACGACGCCGGAAGCGCTGGCTGCGGTTGCGGATGCGCATGAATTCTATGGCTACGGCCCTTATCTCGACCGACTGACGCTACGCAGCGACCAGATCCGTCATGCCTCAGACAACCGCGAAGAACTGGACCGCGCCAAGGCGGCGCTAGAGCGTGCAGCGGCGGGAGCAAATGTCTGCGTCGTCTCCGGCGGGGATCCCGGGGTGTTTGCCATGGCGGCGGCGGTGTGCGAGGCGATCGATCACGGGCCGGAGGAATGGCGCAAGGTGGACCTCGTCGTCGTGCCGGGCATTACGGCCATGCTTGCGGTCGCGGCCCGTATCGGCGCTCCTCTCGGTCACGATTTCTGTGCGATTTCGCTGTCGGACAATCTGAAGCCCTGGCCGCTCATCGAGAACCGGCTTCGAGCAGTCTCCGAGACTGGTTTCGTGATCGCGCTTTACAATCCGATCAGCAAGGCGCGGCCCTGGCAGCTCGGTAAGGCCTTCGAAATTCTGCGTGACATATTGCCTGCGGATACGCCGGTCATTTTCGGGCGCGCCGCCGGCCGCCCTGACGAACGCATGACGGTGGCGCGGCTTGCGGATGCTGAAGCCTCTCAAGCAGATATGGCCACCTGCGTCATCATCGGCTCGGCCGAGACGCGCATCATTGCGCGAGAAGGGCGCCCGGATCTCGTCTATACGCCGCGTTTCATCAGGGAAGATACGAGATGATCGACCCTTTGGAGCGCAGCATCGACTGTTTCGACCACTGGCAAACCGGTAGTCTCCGCGCGCTCGATCATGATCACCTTGATGCCGAGGTCCCTTGCCGCCTCGATCTTGCCGTAAGTCGCATCGCCGCCGCTATTCTTGGCGACGACGACCTCGATCCCATGCCCTTGCAGCAAGTCCAGTTCGTCCGGCAATCGGAAAGGGCCCCTGCTGGTGATGTAGCTGACATAGGGCACCGTCAAAGGCGGCTCCACGGGATCGACGCTGCGGACCCAATATTGGTGTTGCGGCGCCGCATTGGCCAGATGCGCCTCCTGCCTGCCAGTCGCCAGGAAAACGCGCAAGGGCAGAGTGCCGAGCGCGGCCACGACCTGCGAAACACTATGCACCGAGAGCCAGTCATCGCCCTCGACCGGCACCCAGGCCGGACGGCGCAACGCAAAAGCCGCCACATCGCATTGAGCAGCCACTTGCGCAGCATTGGCGGAGATGCGGGCTGCGAAAGGATGGGTGGCGTCGACCAACAGATCGATCCCTTCATCCTGAAGATAACGAGCAAGACCCTCCGCGCCGCCGAAACCGCCGCTGCGCACCGGAACGGGCTGCGGCGCCGGATCGGCGGTCCTGCCCGCGAGCGACAGGACAACGTCAAGATCGGCGCGGGAGGCAAGCGACGCCGCCAGAGCACGGGCCTCGGTCGTACCGCCCAGGATCAGTATGCGGACCTTGCCCATGGTTGAGATACCTTCCATTCAACGCTGGCTCACTCTTATCGGCATCGGCGAAGACGGTCCAGCTGGCCTCGGCGACGAAGCCAAGCGGCTGATCGCCGAGGCACCGGTCGTCTTCGGCGGGGCGCGCCATATCGAGTTGATGAGCCCGGTGATCACGGGCGAAACACATCAATGGCTTTCGCCATTCGAAAAATCCGTCGAAGCCGTTCTTGCCCGGCGCGGCAAGCCGACAGTGGTTCTCGCCTCCGGTGACCCCTTCTTCTACGGCGTCGGCGCGACGCTTTCGCGGCGTATTCCAGCCGATGAGATGTCCGTCATTCCAGCACCATCTTCGTTCAGCCTCGCGGCATCCCGCCTGGGCTGGCCGTTACAGGACATCACGGTTCTCTCGCTGCACGGCCGACCCGTCGATCTCATACGGCCGTATCTGCATCCCGGCAGAAAGATCCTGGCGCTGACATCCGATGGCAAAGGTCCTGCCGAATTGGCGGCCCTGTTGCAAAGCTCAGGGTTTGCTCCATCCGAGCTTACGGTTCTGGAAGCACTTGGCGGCCCGCATGAGAAGGTCTCCCGCCAGAGCGCCGCCGAGTTCGCCCTTTCCGATATCAACGATCTCAATATCTGCGGCGTCGAGGTCAAGGCCGAAGCAACCGCCCGGATTTTGCCCCTGAGCGCCGGCCTGGCCGACGAGCTTTTCGACCATGACGGCCAGATCACCAAGCGGGAAATCCGTGCCATGACGCTGTCGGCACTGGCACCGCGCCACGGCGAGCTACTCTGGGATATCGGCGCCGGTTCCGGTTCGATCGGCATCGAATGGATGCTGGCCGATCCCTCGCTGCGCGCCATCGCCATCGAGGCCTCCAGCGAGCGCGCGGCGCGGATCCGCCGCAACGCAACGAATTTCGGCGTCCCGGGCCTGACTATTGTCGAGGGAGAGGCACCGAATGCGCTTGCTGGACTGCCGACGCCGGATGCCATCTTCATCGGCGGCGGCGGCAGCGACGCCGGCGTGCTCGATGCCGCGATCGGCCAATTGAAAAGCGGCGGCAGGCTGGTTGCCAATGCCGTCACGACCGAAATGGAAGCCCTTCTGCTTGCCGAACAGGCACGCCGGGGCGGCTCGCTGACCCGCATCGATATTGCGCGCGCAGCACCTGTCGGCCGCATGACCGGCTGGCGGCCGGCCATGCCAGTGACGCAATGGTCGTGGACCAAGCCATAATTCAGAATGAGGTAGAGCGATGACAGTGCATTTCATTGGCGCAGGCCCCGGGGCAGCCGACCTGATCACGGTGCGTGGCCGCGATCTGATCGGCAAATGCCCCGTCTGCCTCTATGCCGGCTCGATCGTTTCGCCGGAACTGCTGCAATATTGCCCGCCTGGCGCCCGCATCATCGACACGGCTCCGATGTCGCTGGACGAGATTGAGGCGGAATATCTAAAAGCTTCGGCAGCCGGCGAGGATGTCGCACGCCTTCACTCCGGCGATCTCTCCGTCTGGAGTGCTGTTGCCGAGCAGATCCGCAGGCTTGAGCAGCACGGCATCGACTATACGCTGACGCCCGGCGTTCCTGCATTCGCCGCTGCAGCCTCTGCGCTCGGACGCGAGCTGACCATACCGGCCGTCGCCCAGAGCCTGATTCTGACCCGCGTTTCCGGCCGCGCATCGCCGATGCCTAACAACGAGACGTTGGAGAAATTCGGCGCGACCGGCGCAACGCTCGCCATCCATCTGGCAATCCACGCGCTCGGAAAGGTGGTCGAGGACCTGACGCCGCTTTACGGCGCCGATTGTCCGGTTGCGATCGTCGTCAAGGCTTCCTGGCCCGACGAGCGGATCGTTCGGGGCACGCTTGCCACGATCGAGGAGAAAGTGGCGGCCGAGCCGATCGAGCGCACTGCCCTGATCTTCGTCGGGCCATCGCTCGCTGCCAGCGATTTTCGCGAAAGCTCGCTCTACGACCCCGCCTATCAGCGCCGTTTCCGCGGCCGGCAATAAGTCGGGCACCATTGCAAAACTGGCTGAAATTTCCTCTATTCTGCTTCAAAGCCGACGGCACGGAAGAGGATCGGGAGATGCAGCGCATCACCATCGATGATGATCTTCTCGAGACGATCGACAAGATCAGCGCGCAGCCTGGCTATTCCAGCCGTTCGAAAACGCCGCGCGATCTTGTCCGCAATGCCGTTACGCATGCATAGACGGCCATGCGAAACGTTGTGCAGCGCCTACCTATATCTACAGGCATGAAACTCGCGACCTGTCGCGCCGCCTGACGACGGCGCGACATGACTACAATGATCTTTCGGTCTCAACCCTGCATGTCCATATCGACGGACATGATTGCCTTGAGGTCTCGGTGCTGAAGGCAAGGCCGATGAGATACAGGCCTTTGCCGATCGTTTGGCTACCCAGCGTGGCGTCCGCTTCGGCAACCTGCACCTCATTCCCTCGGAGCATGGCCCGCATCACGCGGAAGCCCATTCCCACGGTTGAGTGAAGCGCCGTTGCCCGCGGACAACCCGCAAAACTCAGAGCTTGCCCGTCATATAGGCCATGCTTTCCTTGATCGCGGCCACGGGCTCCTTCAGGGCGTGTACCGTCGGTGCGAAGGGCTCGAACGAAGCCGGGCCGGCGTAACCGGCGGAAAGCAGTGCCCGCAACTGGCCGACATTGTCGAGACGGTCGCTGGCATCGACCAGAACCCGATGCGGATCACGCATGTCCGCAACCGAAACGTCGGCATCGCTGACACCGGAAATATGCACCAGACCCGTTAGATCAGGGAAAGTCGCGGCCTCGCCTGCGAGGTGGTGGTGGAAGGTATCGTGCACAAGGCGGAAGGTGGATTTCGCATCGAGCTCTTCGATCGCGGCAGCCGCCTCGCTCTTCAGGCGCAGCGAGCAGATTTCGAAGCCGAGCGGCTCGACTAGACCGACAATGCCGGCAGCCTCCAGCATCGGCTTCAGGGCCGACAGCGCGTTGCGGAGATTGGCGCGGCGCACCTCCGGCTCACGGCCGCTGCCGTCATTGACCGGAACAAGAACGAGGGCTTTCGCGCCGCAATCGCGCGCATAATCAATGAGCTCCGCCGCTTCTCGGGCGCGCTCATCATTCCATTCGTTGAAGCGCTGCAGCGCGTTGATGGAGATGATTGTAAGCCCCTGGCGCTCGGCCAGTTCCTTGACGGCTTTTGCAGGCGTGCCATCCAGTATCGCGTTTCCGGCAAGATCGTTGCGAATCTCGACGCTGTCGATGCCGAGCTCCTTTGCGGCGGCAAAAAACGATTCCAGGTTCAGGGACGGCGCGCACATATGATTGAGCGCGAAACGAATGGAACTCATGATGGGCACTCCTCCTCAAGGCGTCCGGCCGCAAAAGATAGTCCAATCCGCCGCGCCTGCTTTGCGAAGGACTAGCGAGATTCAGGGCCTTGTTCCATCGGCTTCAGCCATCATTCCTGATAGAATTATCGGCAAAATGATGGAATTCAATCATCCCAGTCAGATGTTTTCCGATAGAAAAATTTCAAATGGCAGGAAGTTTTGTCCGGGAACGACAGCCTCGTCGCTCTCGACGGACTTGATCATCAGGCTCATCAGTTCGTTGCAGAGTGCGGGCAGCGGCGTGCCGATCGTCATGGCAACGACATCGTCGGCGAGTGCTGCCTTCGATTCCGGCGTCAGCTCATTGACGACGGCGATCAGCTTGCCGGACAGCCGCTCCTCTCGAATGGCCGAAATAGCCCCCTCCATGCCGCCGCCGCAAACATAGAAGCCGATGAGGTCGGGGTGTTTCTGCAGAAGATCAAGCGTCGCCTCATGCGTGATCTCCGGCGTGTCGAGATTGATGAGCGTGTCCAGCACCTCGAATTCCGGCGCATTCTCGCGGAAATAAGACCGGAAGCCGATTTCGCGCAGCTCATGACCAAGGAAGCGATGGCTGCCGACAAAACAGGCCACCTTGCCCGGGCGCCGCGCCGAGCGCGCGATGATCCAGGCGGCCGTGCGCCCGACTTTGCGGTTGTCGACACCGATGTAGCCCTGGCGCGCCGTGGTGGAGAAATCGGACAGCAAGGAAAAGACCGGAATGCCTTTTTCCTTCAATTCCTCGATTGCAGCCGTGACCGCCGGGTAATCCGGCGCGACGAGCGCAACCGCTTGGCTGCGTGCGGCGACTATCTTCAGCTTCTCGACAATCGCAGTCGGAGTCGAGGCGGCTACGAAATCAATATGGGCATTGATCCGCGCTGTAGTGACCGCCTGCGCGGCCGTGGCGATCTCCCTGGCAAATGCCTGATAGAAGGCCTGAACCGGCTTCTGCAAGACGAAGCCCAATCGATATTGCGGCAGGTCTTCGAAGACCCGCTGACGCAGGAGACCAACGGCATGATAGCCGATTTCCTGCGCCGCTTCGTAGACACGCCGTGCCGTTTCCTCGCGTACACGATGCCGTCCGTTCAGCACGCGATCGATCGTGGCGACGCTGACGCCGGATGCCTTGGCAAGATCCGATATGGTGGGCCGACGCATGGCTGCTCCTGAGATATGCCATCATTGATGACATCAGAATTTGATATGTTTTGATAGATTCCATCATTCATGCATTGAGGCAAGCGAAAAGTCGATCTATCGTTTCTGGCATCGAGGGCGGTGTGCTGTTGCACATCGCGGGAGGCATGGATGACAACGATAATCAAGCGTGACTACGATCTGCTCGGTGTGAGCGGCAGGCTGGCAGTGGAAACCGGACTCGCGGCCGCCGAATGGTATCATACGGATGTGCCGCGCAAGGACATGAAGGCGCTGATGCAGCGCTCAGACGCGCCGGCGATCCGCGACACCATCATCTGGCTCGGCAGCATGGCGGTCTTCGCTGCCCTGGGTGTCTATTTCTGGGGATCGTGGATTTGCATCCCCTTTTTCCTGGCCTATGGCGTGCTTTACGGCTCAGCCTCCGATAGCCGCTGGCATGAATGCGGCCATGGCACGGCGTTCAAGACGCGCTGGATGAACGACGCGGTCTACCAGATCGCCTGCTTCATGATCATGCGCAATCCGGTGACCTGGCGCTGGAGCCATGCGCGCCACCACACGGATACCGTTATCGTCGGCCGCGACCCGGAAATTGCCGTTATGCGGCCACCGGATCTCTTTCGCCTCGTCCTGAATTTCTTCGGCATCCTCGATGCCTGGCACGCCATCGTAGATATGCTGCGCAATGCCGGCGGCGTCGTCAGCGCCGCGGAAAAGACCTTTATCCCCGAGATGGAGCAGCCGAAGGCCATTCGCATCGCCCGCATCTGGCTTGCCGTCTATGTCGTGACCATTGCAACGGCAATCGCCATGGGCTCGATCCTGCCGCTGATGCTGATCGGTCTTCCACGACTCTATGGCGCCTGGCATCACGTCCTGACCGGCCTGCTGCAGCATGGCGGCCTTGCCGACAACGTCATCGACCACAGGCTGAACAGCCGCACCGTCATGATGAATCCGATTAGCCGCTTCATCTACTGGAACATGAACTACCATGTCGAACATCACATGTTCCCGATGGTGCCCTATCATGCGCTGCCGAAGCTGCATGCAATGATCAAGCACGACCTGCCGGCGCCGAACCCATCCATGTGGTCCGGCTATCGCGAGATGATACCGGCATTCCTGCGGCAATTGCGCAACGAGGACTATTTCCTGAAGCGCGAGTTGCCGCCGACGGCGCGGCCCTATCGCGAGGAGTTCCACGGCGAACCTCCGGCCGCGGCCGCTCAATAAACCGGACATGCAAAGAGAGGAAAACATGAGCAACTGGATCGAAGTCTGCGCCGCCGATGCGATCGACGAAGAGGATGTCATCCGTTTCGATCATGACGGGCGAACTTTCGCCGTCTATCGCAGCCCGGAGGACGATTATTTCGCCACGGATGGCCTCTGCACCCACGAGAAGATCCATCTCGCCGA
This sequence comes from Rhizobium sp. BR 315, assembly GCF_050577975.1. NCBI lineage: Bacteria > Pseudomonadati > Pseudomonadota > Alphaproteobacteria > Hyphomicrobiales > Rhizobiaceae > Rhizobium > Rhizobium sp. BR 315. Next base: position 131,329 of record NZ_JARWKZ010000002.1, on the reverse strand, counting down.
CGGCTTGGTCATGGATAACATCATCGAATGTCCCAAGCACAATGGCCGCTTCGACTATCGCACAGGCGAAGCCAAGGGTGCACCGGTCTGCGTCAACCTGCAGACCTACCCGGTCAAGGTCGAGGACGGCACCGTCTTCATCGGGCTTTGAGGAGGCAGGCATGGCGCATTTCGTTATCGTCGGGGCCGGAGAATGCGGTGCCCGTGCCGCCTTCGCGCTTCGTGAAAAGGGATTTGAGGGCGACATCACCCTCATCGGCACCGAGCCGCTCGCCCCCTACGAACGTCCGCCCCTTTCGAAAGGCGGATCGGGTGAAGCGCCGGAACCGAAATTCGTCGCCACATTGGAGCGATACCGGGAGCAATCGATCGACATCAGGCTCGGTACGACGGTCTCGGCGATCGATCCTGTCACGAAAACGATCAGCCTCGCTGGCGGACAAACACTCGGTTACGACAAACTTTTGCTCACAACCGGAGCCTCGGCACGGAGTTTCCCCGGCGTCGACAGCGCCTCCCACCGCATCCGCATGCTGCGGACCCATGCAGATGCGGTGGCTTTGCATGCCGCGCTTCACCCCGGTCAGCATATCGCCATCATCGGTGGCGGCTTCATCGGTCTTGAGCTGGCGGCAACGGCGCGCATGCGCGGTGCCGACGTCACGGTCATCGAAGGCCTGCCGCGCGTGTTGAAGCGCGGCGTGCCGGAGGCAATCGCCKAGGCGATTGCCGAACGCCATCGTCAGGAAGGTGCGCAGATCCGCTGCGGCCAGAGCATCGAAGCCATCGCGGAAGAAGCCGAGAAGGCGGTCGTTCGTTTGGCTAACGGCGAAATGATCTCTGCCGATCTGCTGCTCGTTGGCATCGGCGCCTTGCCGAATGTCGCGCTTGCCGCGGAAGCGGGGCTGGCCATCGACAACGGCATTGCCGTCAACGAGCGCCTAGAAACCTCCATTGCCGACATCTATGCGGCAGGCGATTGCTGCTCCTTCCCGCTCGCACTCTATAGCGGAAGGCGCATTCGCCTCGAATCCTGGCGCAATGCACAGGAGCAGGCAAATCTGGCCGCCGCCAACATGCTGGGAGAAGGCGCCGAAATATCCGCCGTGCCGTGGTTCTGGTCCGACCAGTATGACCTGACGCTGCAGATTGCCGGCCTTGCGGATGAGGCGGTCACTCATGTCCGGCGCGACCTTGATGACGGGGCATTCATCCTGTTTCATTTGGGCATTGACGGCCGGCTTCTTGCCGCAAGCGGCATCGGCCGCGGCAATGCCATCGCGCGCGATATCCGCCTCGCCGAAATGCTGATTGCAGCCCGCGCGCATCCGGATCACAATGCTCTGGCGGCAAGCACCGTCAAGCTGAAGTCGCTGCTCGCAGCGTAAGATCGCTCTTGGAACTTGACGAAGGGCGTCGAACCATAAATGTCTCCCTGTAACGGCAAATGGGGGAAGCGATGAAGATACTCGGCATTTCTGGCAGCCTGCGCAAAGGCTCCTTCAATACGGCCCTGCTCCACGCCGCCGTCGAGCTGGCGCCAAGCGGCGTCGAGCTGATCGCCCGCACCATCCACGGCGTGCCGCTCTATGACGCCGATCTCGAGGCGGCGGACGGCATTCCGGAAAAGGTCCGCGAGCTCAAGGATCTGGCCATCGCAGCCGATGGGCTGATCCTGTTCACGCCGGAATACAACAATTCGCTTCCCGGCGTCTTCAAGAACGCCATCGACTGGATGAGCCGCCCCTCGACCGACATCGCTCAGGTCTTCGGYGGAAAGCCGGTCGCYGTCCTCGGCGCCTCGCCCGGCAATTTTGGCACCATCCTCAGCCAGAATGCCTGGCTGACGGTCCTGCGCACACTCGGTGCCGAAGCCTGGTTTGGCGGCCGGTTGATGGTGTCGCGGGCCGGCAGCGTCTTCGACGCCGACGGCGCGATCGTCGACGAGAAGGTGAAGCACAATCTCGCGGCGTTCATCGAAGGTTTCAGTGCTTTCGTCGAGGCTCGTAAAAAAGGCTGACGCGCGGCTGCTCGGCTAATCCGAAAGTCAGATATGAAGCCTATGACTAGCCGATGAATAAGCTAATGTAACCGCGACGCCGGGTTCCGGCGCCTCCGAGCCCCCCACATCTTCTTCCGTCAAAAATAATGAAATCCAATAGTACCGGTTACGTCTTCACACTGTTGGCCATCAGCATATTCGCCATACAGGACGGCATATCCAAGCACCTCGTCAGCGCCTATCCGCCGCTTCTGGTGGCGATGATCCGTTATTGGGCCTTCATGCTTTTTGCCATCGCGATGGCCTCGCGCGCACCGGGCGGCCTGCGACGCAACATAAGGACCAAGCGCCCGGTCTTGCAGATAGCCCGCGGTCTGCTGCTCGCCGCACAGATCGTCGTCGCCATTTCGTCCTTCGTCATCGTCGGACTGGCCCATTCGCAGGCGATCTTTTCCTCCGGGCCTCTGATGGTGGCCATGCTGTCCATACCGATCCTTGGCGAAAAGGTCGGCTGGCGGCGATGGCTGGCGATCTGCTTCGGCTTCGTCGGCGTCCTGCTGATCCTGAAACCGGAGAGCGGCGTCTTCGATGTCCGCTTCCTGTTGCCCCTTTCCGGCGCACTACTGTTTTCGTTCTATGTCGTCCTCACACGTTATGTCAGCCGCGACGACGGTGCCATGACCAGCTTTTTCTATACGGGCGTGGTGGGCGCGGTCGCCATGAGCTGCATCGGCCCATTCTTCTGGACGACGCTCGCGCCGCATGACTGGATCTTCATGGGGATTCTCTGCCTGACCGGCGTCTCAAGCCACTATTTCCTCATTCGCGCCTACGACCTGCTCGACGCGGTGGTGATCCAGCCGCTGACCTATCTGCAGCTTGTGCTCTCCGCCATTATCGGTGTCAGCATATTCGGCGAAAAGCTGAGCGCGCCCATGATTGTGGGCGCGCTCATCGTCGTTGCGGCAGGCATATTCACGATCTGGCGCGAACATGCCTTGGCGAGAACCCGGCTCAAAGCCGGCAAGGCATAGGCAGACTAAGCATCCACCTGGGCGCGCGGCTGCGCCTCGGTGTAGTAGCTCACATATTTCTGCCGGTAGCGCTCCGTCCCGCCGAAATCGCTGTAGCGCGGCAATTCCGACATGTCGGTCTTGTTGAGGATGACGCCGAGGATCCGCGAATTGATCTGCGGCTCCTGCTCCAGAATATCGCGAACCAGATTGGTCGGCGTCGCACCCCATTCGGCAACCAGCAGGAAGGCATCGACCTGCGGCGCAAAGGCCTTTGCGTCGATGACGGGACCAAGAGGTGCAAGATCGACGACGATGTAGTCGAACAACTTGCGCGCATTTTCCATGAGATGCTGCATGCCCTGCGAGGACAGAAGCTCGCTGGTGTGCAGCAGGTGATCGCGCACAGCAACCGGGAGGATGGCAAGCTTGGTGCGCGGGTCGACCTTTACGGCATTGGTCCAAGGAACCTCGCCAAGCACAGCCTCGATCAAGCCGGCCTGCGGCGGCGACTTCAACGTGCGGCTGAGGCCCGGATTGCGCAAATCGGCATCGATAAGCAGTGTGCGCTTGCCGCTGCTGGCGAGCAGGGCGGCAAAATTGGCGGCCGTCGTCGACTTGCCCTCGCCGGGCAACGCCGAAACGACGCCGATCACGCGATCGGCGCGGCCCTGTAGCATGATGTCGCTGGCGAGCTTGGCGTTCCTCAAGGTCTCGGCGAAGATCGAGCGCGGCGCTTCGACCGAGATACGCATGATACGCTCGAAGGCAACGCCGTTTTCCGGCTCTTCCGCGGTTGCTGGCACTGGTCCTGCATTCGGCTTGCGCGGTTTCTTCTTGCTCTTGCTCTGTTGGCCGAGCAGCGGCAGATAGCCGAGGAACTTGAGCCCGAGAGCCATGCGCACATCCGCTTCGACACGGAAAAAGCGATCGCGGAACTCCTGGAGGGCAGCCAATCCGCAGCCGGCCATCAGACCGAGGATGACCGAAAGCGCCATGATAAGCGTCCTCTTCGGGCTGGAGGGCGCAGTGGGTACGCCGGCAACCGAGATGACACGCGCCTTGGCGATCGGGAAAGAGCGCTGCTGGGTCGCCTGTTCGAAACGGCCCAGGTAGGATTCGTAAAGGCTCTTCAGTGCCGTCGCCTTCTGGTTCAATTCGTTCAAATGAACCAGCGACTTGTTGGCTTCGGAATTCTTACCAACGACGTTTTCGATGCTTTCGCGCAGCGACGACGCTCGCGATTGCGCCACGTCATATTCGTTCTTGTAGCTGGCGGTGAGCTGCTGGAGCTCCTGATAGATCTGGCGCGTAATATCCTGCCGCTCGGCGCGGAGTGCCACGGCTTGCGGATGATTGGCGCCGAAATTCTGCGTGACGTCCTGCTCGCGCTTCTGGACCGCGAGATAGCGTGTCTTCAGATCCTGCAAGACGGAATTATCGGTCTGGCTGGATGAAATGGTTGCGTTCTTGACGGCATTGTCCGGACCCTGGTCGATGATCGACTTGTATTGATTGTAGCGCGCGGAGGCGCTGGCCGAATCGGCCTGAGCGATGATCAACTGCTTGTTTAAGTCGGAAATCTGCTGTTCCGACATCAGCTCGCCGCCGGTCGAGGTCAAGCCGTTGTCGGCTTTGTATTTCTCGACTTCGAGCGAAGCCTCCTGCGAGCGCTGACGCAGATCGTTCAGACGTTCCTGCAGCCAGACGGACGCGCGTTCGGTCGCGTCGAAATTGGCGTTCAGTTGGTCGGTCAGATAGGCATCGGCATAGGCACGCGTGACCTTGGCGGCCAGCTGCTTGTCGGTCGAGCTGTAGGAAACCGCGACAACCGAGCTTCGCGTCACGCGCTCGACCTTGAGGTTGTCCTGCAAAACGGCAGCAACCTTCTGACGTTGGGCCTCACGCTGCTCTTCCGGCGTCATTGGCGGGCGGCCCGGCGTAAAGATGCTGACGATGAGGCCGACACCGGATTTCAGCAAGGCTGCCGGCGATAGTGGCGGATTGAGCAGCGTGTTGTTGTCGGCAAGACCACCGGTATCGGCAACGCGTAAAGCCATCTCGTTCGATTTGAGGATTTCGACAGCGCTTGCGATTTCCATGTCCGCCTGCTGGCCGCTGGCGGCCGGTGGCTGATCCTCGGCATATTTCGTCATGCTTTCGTCGAGCAATATCTGCGTCATCGACGTGTAGCTCGACGTCGCGGTCAGCAAATAGGCCACGGCCAGAATGACGCAGGCAGCCACGGTAAGGAGGATGGTGCGGATGCGACGGGTCACGATCGCCATCAGCCGATCGAGGTCGATGAAACTATCCTGCGACTCTCCTTGGGGAAGAGCGCTATGGAAAGTGAAATTCTTCTGATGCATGGCGACCACCTTGTCGGAGAAGCCTGAATGAACAATAGCCACGACCTGCGACCCTCACGGCCGCAGGTCAAATGTGAACAGGCTTAAGCGGCGGTCATCTGCGCTTCGTGCGAGACGACCAGGTTGCGGATCGAGTCATAGACCAAGCCGCCAATATCGGAGCGAGCGAGCGCGAAAGCGACGTTCGCTTCGATAAAGCCATGCTTGGACCCGCAGTCGAACGTGCGTCCGTTATAGACCTGAGCATGGAACGATTGCGTCTCGGAGAGACGCAGCATGCCGTCGGTCAGCTGGATCTCATTACCGGCGCCGCGCTCCTGGCGGGCCAGAATATCGAAGATCTCGGGCTGAAGAATATAACGACCATTGAGGTAAAAGTTTGAAGGCGCCTCGGACGGATGCGGCTTTTCGACCATTTTGGTCACGGCAAAGCCATGCCGAACCGCCGCGCCCTTGCCGATGATGCCATATTTCGACGTCTCTTCCGGAGCGCACTCCTCGACGGCAACGATGTTGCCGCCAACCTCGTTATAGAGATCCATCAGGCCGGCCATGCAGCCACGCATGCCGTAGCACAGCATGTCGGGCAAAAGCAGCGCGAAGGGCTCGTTGCCGATCAGGTCGCGGGCACACCAGACGGCGTGGCCGAGGCCGAGCGGAGCCTGCTGGCGAGTGAAGCTCACGGAGCCCGGCCGAGGCAGGAGGCGCTCCAACTCGCTGACCTGATGGCTCTTGCCAGCACGCTGCAGCGAGGAAATCAGCTCCGGCGTATCATCGAAATGGTCTTCGATCGCCGACTTATTACGGCTGGTGACGAAGACGATGTGCTCGATGCCGGCCTCGATGGCTTCGTCGACGGCATATTGCACGACCGGACGATCGACGATCGTCAGCATCTCCTTTGGCATCGCCTTGGTAGCGGGCAGGAAGCGCGTTCCGTTACCAGCAACCGGGATGACTGCTTTTCTGACACGATGTTTGGGGTCCATGGCTCTATCCTTTGTTAGAGTGAGGGCCTGCGCCCATATTAGGCAGGGGGGAGGAAAGTTGAGGGGTGGGCGCCGGCGGTTGACGGCGGCTCCGCAGAGACGTGGCCAACCGACGAAAACGGGCAAAAACCGGCATGCTGAGATGACGCACCGCGCGGGGGTTGAGGCACGCGATCTTCAGCATGGATTGCAATTCGCGTCCCTTGATGCTGTCGACCAGCTTCAGGAATGCGATGACATCCTTCAGGTTGCGCGTGCGCCGCCGTTGTGCGGCAAGGGCTGCAGCGCCGAAGGGATGCTCGGCAAAGAATCTGGTGTCGGCTGCGAGCATCGCCTCGACATGGTCTTGTCTGAGCACCCTCGAGATCGATCCCTCGCGAATGTAGTAGAGGTAGCCTGCGGTCGGTTCGACGACGCAGACGCCGCCTCTCGCCAGAGCCGACGCCAGGAAAATATAGTCCTCGCCGATCCGCAGCGTCTCGTCGAAGCGCAGGTGATGCTTCTCGACGAAGGCACGCTCGAAGATCGGCTTCATGTAGCCGAAATTATGCTCCGACTGGAAAATCATGTTGGAGGCAATGAATTTTGCCAGCGTCAGCAATGGCATGCGCGCCAGCATCGGCTCGGGGAACATGGTCGCCGTCGTTCCGATATCCTCGCGAATGACGTCAAGATTGTCGACCACGATCTGCGCCTCGGCTCTTTCCGCCCTGGCGATCAGCCGCGCCATGCGATCCGGGCGCAGGGCGTCATCGGAATCGAGCACGGCCACCCAGCGGCCGCGGGCTGCATCGAGCCCGGCATTGCGAGCAGCACCCGGGCCGCCGTTGCGGGGCATAGCGACGAGGCGAACACGCGGATCCGGGTGGTTACCGGCAATTTCGCGCGTACCATCCGTCGAGCAATCGTCGACGACGATAACTTCCATGCTGACGGCACCTTGGGCCAGAGCGCTGTCGATGGCACGCTCGAGCGTGTCCTCGGCATTGTAGGCAGCGATGACGAAACTGACATCGGGGATGAAATCCGTCATTGCGGTGCTTTCTCCAGACTTCCGTATTGCTCGATTTCGCGAACTCCAAAGAGGCCGCTGACGACGCCGGCATGCATGATGCCCCGCAGGCCATAGCGATGCCGCTTGACGGGAGACGCTGAAAGCAGCGCTGCGGCAGCAAAGCAGTAAGCGGATTTCGTGCCCGCAAGCACGATCGCGCGCCAGCGCCCGAAACCGCCAGCTGCCTCCAGCAGCATGCGACCATGCGTCTGCCCCATGCGATACCGGCGCTTCGACAGCCAGGATATCGTCGCACGTCCGTTGGGAACGGGCTCATAGACCAGCGCATCTTCGGCATAGGCGATCCTGCCGCCGGCCCTGTGCATGTGGCTGAAGAACTCGGTATCCTCGCCGCCGCTGCGCCCAAGCGCGATATTGAAGCGCCGGCCGGCAAGCGAGGGCGCGCCACGGCGCAGCAACACATTGCAGGTATAGCCGGTCAGAATTTCTCCCGAGACCCAGACGGGTAAGGTCGAATGGAAATCGCCGCGCTGCATCCAGGCGGGAGCAACGTTTGCGTAAACCGCCTGGACGGGACCGAGGACGGCATCGGCGCCGGTGGTATCGGCCATGACGAGCATTTCCGTCAGCCAGTCCTCCGAAGCCGTCTCGTCGTCGTCAATGAAGGCTAGGAAGTCACCGCTTGCGTGATCCAGGCAGGCATTGCGGGCAATCGAGATATTCGATGCCGGGCAATGGACATAGAGGATCTCAAAGGGCACCGCCGAACGCATGGCTTCGACACGGTCCCGCGCGCTCGGCGTGACATCATTGTCGGCAACGATGATCCGGATGATCGCGCCGGCAGGAACGCTGAGCACCGCCAGCGACAGCAACGTCTGATCGAGCTCTGCCCGCCGATAGGTGCATACTGCGATGTCGATCTTTATCGGGCGCCGATGGACCTGCATCATGACGCGACCCTGCGATTGCGGAAGCTGAAGACCTCCATCCAGAAGCCCATGGACCAGGCGAAATGCATGACCATGGCGGAGATGGCCGCGAGCGGCCCATAGGGGTTCCGGTGGCCAAGGGCGATCCAGAAGCCGTAGGCGATGCAGGCCACGGCCCAGAGGCCGACGGGAATGACCGCAATCCAATTGAGAACGGCCAGGAAGGCGCCGATGAAGATCGGCACGACCGCCAGCGGCAGCATCTGGCGCGGGCTCGGCATGCTGCGATGCTTGAGAATATTGCGCGCCCGGCCGCGGCCGTAGCCGAGATATTGTTTGAAGAGCGTCGGGACGCTGGCACGCGGATAATAGGTCATGGCCGTCTTGTCCGTAAGCCAGATACGATAGCCGGCCTTGTGCAGCCGGTAATCCAGCTCGGCATCCTCATTGTGACTGAAGGTCTCGTCATAGCCACCGACGGAGCGGAAGGCCGAAACCCGCATCAGCGCATGGTGCCCATGCTCGGCCCAATGCCCCTTGGCGCCCTCGCGATGCTTCGAACCGCCGTTGCCGAGCTTGGAATTCTGCGCCACCGCGGTTGCCTTCTGGAAGGCACTGAAGCCCATCGTGCGCATGGCGACGACGACGGAATCCGCGCCGGTCGCGCCGGCTTCCTGAACCAGTGTCTGGCAATAATCGACCGGATAGTCGCCATGCGCGTCGATACGGATGAAGTATTCGTAGTCCTCGCCGAAGACTTCCATGGCGAGATTGATCGCGGCGCTCTGCAGCCGTTTCGGATTGTCGAGCAGCAGGACACGCGGATCTCTCTCGGCGATGTCCCCGACGATCTCGCGCGTGCGATCGGTGCTGCCGCCATCGGCGACGACGATCCGGGCGTCAAGATCATCCAGCGCCTGGCCGAGTTTACCGATCAACGGCTCGATATGCTTTTCCTCGTTGAGACAAGGAATAACGATTATGCAGCGCATATCTCCTGAACTTCCGGTCGTCATTGCAATCCACCTCTATTGCGATGCAGTTGTGGGAGGGTCTGTACTTCGGCAAACGGCTCATTGGCGCGCGTGAGGGATGCCAGCCGCTGCACCAGTCCCTGGCAGTCGGCACGATCGGTCATCCATTGCTTGCTGTCCTGGGATGCCACGGCCTCGAAAGCTGCGAGATAGCGCTGCTCGTCCATCCTACCCAAAAGCGCGGCGAGATGTGCGGCGTCGGCCGTATCAAGCGTAAGCCCAATCTTTCGGCTTGCGAGAAACCTTGCCGTCTCGGTGCCATCGAACGCGATCGGCACGGCGCCATAGAGGCCGCCTTCATAAAGGCGGTTCGGCAGCAGCCAGCTTGAATTCAACCCTTCTTCGAAGAAGTCGATCGCCCAGGAGAACTGAACGTCGTTGTAGATCGTCGAAAGATCCTCAGGGTTCTTGTAGGCGCCGGCAAAATGCATGAAGGGCGCATCGCGCACGAGGCGATCAAAATCCTCGAACTCGGCATAAGCGGGCCTGCCTCGCAGGACGATCTCGAAACGACCTTCCATCAGGCGAGAGAAATCGTCGAGCAATGCCAAAGACTTGCGGCAACGGAGCGCGCCGAACCAACCGATCTTCCATGGTTTGCCTGCAGCCGGCGGCCTTGCGCTCGGTGCAGCGGCGCGTGCAGCTGGCTCGAGCGCCAGCACCTTGTTTTCGAGCAGCATGATGGGCAGGCGCAGGCCGGAGCGCGGGCGGAAATAGCGCTCGACGAAGGCAGGAGAGCTGGTGATGAGCAGCGCCGCCTGCGAGCCGAAATGGCGCTCTGCGCCACGAAGCGCGCCACCCACCACATCGTCGCGCAGCAGCAGCCGGTGGATGTCAAGGCACTCATAGACGATCGGCATGTCGCCGCCGAAGACGGACTTGGCGCGATTGGCCAGCGCCAGCATCTCGAGGTTGCGGCCGATGATAACGTCAGGCCTTGCGACCGAACTCAACGCGCTGCGTAATTTCGCTGCCGATCTGGCGACTGCGGCAACACGCTGGGCAAACTGGGCATCCTGCGTCCTGCCGAGCTCGATCGGCTCGACACCATGGATGGTGGCCAGCGCATTATCCTCGCGCCGGAAACCCGCCAACGTCACGAGTGCCCCGCCCGCCTGCAGCATCAGCACCCGTCGGCGCACGGCGGGATCGGCAAGATCGTGGACGAAATAAAGAATATGCAGCATCAAAATTTCCGCTTCTGCGCCTGGCGAAAGCCGGGCGCCTCGTGTGGCTGGTGTTGCATGGCGACATTGCGATCGGTCGCGAGCGGCGCCCCGCGACCGGCCAGATTCAATTGATCTTGCAGGTGATCGATTCCGGGAACAGGCACTTCTCGCCTGCGGCCGTGAAAGCAGCACGCTTGATCTGCATGGTTGCGGGCTCGCCGCTATAGGCGAACTTGCCCATCCAGCCGCTCAGCGTATCGGTGCCCCAGAGGCTGAAGAAAATCTTCTGGGCATTCGACGGTATCTTCGAAGGATCCTTTACCTCCTGGACGAGCTTGCCGTTCACGTAATAGCGCAGGCGATCCTTCTCCCAGATGAAGGCGTAGTCGTTGAAGCCTTGATCGGCACCACCGGCAACCGGTGCCAGTTTCTCGTTACCGCCCTTGGCGGAGATATATTGGTTGAGCTGAACTTGGCCGGAATTCTTGCCGAGCACTTCGAAATCGATCTCGTCATGCGGCTTCTTGTCGGTCGGGCCGATATAGGTGAAGAAGGCGGAGTTCAGGCCAGGCCCGGTGGCCGTGCGATAGCGCGCCTCGTAGGTGCCGTAGCCATAACGCTTGGTCGTCTGGATCTCGCCGCAGGCATAGTTGCGCTCGCCAGTCTTGGACTGGACGAACTGCAATTGCAGCATGCCGTCCTTGATGCTCACCTGCTTTCGCGACCAGGTGCAGTTCTGGTGCGGCCCATTGTTCCAGCCATCGGAGATGTACCAGCGTCCGGTATCGATGCGCTCGAAATTGTCGACGAAGGACGCGCCCGACTGCTGCGCATCCTCTGCGGATGCTGCCTGCGGCAGGAAGCATCCGCTCATGAGAGCGATTGCAGCAAGACCAAGTCCTTGCACGTAGTTTTTCTTCGATGTCGTCATGGCATCACCTTTGCTTGGAACGCACACGCCGATCCTCGGCGGTGCAGTTCTGAACTGCGAGGGCGCCGATTTGCGGGCGCACCCGGCTGCCGGTCAGCAGGTTGTAGAAGCTTGGCAGGGCGTTGCGCGCCATGCCATTGGTCAGGGGCAGCAGCAGCAAGGCGAGTGCTACCGCCAGAAGATAGAAGATCGGATAGAGTTCGCTGCCGCCGCGGTTCCAAAGAACCCAGAGGCAGAAAAGCAGCGGATAATGGGCGCAGAAGATCCAGAAGCTGAGACTACCGGTTGCCGCAAGGCCCTGCCCGACGCGGCTGCGGATCAAGATCGCCGACAGCGCCCAAAAACCGGGAATACCGACAACCACCATCAGATTGCGGCATACCTCCAGCCACAACGGCAGGCCCGGGCCATTCACGTACGCAGCAGTTGCCAGAAGAGCGGCAAGCGCGATGAATGTAGGTCCGATCAGAGCGGCGTAGCGATCCATGACCGTGACATCGACACGATAAAGGCTGAGATAGATGCCGAAGCTGAAGCTGAACAGAATGGAATTCCGCAACACGATACCGAGCGATATCGGCCAGGCTGCAAGTAGAAGCAGAAAGGCCAAGGTCACTAGCGGCGCCCGCAGAATGAGAAACGCCAGAAGAGGTGATATAATAATGCAGACGAACAGATCGCGCAGGAAATAGAGCGGTAGATTAATCGGCGTGCCGTCGACCGCGAATAGAAGCGTCGATAGTGTACGTGGGCTGGCCTCCGACAGATCAGGCAGATATCCATCTCCGATTCCGTAATATTGAAGGATCAGGACGAATAGAAAGAAAGCACAATTCCAGAGGAGAAACGGCAATATAACTGTCTTCGTCTTCCGCTGGATCGTCTTTCCATATTCTATCGATGTCGATCCATTACGAAACAACAGATAACCCGAGATCGCACTCAAGCAGGGAACTCCAACTCGAAACAAACTGTCACGCAGAAATACTCGCAGCCAATCGAAAAGGCCGTAAGCACCACTGAACGGGCTGCTATGTGTATCGAACGGTATATGGACAAAGATGATGCCCGAGATAAGCACGATACGCATGAGATTTATCCGCGAAGACACGCTGGCAGTCACATTCACGATGTCTGTCACCCCTTCTTCGGGCCGCATCCCCCCTCGCAGCCGTTTCAATGAGAGCAGAGCAAGGCTCGCAGACGATAACCTAGGGCGCTCTTTGGAAAGGGAATATGGCAGCGCAGCAAAAATGAGCGGAAAATGGCGTGCAAGCAGGTGCCGGGAACGCCGTGTTGCGCCGCCTCCAGGATGAAACAATCGATTTAGATCGAAGAAAAGCCTTGCTGTGAAAGGCATTTAGGCGTCATTCGATATCCGGACGCCGGCTGTTGGGTGAAGCGTTCAGCCCACCTTGATTTTTTTGCCGGAGGATGAAGATTTTTTGCAGCGCAGCAGATTTCGGAGTGTGAAGAATGACCAAAATGCGACAAAGCTGCAATCCTTGTGGGAAAGTTTCTTCACATCTCTCCCCTCATGGATGCAGCAACGTCCGATCCCGGCGCGCAATACGTCATCATGGTTCAGCGACGCGCAGTTCGGTGATCTCTGCCTTGTGTGAATAAAGTTCCAGAAAATCTCGCTCTTCAACATTGCTCCGCATCGAATCGGCGCTACCTGATGGCGTCACGGCGGCATTCACTGCCGGTTAGGCAACCGGAGAATGGCGGTTGATGCAGCCGAAAAGCCGCTGGTTACGTCCGCAAGAGACGACACCACAAGCCCCTGAATCGAAACCGTAAAGGCGGGAAAATGGCGTCAATCACGATTGTTATTCCGTTCTATCAGAAGCAAACCGGCGTTCTGCAGCGCGCCTTGAGATCGATATCCCAGCAGACATTTCAGGATTTCGATATTCTCATTGTCGACGATGAATCACCGCTTCCGGCAGAAAAAGAGCTGCAATCGCTGAGCAGCAAGGAGCGAAAGCACATCCGGGTGATCCGCCAGAGCAATGCGGGACCAGGAGGCGCACGCAACACCGGCCTCAACAACGTGCCCGCCGAAAGCAGGTTCGTGGCGTTCCTCGACTCCGATGACGAATGGGCACCGGAGCACCTCAGCAATGCATTCGGCACGCTGACCCACTACAACGCCGATTGCTATTGGGACTCCATCGATGGCGGCAAGGAGTTCTATTATCATTTCAGCATCGCGGAAATCGGGAAATCGGCCGATACGGTGCGATTGTCGGACAGGCCGACCGTGGTCGAGATCCCCAATATCGCCAGCGTCATGCTGCAGGATTGGAGCTTCCTGCACATGTCCTGCATGGTGATCGGGCGCCCGCTTTTCGAGAAGATCCGCTTCGAGCCGACATTGCGGCTGGCGGCAGAAGACGTGCTTTTCTTCTGCGACTGCATCCTTGCTGCCAAGCGCGTGCTGCTGTGCGAAGACGCCGGCGCGCTGCGCGGCGAAGGCGTGAATATCTTTCACAGTATCGACAATGACTCGCCGCAGTTCCTGCGCCAGCAGTTCAACACCTGGACGGCACTCAATACGCTGGAGCAGAGATTTTCGCGACGGCCGCAGGATGTCGCCGCCATCAGGCTCTATAAGAACCGTGCCCGCCGCCAGGCGCTCTGGAGCCAGGCACGGCAGGTGAAAAGCCGGCGCATGCCGCAGATCGCACTGCTGGCGAAATGGGCTTTGCGCGACCCGGGAATTTTACAAAGCGCCATGCAGCTTGCCGTCGGCAAACTCGCGCCCTAGATTTTGCAGCGCAGCATAGGCTGCTCATGCCGCATCGAAGATATTGCGGCATGCCCCCGCTATCGTTTGGATCAGCAAGGAGTCCTTCATGAAGCCGTTCCACTGGGAATCCACCCATGGCAATTTCGGTGACGACCTCAATCTCTGGCTCTGGGACTTCCTGCTTCCCGGCCTTCGCAATGTTCATGAAGAGACCATGCTGGTCGGTGTCGGCACCGTCCTCAACACGGAGATCCTGCCCGCCGACGGGCGCAAGCTCGTCATCGGCAGCGGCTTCGGCTACGGCTCGCTTCCCGACATGGGTGACCGGTCGCAATGGGACGTCCGCTGCGTTCGTGGCCCGCTGACGGCGCAAAAGGCCGGCCTGCCGGTCGAAATGGGCATTGTCGACCCGGCCGTGCTCGTGACGGAGATGCCGGAATTCCAAAACCTGTCGAAATCAGGCCGGCGCACCTTCATACCGCATTGGGAATCCGCTGCCGCCGGTATCTGGCCCGAGATCTGCAAGACCGTCGGGCTTTCCTATCTCGACCCTCGCGGCGAGGCGAAAGCCGTGATCCGCGAGATTGCGACATCCGAGCTGATCGTGGCGGAATCCATGCATGGCGCCATCCTTGCCGACGCATTCCGCGTTCCGTGGATTGCGGTCAGTTCCTCGCGCTCGATCAACAGCTTCAAATGGAACGACTGGGCGCGTTCGCTCGGCGTCACCTATGCGCCGAAGCACATTCCCGTCTCCACCCGTGCCGAAGCGATCGCCAAGGGTGCCAAGTTCTGGGGCGTCGGCTTCGAACGCAATCAGCAAGCGACGGCGGATATCGAAAAGCGGCGGCACGGGGAAACCGTCCTGCTTGCCGACCCCGAGCAGACCACGCTTCGGGTGATGGCGAAACAGGCGCTCGCCATGCCCTCGACGCTTGCTCTCTGGCAGGCGAGCAAGGCAAAGCCGCAATTGAGCAAGGACGGCGCACTTGCGGCCTGCAAGGAGCGCCTCCTGAATGTCATCGAAGGCGTGCGCCGCGATTATCTGTAAATCGCGATACCTCTATTCAGGAGCGGCCTGCAGAAGATAACGCAGGCCGTTTTCTCCCGAATGCGCGATCGGCGAAACGCCCTTGCGGAAGCGCTCGGTTTTGTCTGCAAGGATCCCGCCTGCTATGGCCGGGATGGCAAAGGGGTGGCCAAGCGCGTAGCTCGCCGCCGCCGCGAGGCCCGACTGTGATTTGATGTCCAGGAAATGCCGTAGCTCGTAGCGATCACGAACATGCCGCTCATGGCGGCGGATCGCGGCGGCATCAGGCGACGACAGGCCGCCTTTCGCAAGGATCGCCCGATCCGCTTCGTAAAGCCGCCGCAGATCCTCGGTTCTGTGCCGGCCGCTGAGGGAATCGCCACGAACCACCGCGCCGTAGCCGCAGCTGTGGATGATCTTATAGCGCGCGGCCTTGGCGAGTGCGCGGGCATAGAGATCGTAGTCCTCCCCCAGTCGCAGCGCTTCGTTGTAGCGCAGACCATGTGCCTCCAGAAAGGAACGGCGCATGAGCGGCTTCAGGAAGCCGATCTCGCCGCGACGGACGCCACGCTTGGAGATATTGCCTTCGACGAAGGCGACGAGATCGAGAAATCGTGGCCTCGCATCGAAATGGTCGAGCCTGGCATGCGCCTCCGGTACGGTATCGGCGCTGACGAAAGCGATGTTGTCGGCAACGAAGTCCCAGTCGTCATCTGCAAGCAGTGACTTGAAGCGCCCGGGGAAAAAGAAATCATCGGCGTCGAGGATACCGATCAGCGGAGCCGTGGATATTTCTATGGCGTGATTGCGCGCTGCGGCGGGGCCACGGTTCTTTTCGAATTCGCGGACTATGAGCCTGCCGCTGCCATCATCCGCTCGGGCGGCAATCGCCGCAGTACCGTCTGTCGAACCGTCGTCGATAACGACGACTTCGGCGACTTCCGGCTCCCGAAGGGCCGATGTAATGGCAAGCCCGATGGTGTCGCCGGCATTCTTTGCAGCGATGATTACACAGACACTCGTTTCTGCACTGTCGGTCACGTCAGCCTCCAATGGTTCTGCCGGAGACTTAGGACATGGCTTAGATCCGGCAACCTGTCGGCCGGCAAAAGATATGGCTGGGTGCGTCCGTCAGGGGTTGAATGGTTCGGAACGCTTGAGGCCGGGTGCCGGCATACCGCCGACGCTCGTGTCTTCGGCAATCGGCGCTGCAGCCTTATTCTCGTTCAATAACGCAAGCTGGGCCTTTCGCTCTTTCCAAACGAGGTAGAGCACACCGAGAAAATAACCGATCTGCAGAAGCACAGCGCAGATGGCCGTTTCGATGAGGGTCGTCGAAAGAGAGTTCGTCAGAAAGTAAGTCGCGATGGCAAATACGACCAGCGTGCCCAGCATGCTGATGAAAACGCGCGGCGCATACATAATGTTACCTCGCCCGCCCAGCCATTGGAAAAAATGCGATCAAGGTCTTTCCTCCATTATCAGACCTGTAGGTCAAATATATTTTATGATTCATTGAGATTCAACCAAGTCACGATGATCCGTTACGAATTGACACGATCCTAGCGCCAGGCTCGTTAAAACTACGCGTCGATTATAGTTACAATTGAATTTGTTCGTTTTCCCGCCTTCATCCATAGAGTGCCTCACCCAAACGACACAATCTCATGGATACCTACCGGCCGTTTCGAGGTCGCGGCTTTCGTCGCAATTCAATCAACTTTTATTACAAAGTGCGGGAGTGAGAGCCGTCAGTAATGTGCGCCGCAATATATTATTGCAGTGCAATATATCCAGGTGATGAATCAAGTGTGCACTTGCGGCATCGAAAGCGACGGGAAGGCTAGAGAAGCCAAAGATAATGAATAGCTTGCCCTTCGACACCTATAAAATTCTCGAAAAGCATCATTGGCGACGCAAATGAGCTGTCGGCACAGGCTTTATACGCAGCTCGATACAGTAGACCGCATATATAGAAAATCGCTGATTTAAATGGACCCACTAATGATGAGGTATCAATATACCGCCATGCCATATCGCTACAAAAGTTTGGATTAAAAAGTCAAAATCACCGCCTACACTCCTGCCATCAAAGCTCTAATTACACGTCCGAGAATTTCCGACCAATTCGCCAACATGAATGGAGTTTTCTCTATGAAGTCTGCGACGAGATCGGCCGCATCGGCTTTTTTCAGCGCTACGGAAAGCGATGTCTTTCCGCCCACAGGTGGAGTACTAAAGCGCGTTTTCGACGTCTCCGCCGCAATGACTGCACTGGTTTTCATCAGCCCTCTCTTCCTGATGCTGATGTTGCTGGTGAAACTTTCCGATCGGGGTCCGGCCTTTTACGGCCACCGCCGCATCGGTCACAACGGCAAAAGCTTCCGCTGCCTGAAGTTCAGGACAATGGTCGTCAACGGAGACAAGGTTCTTCAGGCTCACTTGCAAGCCAACCCAAAAGCTATGGAAGAGTGGCGTGCCACGCGCAAGCTGCAGAACGACCCGCGAGTAACCCTCGTCGGCGCCGTGCTGCGCAAGCTGAGCCTCGACGAACTGCCGCAGTTGATCAACATCATCCGCGGCGAGATGAGTGTCGTCGGTCCACGTCCCGTCGTGGAAGACGAGCTCGAGCTCTATGAGACTTCGGCGATCTACTATCTGCAGTCCCGCCCCGGCCTGACCGGCCTCTGGCAGGTCAGCGGCCGCAATGACGTCTCCTATGAAAGCCGCGTGGCCTTCGATGCGCATTACGTCAAGAACTGGTCGCTCAGCAGCGACATGATGATCATCGCCAAAACCATCCCGGCCGTCTGCCTGTCACGTGGCAGCTACTGATGACGACCTGCAGTGACCGCAGGATGTGTCCTGCGGTTTCCCGTACTGACGGGACTGCGATCTATTAACAGGGAAGATCCTGCATGATTGAATTTCAGCCTTCTAAGAGGCTTGCTCGCATATACACGTCGGTCCGATATTCGGCTCTCGTTGTCCTCGGCACTTGCGCGATATCGGGTGCAGCCTACGCCGAAAACCTGCCCGGATATCATCTGGGTGTGATGGACAAGCTGCATGTGCGCGTCGCCGAATGGCAGACCGCCGAGGGCACCATCCGTGACTGGGCGGTGGTCTCGGGCGATTATACGGTCGGCCCTTCCGGTTCAGTTTCCATCCCTTTCATCGGTGATCTGCCTGCCATGGGCAAGACGACGGATGAGATCGCCGAAGCCATCGGCGTCGGCCTGCAGAAGCAGTTCGGCCTGCGCGATCGGCCCTCGGCCTCCGTCGAAATGTCGCAGTTTCGACCGATCTACCTTTCCGGAGAGGTCCAGAATCCGGGAGAATTTCCCTTTGTTCCGAACCTGACCGTGCTCAAGGCCGTGAGCCTTGGCGGGGGCATGCGCCGCGGCGACGCCGGCCAGCGTTTCGCCCGCGATTTCATCACCGCCAAGGGCGACGCCGTGGTCTACATGGCCGAGCGCGGGCGGCTGCTGATGCGCAAGGCACGCCTTCTGGCCGAATTGACCGGCAAGGACGAGATCGAGATCCCGGCTGAACTCAAGCAATTGCCGCAGGCAACAGGCCTGCTCGCCAGCGAAAAAGCGCTGATGGAGACGCGCAGCCAGCGTATGAAGACCCAGATGCAATCGTTGGATGACCTGAAGACCCTTCTGCAAAACGAGGTCGAGGCTTTGGGGAAGAAGAACGAAACCCAGAGCCGCCAGCTGGATCTGGCCAAAGCCGACCGCGACAAGGTCGAAAGCCTTGCCGAAAGAGGTCTGGAGCTCGCCTCTCGCCGCATCTCCGCCGAGCAGCGCGCCTCCGATCTGGAGGCTACCCTTCTTGATACCGAGACGGCTGCACTGAAGGCCAAGCAGGATATCAACAAGGCCAACCAGGACGAGATTACCCTGCACAACGACTGGCAGAGTTCTCTGGCCCAGGACATGCAGGATACGGATGCAAAGCTCGAAACGCTGCAGCTGAAGCTTTCCACCAGCCAGTCTCTCATGCAGGAAGCGGTCGCTCAATCTGCCGATACCAGCAACCTCGATCCCAGCGGGCAAGGTGTGAATGTCGTCTATACGATCATTCGGGGCGACAACGGCCAGACGAAGGAAATCCAGGCCCAGGAAAATACGCAGGTACTGCCGGGCGACCTCATCAAGGTCAGCACCGGTCTTGCCATGCGATAGGGAAAGTCGATGCGGATAGCCAAATCGATCTTTGTCCGTCCAGGCAGCAACGCCACCTATGGCATGGTGGCGACTGCTCTGTCTTTCTTCGTCTTTGCTTATTCTTCCCGCTTCGGCCAGCCTTCGATCCTGCTCTACTACGCGCTGTGGTTTCCGCTTGTCATGATCGACTACCGGAATGTGCTCGGCAGCTATCACAGACAGCTCTGGCTGTTCGCCTTCGGTGTATTCACTTGCCTGTCGATCTTCTGGTCGGTGGTTCCTTCCACGACGGCGCGAGCCGCGATCCAGTATACGACGCATATCTTCTGCGCCTTGGTCGCAATGCGAACGCTCGATATCCGCACGCTCGCGCGCGGCGCGATCGCAGGCACCGGCATCGTGCTCATCTATTCGATATTGTTCGGCTACTATGCCTACGACCCCATAGACGGAACCTACAGCTTCGTCGGCGCCTTCGATTCCAAGAACCAGCTCGGCTTCTATGCCTCGCTCGGCATATATTTCGCCTTTGCCGCCGTTTTTGTTTTGGGCGAGCGGCGAATCTGGATGCTGGGTGCAGGTGTTGCCGGCCTACTGTCGGCCTATTGCCTGCTCGCATCGGCATCGGCGACATCGGTGCTGACGACGGGATTGGTCGTGGTATTGTGCGTCAGCCTGCGCGTCATCCTGTTCCTGTCGCCGAAGCAGCGCAAAACGCTGTTTGCGACCGTGGCCATATCAGGCGCCGTGCTCGCCGTTGCCGGTGTCTATCTCGGTGCGGTTGATCTCATCCTCGGCGCCTTCGGCAAGGATTCCACCCTCACTGGGCGCACCTATCTCTGGCAGCAGGGCATCGCGACAGCGCAGCAAAACCCCTTCTTCGGGGTCGGCTATCAGGCCTACTGGGTCCAGGGCTTCTCCGAGCCGGAGCGACTGTGGGAAGAGTTCTACATCGCCTCGCGCGCAGGCTTCCATTTCCACAATACCTATATCGAAACGACTGTGGAAACAGGCCTTATCGGCGTATTCCTGCTTGCCTCGATCCTGTTGACGGCCTTCATCGGCCATATCAACCGCTTCCTCAGCGACATCAGAAACGATGAATCCTACGTGCTCCTGGGTGTCGCGACCCTGTTGCTGATCCGGTCCTTCGTGGAGATCGATATTCTCAATCCATACCATGTCGGCTCCTTCCTGTTCTATTTCACGGCAGGAAAGCTCTCCATGCGAACGCGCGCGCCGATAAGCGCACCGCCGCATGCCGAACAGCGGATGGAATTTGCTCCCCCATCAAACTGGGGGCCGCAGACGAGCCGATGAAAACGCTTCATGGCATCCAATATCTTCGCGCCTTCGCAGCGCTCGCCGTAGTGCTGTTTCATGCAGCCGAGCGCAGCGGCGGCCATTTCCGCATCGGAGCAGCCGGCGTCGACATCTTCTTCGTCATCAGCGGCTTCATCATGTGGACCATGAGCGAACGCCGCCCGGTGACGCCGCTTCAGTTCGTCCTCGACCGGCTGCAACGCATCGCGCCGTCCTACTGGATCGTGACGGCCATCATGATCGGCGGCGCAGTTGTCGGCCTGTTTCCGAGCATGAAGCTGACGGCAAGCCATATTTTCGGCTCGCTGCTGTTCATTCCCGTTCGCTCGCCAAGCGCAAGCAATGGAGAAATATGGCCGATTCTGGTGCAGGGATGGACGCTGAACTTCGAGATGTTCTTCTACGTCATCTTTGCGGCCTGCCTGTTCCTGCCGCGGCGCCTGCGCCTTGGCAGCCTGATCGGCGTCTTTGCCGCCTTCGTCATCGTCGGCGCCATCACCCACCCGGAATCGCCGCTGCTTGTCACCTATACCAGGCCGATCATTCTCGAATTCGTCGCAGGTGCGGTTCTAGGACAGCTCTGGCTGAAAGGGACCATTCCCGGATTTGGATTGGGTCTTGCTCTCATGGTTGCCTCGATTGCCGGTTTCGCCGCTATCGAGATTCTCGGTCTCGAATTCAACGAGCTGACGTGCGGGCCGCTCGCCATAGCGCTGGTGCTGGGCATGGTCTCGGTAGAGCGCAGCGGCAGGCTGCAGGAGATTCCGCCGCTCACCTATTTAGGCAACGCCTCCTACTCCATCTACCTATGGCATACGCTGGCAATCTCGGTGATCCTAAAGCTCGTGGCGAGGACACCGATCCCTTCCGATGTCGTCGCTTTTATCAGCCTGATATTGGGAACCCTGCTCGGCGTCTTTGCCTACGAGCTGGTCGAAAAGCCGCTGCGCAATCTGTTGCGGAACTTCAGCTGGCGAAGGGCTCGCCCCTCGCCAGCGTGAGAACGGACCGGCGCCCCAACCGGGGGACGGACTAAAGCCGCCGGCGCCGCAGCTGGTCGAAATAGACGATCACGATGATCAGGACGCCGGTGATGATGCGCTGCCAGAAGGAATTCAGGTTCAGCAGGTTGGCGCCGTTGTTGATGGTCGCCAGGATGAAGGCGCCGATCAGCGGACCGTAGACGGAGCCGACCGCGCCGAACAGGCTGGTTCCGCCGATGACCGACGAGGCGATCGCCTGCAGCTCCCAGCCATCGGCCTGGGTGGCATTGCCGATGGCGATGCGCGATGCGAGCAAAACGCCGACGAAGGCGGCACAGGTTCCCGACAGGATGTAGGCGAGATAGATCATCCAATTGACGTTGACGCCAGAAAGGCGGGCAGCCTCGCGATTGGAGCCGACGGCGAAAAGATAGCGGCCCCAGCGGCTCAGATGCAGGAAGATGACGGCCGGGATCGCCACCAGGATCACCATCCAGAACAGGCTCGGGATCCCAAAGACGTCCGAGACGGCGAAATTGGTGAAATCGTCATTGACGATATTGATCGTCGCACCGTTGGTAATCAGCAGGCCGATGCCGCGCAGAGACGTCAGCGTCGCCAGCGTGATGATGAAGGGTGGCAGACCCATGCGCACGATGCCGAATCCATGGAATGCGCCAATCAACACTCCGAACATCAGGGTTATCAGGATAGCGGCCCAAACCGGAAACCCGGCGTGGAGTAACCAGGCGACGATGACGGTGCAGAAGCCGACGATCGCGCCGACGGAAAGATCGATGCCCGCCGTGATGATGACAAAGGTCTGGCCGAGCGCAAGAATGGCCGTCATCGAGCCCTGACGCATCAGGTTGGTGATGTTGAGTGGCGTCCAGAACTTGTCGGTCCAGAAGCCGAGAACAACCCAGAGTGCGAGAAGCAGCAGGATCAGCGTCAAGCTGAAGAGGATGTTCATCTTTCGCCGCGGCGCAACGGTCGGGCCTTCTGTCGTATTCGCGGCCATTTTTGTTCTCCTCTTTCGACTTGTTTGTTGTTCAGACGCCGATCGCCTCGCCGAGGACTTCCTCATGCGTTGCAGCATGGAAATCATGGCTGGCGACCAGCTGGCCGTGGCGGAAGACGTGCAGACGATCGGCGAGCTCGTAGACCTCTGGCAGATAGGACGAGATGACGATAATGCCGGCACCACCGCGAAGCAGCTTGGCAAACAGCCGATAGATCTCGGCCTTCGTCCCGACATCGACGCCCACGGTCGGCTCATCGAAGATGAAGAGCTTGGCGCCGTGGCTCAGCCATTTGCCGATGACCACTTTCTGCTGATTGCCGCCGGACATGGCGGAGACCAGAACCCGTCGGCTCGGCGTCTTGATGCTGAGGTCGCGGATCTGCTTGTCGGCGTTAACTGCCTCGCTCTTGTTGTTGATGATCGGACCACGGCTCAGCCGTCTGAAGACGGGCAGATTGATGTTCAGCCCGATGGGCAGGTTGAGGCAGAGCCCCTGATCGCGCCGGCTTTCCGGCGCCAGCGCAATGCCGAGTTCCATCGCATCGCGCTCGTTGCGGATGTCGACCTTGCGTCCCTGCCAGTGGATTTCCCCGGCGGAGAGCGGTTGGCGCCCATAAAGACCGAGAGCGAATTCGCTGCGGCCGGCGCCGATCAGGCCATAAAGGCCGACTATTTCGCCGGCACGAACGCTCATCGAAACATTCTCGAAGCCAGGGCCGGAAAGGCCGCGCGCCTCGAGGATGGTGTCGCCGAGCGGAATCTCCTCCTTATGGTAGATCTGCTCGATGGAACGATTGATCATCAGCTTGATCAGCTCGTCGTCGTTGGTTTCGGCGATGGCGCGGGTGCCGACATGTGTGCCGTCGCGCAACACGGAGACGCGATCGGCCAGCTCGAACACCTCTTCCATGCGATGACTGATATAGACGATCGTCACACCCTCGCCCTGCAGGCGGCGGATCAGCTTGAACAATTGCGCCGATTCCTGACGGGTGAGATAGGCGGTCGGCTCGTCGAAAATCAGAAACTGCGTGCCGCGCATCGCGGCTCTTGCAGTTGCGACCAGCTGCTGCTGACCGATTGTGAGAGAACTGAGGAGTTCGCCGGCCGGCAATCCGAAGCCGAGATCGTCGAGCACCGTCTGCGCCATCGTCACCATCTGCTTCTTGCGCATCAGGCCGAAACGATTGACTTCATCGCCCAGGAAGAGATTGGCTGCGACCGTCAGATGCGGGCAAAGCACCACTTCCTGATGCACGGCATTGATACCGCGGGCAATTGCCTCATTGGGCGTTGCAAGCGCCACCGGATGGCCGCACCAGAAGATTTCGCCGGCCGTCCTTGTGATCACGCCGGTCAGGAGCTTGATAAGCGTCGACTTGCCGGCACCGTTTTCGCCGACAATCGCATGAATCTCTCCGGCCAGAAACGTGACAGTCGCCGGCTTCAGCGCCTCGACATAGCCATAGCGCTTCTGCAGCCCCTTGAGTTCGAGAATGGGCGAGCCAGCTGGAATGCGACTGGCTTCCGTTTTAACGGTGTCGTCGTGCCGATGGCTGATTTCTTCAAGGCTCGTCATGAGGTCTCCTCCCTCTCGCATGGCCGCGCGGCCGCCTCAAGGAGGCGGTCAGACGGAAAGGCCGCGCCCAATCTCGCGGGCGCGGCCTCAAGCCTTACTTGACCTTCGGGTTCAACAGGGCGTCGATCTTCGGATCGCTCATATTCGCCTTGGTGACGAGGTTGGCGCCGGTATCGACATTGGCGGCAACCTTTTCCTTCTTGGAAGCGGCGAGCGCCGTCTTGATGCCGTCATAACCCATGCGATAGGGGTCCTGCACAACGAGGCCGGCAAGAACGCCGGACTTCAGGAAGCCGACGGTCTTGTCGTCATTGTCGAAGCCGATGACCTTGATCTTGTCGCCGAGCTTGTTTTCGGCGATGGCCTGGCCGACGCCCTGGGCCATGATCAGGTTGGAGGCGAAGACGCCGACGAGCTTCGGATTGGCCGTGATCAGGTCGGTCATGATGTTGAGGCCGGTGGTGGCCTGGCCGTCCGCATATTTATCGGCAACGACCTTGAGGCCCGGATACTTGCTCTTGACCTCTTCCAGGAAACCCTGACGACGCTGGTCGAGAGAACCGACACCGGGAAGGCTGGTGATAATCGCGACCTCCCCCTCTTCCTTGCCGGTCATGCCTTTGATTGCAGCGGCAAGACCGTCAGCGGCGATGCGGCCGCCCTGGACGTTGTCGGTGGTCAGGAACGAGATGAAGGACTTGGAATCGGCGCCAGAGTCGATGCCGACGACCGGCACGGACTTGGCGGCTTCATCCACGGGCTTGCCGAGCGCCTTGAACTCGGTCGGCGAAATGACCACGGCAGCCGGCTTGCCGGCTACAGCGTTTTCCAGAATGCTGATTTGGCCGTTGATGTCGGATTCCGACTGTGCGCCGAGTTCCGGCACCTTGACGCCGAGATCCTTGCCCGCCTGGCGGGCGCCGGCGAGAACGATCTGCCAGTAGAAGGATGTCGTGTCCTTGACGATGATCGGAATGGTCACGTCGGCTGCGAAGGACTGCACGGGCATCGCCATTGCGATAATGGCAGCGCCGGCAAGGCCGGCAAAGGTGCGGCGGGACAGAAGTGACTTGGTAATTTTCATCTGCTTCTCCTCTCAACGCGCTCTGCTTCCTGCACACCGGCCGCTGAACGCTTACGGCTCGGTACCGCAACGCCTTGAGGCGTCACGCATCGCGCGGCGGAAAGGCCACCGACGCCAAAACAGGCTTTCCTCCTCTTCGATGCCGCCTTTTGCGACGGCCCGATAGCTCTCTGTTGAAGCGGTTCAGCGTCTCACGGAATCGCAAAACCGCTCCATCTGCTGTTTCACGCAATTCCGGGAAAACCGCTGCGCAGTTTTCCGGGAATTGCTCTAGACCCGGACCGCCTCGTCTCCCAGCGGAGGCGCGACGAGGGTCAGTGCTTCGAATTCCGCATAGAAGCTGTCGGGGAGCCGGGGCTCTACGAGCTGCATATTGCGGATAAGACTTTCCGGCTTCGCCGTGCCGAGCAGGACCGAGGCCACGCAAGAACTGCGCAGCGGGAACTGAATCACCGGCTGGGCGAGCGGCACGCCATGCTTGCGAGCGATCTCTTCCATCGCCCCTACCTTGGCCAAAATATCCGGCGTTGCCGGCAGATAGTCGAAATGTGCGCCAGGCACCGGGCCTGTCGCCAGAATACCGGAATTGAAGACGCCGCCCACCACCAGCGACGTTCCCGTCTTCTCGCAGAGCGGCAGCAACTCGGCAACGGCGGAACGGTCCAGCAGAGTATAGCGCCCCGCCATGAGAATGCAGTCGATATCGGCCGCACGCATCACGTCCAGGCAGACTGGCACCTCGTTGACGCCGAGGCCATAGGCCTTGATCGCGCCTGACGACTTCAGCTGCTCCAGCGCCTTCAACCCGGATCCCAGGAGCTGGCCGAGGTGATGCTCGTTGAGGGCCTTGCCGTGAGTATAGCCGCCTATGTCGTGGACATAGAGAATATCGATGCGATTGAGCCCAAGGCGCGCATAGCTGAACTCGACCGAGCGCATGATACCGTCATAGGAGTAATCATAGTCGGCATCGAAAGGCAGCGGGTCAACGTAGCCGTAATTGGGCACCTTGTCTGTCGGTACCGGGCGCATAAGGCGGCCGACCTTGGTCGACAACACATAGCTGTCCTCAGGCTGATCGCGCAGGAAATCACCGACGCGGCGCTCGCCAAGGCCAAAGCCATACCAGGGCGCAACATCGAAATAGCGGATGCCGCTATCCCAGGCAGCCTGTAGGGTCTCCATCGCCTGGTCGCGCGGACAGGCACGATAGAGGCCGCCCAGCGCAGCAGCGCCGAAGCTGATCTCGGTGACCTCAAGGCCCGTCCTGCCGATTGTTCTCGTCTTCATCACCTCTCCCTTGTGATGACGGTCATTTCAATGCTCGCCGCCTATGGCTTGACGGACAACTATCGTCAATTTGCGGATTTACTTATCGCTGGCATGAGTGAATTGCGCTCGGGTCGCGGGCTTCACGCGTCACCATGTTCAATTCCTCCCTCATCGACCTTATCGGACATTCCGACGTCCGGCGCCAATTGATTTTGTTTTTTATCTACAATAAACATTTTGGTGTCAACGAGGAAATCGTCACCGCCCCGGAGGAAAGCGGTCCGCACGGTTCCGGCATAACACTCCTGCAATTGACTGCCATTCGATCATGGTTCAGACAGCGCCGCCGGCAAAGAGCGGCGGCGACAAGCGAGGGGGAAATGGCAAGGCAAAACACGCTCTTCAAGGAGGCGTATAATCGCTACGCAGCACGCCTGAAGCTCGGCACTGAGCTGCCGAGCGAACCAGAAATCGCAGCCGAACTCGGCGTCAGCCGCAGCACGGCGCGGGCAATCCTCATGCGTCTCAGCGACGCCGGCATCATTCTCTGGAACAAGCGGCAAAAGACGGTTCTGCGCCTGCCGAACCAGGCAGATTTCTTCCCGAAGGAGGAAACCGATTCACTGCACGACATCATCGAGCGCAGCTTCATGATGCGCATCATGTCCGACGAAGCCCAGCCCGGCATGCAGATCAACGAACTGGAACTGGCACGCGAAATCGGCACCGGCACCTCCGTCGTGCGCGAATTTCTCATTCGCTTCAGCCGCTTCGGGCTGATCGAGAAGCGGCCGAACAGCCATTGGATCCTGAAGGGCTTCACCAGCGAATTCGCGCTCGAACTCGCCGACGTGCGGGAAATGTTCGAACTCCATTCGGCGGCCGAGTTCGGCCGTCTGCCTGCCAATCATCGCGCCTGGGATGATCTCAAGGCGATCGAGCGGGAACATCGTGAACTGCTCAAGGATTTCGACGCGCATTACCGCGATTTTTCGCGCCTTGATGAGAAGTTTCACCTCCTCATCCACCGCGCCTCGAGCAATCGCTTCATTGCCGATTTCTATGATGTCATCGCCATCGTCTTCCACTATCACTTTCAATGGAACAAGGCCTTCGCCCGCGAGCGCAATGCCCGCGCCGTGGCCGAACATCTCGACTACATCGCAGCGCTGCAATCGCGCGATCCGCAACGGATCGACGCCGCTTGCCGCACGCATCTTGCCTCGGCAAGACAGACACTATTGCAGTCGATTCCGCAAACCACCGGAGAAACAGCCGGCTCAGCTGCCTGACTGCGAACATCGGCGTATCCGATCCCAGTCCGCGATGGGACAGGGCAATCACAGGACTATCTGCAATCGCCCGTTTCGGCGCTTTATTTTGCAGCGAGGCTCAAACTTTGGCTGGCAAAACGCGGCGAGGCGACCTCGAGCTTGATGGCGCCAGCCTCTCCCGTTGCCTGCAACCAGAAACCCGTGGTTCCACCCTGGAATGCTACCGTTTCCGGCCCGATAACCTTGGCCGGGCCATCGACCTTGATGGTGACGACATCATTCAGGAAGGGAAGCCGCGAGCCAGCCTGATCGAGCGCGCGCACGATGACGCGCACCGTATCGCGTTCGCCTGCGCGCATGGTATCGGCATCGGCTTCGATCTGAAGCGAGGTCGGCAGTGGATTTGCGACCATATGCAGCTCCGCCACCTGCTTGCCGCCGATGTAGCCGGTGAAATGCACATCCTCCCATTCCATACCCCATACGCCAAGCTCGTCCGGCGTGAAGGAACGGTGATCGAAGACAACAGGCGGATGCGGCAGATGCGGAAAAGTCTCCCTGTCCGAAGCGAGACGCTTGGTCAGCGAACCGTAACGCAGCTCGACCTCATCGCAATTGGTCAGAACGATAAGCGGCAGGGCGCCGCCGATATTGCGCTCGCCGCGCGCCCAGATCGTCACCGGCTTCATGACGGCCTCTTCGGAAGGCTCGCACTGGCTGGCATAGACGTAGGCGGCAAATTTCGGCTCGCGGAACATGTCCGTGACGCCGTGGTAGCAAATGCGGTCACCCGAGCCGAAATCGCTATGCGTATTGTAGTCGAACATGCACCAGCCGATGGCGCCCGAGATCGACGGATCGCTATAGGCGGCATTCAGGACTTCCAGATGCCGGCGCACATGCTCGGCCTGCCGCTGCTCCTGATCATAAATTTTCGTCGGATACATATGGCCGCCGAATTCTGTGATCAGATAGGGGACGTCCTTGGAAAGGCCGGTGTTTTCCTGCTGCGGCCGGAGCGGCGTGCGCGGCCGGTTGGCGCCAGGCAGTTCCTCATTGCCGAGGATGAAATCATTCATCGTGTAGACGTCCTCGAGCATCTCGCTCTCGGTGATGTAGCGAACGCCGCCGGTCTGGCGCGTCGGATCGAGTTCACGCGCCAGCCGGTTCGTCTCGGCGTAGAAATCGTGAGAATCCTGGGATTCGTTGATGCGCACGCCCCAGATGACGATCGAGGGATGGTTCCAGTCGCGTTCGATCATGCGGCGCACGTTGCGGATCGATTCCTGCTGCCATTCCTCGTCACCGATGTGCTGCCAACCGGGGATTTCCTCGAAGACGAGAAGGCCGATACGGTCGCAATGATCCAGGAACCACTTCGACTGAGGATAATGCGAGGTGCGGACGATGTTGCATTTCAGCGTGCGCTTCATGATCTCGGCATCGCGCTCCTGGGCCGAGCGCCCCATCGCATAGCCAACATAAGGGAAAGCCTGATGGCGGTTGAGCCCGCGCAGTTTCAGCGCCTTGCCGTTCAGCAGAAAACCTTCGGCGGTAAAGCTCGCGATGCGGAAACCGAAGGTCGCGGCGTGCCGATCCGCCCCCTGATCGCTCGCAAGCTCCACTTCGGCCGAATAGAGGACGGGATTGTCGAGATCCCAAAGCGAAAGGCCCGAGAGGCGATCGAAGCCGAGCGTCACGCTCTCGCCGGAGGTGTTAGCCTGCCCCGAAGCGATGGCCACGCCATCAGCGGACCGCAGGGTAACGGTCACCCTTCCCTTAAAAGCAAGATTTTGCGGATTGGAGATATCGCAGCGCACGGTCGCGGATTTGAGATCGGAAAGAACATCGCCCGTCTCGACTTTGATGTTGGCGATCGATACGGGATCGGTCAGCTTCAGCCAGACATCGCGGTAAATCCCGGCATAGGTAAGATAATCGATCCGGCCACCGAAAGGCGGGATCTCGGGGTTCTCGCTGCCATCGATCTTGACCGTGACGAGGTTCTCGCCGTGACGCAGACGGCCGGTCAAGCGCGCCTCGAACGGCGTGTAGCCGTCCTTGTGTGCCGCGATCTCGTCGCCGTTCAGATAGACGACGGCATCGGCCATGGCCGCATCGAAGATCAGCGATATCTCGCGCCCGGCAAACGTCTCGTCCCAGTTCACTATTTTCTGATAGGTGAAGGCGCGCTGATAGGATTTCTCGTCGAAATAGTTGAAGGGCAGTTCGACAGCGGTATGCGGAAGCGTGACACGCTGCCCATCCTGCGGTCGGCCGGCAGACGCGGGCGAAAACCCCTCTTGAAACGTCCAGGATTCGTTGAAGGCGACAACAGAACGCATATTCAATCCTATCGATTAAGCCCGTCGCATCGGGTGGCGAACAGATGGTGACTGGAAATCAGGCGCGGCAAGGCAGGCATGATACCGCGGGGCGATATCTATACTGCCTCGTCGCCGACGCGCAATGCGACCGTTTGGCGGATTTCTCCTTTCCGGGTAAGCGATAGCGACTGTGGCCTCCTTGCCGCCGCCTATCGGTTTCGGCCGTTCTTCCCCTCCTCGACCGGATTGCGCACCGCGGCATACATGCCGGTCGTGCGGAATTCCGTCGGATTGATGCCGTAGATACGGCGAAATACCTTGGAGAAATAGTTGGCATCATCGAAGCCCGACATGATCGCTACTTCCTTGACCGGAATGAAGGCAGCCTTCGTCAGCAGTTTCGCGGCGCGCTGCATGCGCTGCTGCAGCACGAATTCCGCCGGCGGCACGCCCTCGCTCTCGGCAAAAACGCGAGAAAAATGGGCGCGGCTGAGGCCGCTCACCTTGGCAAGCTCATCGACAGGAAGCGGCTTGTCGAGATTGGCATCGATATGGTCGATGACGATCTGCATGGCAGAGCGATCGGCGGCAAAGGCATGCGAACCGAAGACATCGTCATAGAGCGCCATCGCCGCCTCATAGGCGACAGCCGAGGCAGAGGCAGGCGTCTGAGCGCCCTTGACGAGCCGCAGGCTGCAATCGGCAAGATGATCGATGGTTGCCTGCTGCAGCTTCAACACCGGACCGGCCGCAGCAAGAATCAGACGATGGATGCGCAACGCTTCTTCGCCGTTCATCGATATCCAAAAATACTCCCAGCGCTCGCCCTTCTCCAACCAGTAGCGATGATTGTGCGGCACGAGAACGAGCAGCGTCTCGCCGGTATTCACACGATAGTTGCGGCCCTCATAGCGCAGCCGGCCGGTGCCGCTGATCGTGTGCTGAAGCACGGTAAACGGCGTCTGGCCGCGTCGGCGCCCATCCCAATCATAGGATTCGTCCCGCCGGATCTCATAGCCGGCGCTCGTCGGCATGGCATGCAGCCGGTGGCGTCCGCGCGGTAAGGAAACCGTCCGCATGACCTGTCCATTGTCGATCAATTCCTGCAGCACAAAATTACCCCTGAAAGCATAATAGTTCTCTGTTCGCCTCCGTAATTATAGGCATAATCCCGTCAGAAAACAGCGCTTGACCGCCGACGAGGACCGGCGATTGGAGAAAAAACCGCAATTTCGGCCCGTTTCGTAACCGATACGATCATAGGGCAGAGATGCTGCCGGCTCCCCCGCCGCTGATTGTTCGACCGACTTGAAGGTGAGGATCATGAGTTTCAAAATCGCTATTATCGGCGCAGGCAGCGTCGGCTTCACGAAAAAGCTGTTTACCGACATTCTGTGCGTGCCGGAATTCCGCGACGTCGAATTCGCGCTGACCGATCTCAGTGAGCACAATCTGACGATGATCAAGGCGATCCTCGACCGGATCGTCGAGGCCAACAAGCTGCCGACCCGCGTCACCGCGACCACGGATCGCCGCGCGGCGATCGCAGGCGCGCGCTATATCATCAGCTGCGTGCGGGTCGGTGGCCTCGAGGCCTATGCCGAGGATATCCGCATTCCGCTGAAGTACGGCATCGACCAGTGCGTCGGCGATACCATTTGCGCCGGTGGCATTCTCTATGGTCAGCGCAACATTCCGGTCATTCTCGATTTCTGCAAAGATATCCGCGACGTTGCCGAGAGCGGCGCCAAATTCCTGAACTATGCCAACCCGATGGCGATGAACACCTGGGCGGCGATCGAATACGGCAAGGTCGACACGATCGGTCTTTGCCATGGCGTCCAGCATGGTGCCGAACAGATCGCCGAAGTGCTCGGCGCGAAGGACAAGAGTGAGCTCGACTATATCTGCTCGGGCATCAACCACCAGACCTGGTTCGTCGATCTGCGCCTCAACGGCCGCAAGATCGGCAAGGACGAATTGATCGCCGCCTTCGAGGCGCATCCGGTCTTTTCGCAGCAGGAAAAGCTACGCATCGACGTGCTTAAGCGGTTCGGCGTCTATTCGACGGAGAGCAACGGTCACCTGTCCGAATACCTGCCCTGGTATCGCAAGCGGCCGGACGAGATCAACAAGTGGATCGATATGTCCGACTGGATCCATGGCGAAACCGGCGGTTATCTGCGCTACTCCACCGAGACGCGCAACTGGTTCGAGACGGAATTCCAGCAGATCCTCGACGGCGCCTCGCAGCCGATCGATGTTAGCAGGCGCTCCAACGAGCATGCCAGCCATATCCTTGAGGCGCTTGAAACCAACCGTGTCTACCGCGGCCATTTCAACGTCAAGAACAATGGCGTCATCACCAATCTACCTGATGATGCCATCATCGAATCCCCTGGCTTCGTCGATCGTTTCGGTATCAACATGGTGGCGGGCATCACCTTGCCCGAGGCATGCGCGGCAACCTGCATGTCGTCCATCAATGTCCAGCGCATGTCGGTGCACGCCGCCATCAGTGGCGATATCGACCTGTTGAAGCTTGCCGTTCTGCACGACCCGTTGGTCGGTGCCATCGCCACGCCGGAGGAGGTCTGGCAGATGGTCGACGAGATGGTCGTCGCCGAAGCTCGCTGGCTGCCGCAATATGCACATGCGGTTGATGGGGCCAAGGACCGGCTGTCGCGCAGCAAGGTCAAGACGCGCGACTGGAAGGGCGCGGCAAGCCGCAATGTCCGCTCGATCGAGGAATTGCGGGCAGAAAAAGCCGCCCTGAAACAAGCTGGTTGATGCAGGCAGAGTTCGGGAAATGAGAATGCGGCGGGGATTTCAGCGGAGATCCACCGCCGCAAATCGACTATTTCCCCTGTACTGGAGGAGCGCGGCGCCTCGAACAGAGCGCACGCAAAAGAGGGAGAGAGAAAAAGATGAGACATTTTCGACCGATCGGCCTTCTAGCCGCGTTGACGATTGCCACATCGGCGATCGCCATCAGCGCCTATGCGGCCGAACCGACAGTGCCACCGGTTCCAGCGGTCTTCCCGGCGGAAGGAAAGATCAAATATGTCGAGCGCAGCTCGATCCTGGAGTTCAAGGCGCTACCGGACTATCACGAGCCGGCCTGGGTTACGGACAAATTCGTCAAGAGCGGCAAGCTGCCGCCCGTGAAAGACCGCCTGCCGAAGGAGCCGCTCGTCTTTAAGACCGGCAACATGCCCGACGGCATCGGCGTCTACGGCGACACGCTGCGACACGTCATTGGTGGCCGGCCGGAGGGCTGGAACTATGGCGGCGGCCAGACACAGGGTTGGGGCGGCATCGACATCGGCCTTTCCGAATGCCTGACGCGCACCGCGCCACTCTTCCAGGTCGAAGCCAAGGATACCGAACCCCTGCCCAACCTCGCCAAGGGCTGGGAATGGTCGACGGATGGCCACAAGCTCACCATGCATCTGGTCGAAGGCGCGAAATGGTCCGACGGGGTGCCCTTCAACGCCGACGACCTGATGTTCTACTGGGAAGACGAGGTCAACGATCATAACGTCTCGCCGCTGAACGGCGCTAGCCCGGAAACGTTCGGGGCCGGCACGACGCTGAAGAAAATCGACGATTACACCGTCGAGTGGACCTTCAAGGATGCGTTCCCGAGACAATATCTCTACGCCATGGCGTACGGCACCTTCTGCCCCGGTCCGTCGCATATCCTGAAGCCGCAGCATCCGAAATATTCGAAGAACACTTACGAGCAGTTCAAGAATGCGTTCCCGCCGGAATTCATGAACATGCCTGTCATGGGCGCCTGGGTGCCGGTCGAATACCGTTCCGACGACATCATCGTGATGCGCCGCAACCCTTACTACTGGAAGGTCGACGAGAAGGGCAATCAGCTGCCTTACCTCAACGAGCTGCACTACAAGCTCTCGACCTGGGCAGACCGCGACGTGCAGGCGGTTGCCGGCTCCGGGGACTTTTCGAACCTCGAACAGCCGGAAAACTTCGTTGCCTCGCTGAAGCGCGCCGCACAACCCGAAGCTCCAGCCCGTCTCGCCTTTGGCCCCCGCCTCATCGGCTATAACCTGCAGATGAATTTCTCCGCCAATGGCTGGGGCAATCCGGACGCACGCGCTCAGGCGGTACGCGAGCTGAACCGCAACGAGCACTTTCGCAAGGCCGTCAGCATGGCGCTGGATCGCAAGGCAATCGGTGAGTCGCTGGTCAAGGGACCGTTCACGGCGATCTATCCGGGTGGCCTCTCCTCCGGCAGCAGTTTTTACGACCGCAATTCGACCGTCTATTATCCGTTCGATCTCACCGCCGCCAAAGCCGAGCTTGCGAAGGCCGGCCTCAAGGACACGGACGGCGACGGCATCGTCAACTTCCCCGCTGGCGTCAATGGCGGCAAGGACGTGGAACTCACTCTTCTGGTCAACAACAGCTACACCACGGACAAGAGCCTGGCCGAAGGTGTGATCGCCCAGATGGAGAAGCTCGGCCTGCGCGTCGTCATCAATGCGCTCGACGGCAACCAGCGTGACGACGCCAACTACAGCGGTCGCTTCGACTGGATGGTTCGGCGCAACACCACGGAGCTCGCCTCGGTCGTGCAGAACACCGAGCAGCTCGCGCCGGTCGGTCCGCGAACGAGCTGGAACCATCGCGCCGGCTCGGACGGCAAGGTCGATCTGATGCCGTTCGAAAAGGAGATGGTCGATATCGTCAACAAGTTCACGCAGTCGCAGAACAGTGACGAACGCGTGGCTCTGATGAAGAAGTTCCAGAAGATCTCGACCGAGAACCTCTACAATATCGGCCTGACCGAATATCCGGGCGCGCTGATCATCAACAAGCGCTTCTCCAACGTTCCTCCAGGCACGCCGATCTTCCTGTTCAACTGGGCAGAAGACTCCGTCTTGCGCGAACGTCTCTGGGTGGCTGCGGACAAGCAGGGCAAATACGAGCTGTTCCCCGATCAGCTTCCGGGTGCCCCGGGCAGCGCCGGCCCGATCAAATAGGGCCATATGAAGCTCCCCTGCCAGCCGGCATGAGGTCGGCTGGCAGGGAACCTGAAGCATCCCAGCGACTCGCTGTCGCCGGACAAGAATGAACCGCTGACGCATATCGTCCTGATGGAATGAGACTGCTGACAGCATCAAGAGAAGCGAACCGTCCGATGTTACGATTCCTGCTCGTTCGCATAGCCTCCGCCATTCCAGTGCTCTTCATCCTGAGCGTGGTGACGTTCGCTATCATTCAGGCACCGCCGGGCGACTATGCCGATTACATCCGCTCGCAATTGATGAACCAGGGCGGCGCGTCCTTCGAACAGGCAGATGCTCAGGCGCAGGCCTACCGCCGCGAACATGGTCTCGATAAGCCGATGATCGTCCAGTATTTCAACTGGGTCGGCGGCATCGTCACCAGAGGTGATTTCGGATATAGCATGGTCTATAACAAGCCTGTCGCCGATGTCGTCGGCGAGCGTCTGCCTCGAACCCTGGCCTTGGCGCTGGTGTGCCACATCCTGGCCTCCATCCTCGGCATCGGTTTCGGCATTTGGGCGGCAACACGGCAATATAGCTGGATCGACAATCTGCTTGCCGGCATATCCTTCCTCGGCATGACCGTGCCGCGCTTCCTGATGGCGCTGATCATCGTCTATATCCTCGTCTTCCAGCTTAATGTCTCGGAGATAGGCAGCTTCTTCTCGCCGCAATATGGTGGCGCCCCCTGGTCATGGGCCAAGTTCGTCGATCTGGTCAAGCATGTCTGGCCGGTCGTTGCGATCGCCACCTTCGGCGGCCTTGCCTACAATATGCGCGTCATGCGCGGCAATCTTCTCGATACGCTGAATGCCCAATATGTGGAGACTGCACGGGCGAAAGGTCTTTCCGGCGGCGCGGTCGTCATGCGCCATGCCGTGCCGAATGCGCTGCATCCGCTGATCATGTATCAGGGCGTCGTGCTTCCCTACATGCTGACCGGTGAAATCGAGACCGCAATCATCTTCTCGCTGCCCACAGTCGGGCCGGCTATCGTCGGCTCCATGGCCGTCGGCGACGTCTATGTCACGGCAACCTTCATGATGGTGCTTTCGGCAACCCTCATCATCGGCAACATCATCGCCGACATGTTGCTTGCGCTGCTCGATCCGCGCGTGCGTCAACAGGGAGGGATCCACTAATGCTCGCCTTCAGCAACTCCCCGCCCCCACCGGAAGAAAAGATCAAGCACAAAGGCGGCAGCGAAAGCTACGTCGCACTGGTCTGGCGACGCCTGAAGCGTTCCTGGACGGGTATGAGCGGCCTTGTCCTCGTCATCCTGCTTCTGCTTATGGCGGTCTTTGCCGAATTCGTCGCGCCGCTTGATCCCAAGGCGACCGACACCGGCTTCGCGCCGCCGCAGGTCATCAGCTTTCACGACAAGGACGGCAATCTCGTCTTCCTGCCTAGAGTCTACGCGCTCGTCGAGACCACCGATCTCGACCCGGTCACCTTCCAACCGATCGTCGGGCCGGATTACGATCACCCGCGCCTGCTCGGCCTCTTCGTCAAAGGCGACCCCTATTACATGTTCGGCCTGATCCCCGGTAATCGGCATCTCTTCGGTGCGACTGACGGCGGCCCGGTTCATTTCCTCGGCACGGACAAGTTCGGCCGAGACGTGTTGTCGCGCGCCATCTACGGCTCGCGTATCTCGCTGATGATCGCCCTGACGGTCGTTGCCATCGTGACCATCGTCGGCACCACGATCGGCATGATCTCAGGCTACTTCGGGGGTGTCCTCGATACCTGGATCCAGCGCTTTGTCGAGGTCGTTCTCGCCTTCCCGCAAGTGCCGCTTTATCTGGCCTTGACTTCGCTGATCCCCGTGACAGCGCCGACCAATGTCTTCCTTGCCTTCGTCATCATCGTCATGTCTGCACTCGGCTGGGCACAGATGTCACGCGAGGTTCGCGGCAAGACGCTGGCATTGGCAAGGATCGACTACGTGCGAGCAGCGATGGCGATCGGGGCCACCGACCGGCGTATCATCCTGCAGCACATATTCCCGAACGTCATGAGCCACGTCATCGTCGCCGTGACGCTTGCGATCCCGAGCGTGGTTCTGCTTGAATCCTTCCTGGGTTTCCTGGGTTTTGCCGTCAAACCGCCGCTGATCTCCTGGGGTCTGATGCTGCAGGATACGTCGACCTATTCGGTCATCGGCTCCTACCCCTGGATTCTCTCGCCCGTCGCCTTCGTTCTCGTCACCGTCTTCGCCTTCAATGCGCTCGGCGACGGACTGCGCGACGCGATCGACCCTTATTGAAAGGAGAACGGATATGGCTCTCGCACTCGTCAATCCCTTCGCTCCCGACATTCGCTTCGACGCCGGCGAAAGGGCCGTCGCGCCTGTTATCGATGCCCGCAACATCGCCGTCAAGTTCAAGGTCGAGGACGGCGTGGTCGATGCCGTCAAGGATATCTCCTTCCAGCTCTATCGCGGTGAGACCATTGCCATCGTCGGCGAGTCCGGTTCCGGAAAATCGGTAACGGCCCGCACCGTGATGGGGCTGCTGACCAAACGCGCCGTGGTTTCTGACAAGTCTGTCGTTCATTATGACGGCAAGAATGTCCTGAAATTCTCGGAGCGCGCCCGCCGGCAACTGCGCGGCGACCGCATCTCGATGATCTTCCAGGAGCCGATGAGTTCGCTCAACCCGATCTATACGATCGGCAGCCAGATCGTCGAGGCGATCCGTGTTCATCGCAAGGTTAGCCGCCGGGACGCCGAAAAGCGGGCGCTCGATCTATTGAAGCAGGTTCAGATTCCCGATCCGGAAGCAAGGCTGAAGCAATATCCGCATCAGCTCTCTGGCGGCCAGCGCCAGCGTGTGATGATCGCCATGGCGCTTGCCAACGATCCGGACGTGCTGATCGCCGACGAGCCGACGACGGCGCTCGACGTGACCGTGCAGGCGCAGATCCTGAACCTCATCCGCGACCTGCAAAAGCAGCTCGGCATGGCGGTGATCCTGATCACCCACGACCTGACCGTGGTGCGCCAGTTTTCCGATTATGTCTACGTGATGCAGCACGGAGAAATGCGCGAGCACAATACGACGGAAGCCTTGTTTGCTCATCCGCAGCACCCCTATACGAAGCATCTCCTGTCGTCGGAGCCGCGCGGCCGGGCAAAACCACTGCCGCCGAACTGTGATACCGTTCTCGAAGGCAAGTCCGTCAAGGTCGCCTTCATGATGCGGCATGGCAGCTTCTTCAAACCCGACATGCGCGAGCTCGTCGCCGTCAACGGTCTGAACCTGGAACTTCGCCGTCATGAAACGCTCGGGCTGGTTGGCGAATCCGGCTCCGGCAAGACGACCTTCGGCCAGGCACTTCTGCGCTTGATCGATGCCGATAGCGGCGAGATTTTCTTCGACGGGCAGGCAATCCATGGCAGATCTCGCGCCGAGATGCGGCCTTTGCGGTCCCGTATGCAGGTCGTCTTCCAGGATCCGTTCTCGTCGCTCAATCCGCGCATGACCATCGGCCAGATCATTTCCGAGGGGCTGGTGGTCAACAATATCGGCGCCAACAGGGCCGAGCGGCTGGACCGCGTCAAGGACGCGCTCGTCAGCGCCGGCATGCCGGCCAACATTCTCTCGCGCTTCCCGCATGAGTTTTCCGGCGGACAGCGCCAGCGTATCGCGATTGCCCGTGCCATCGCGCTCGAACCGGAATTCATCCTGCTCGACGAGCCGACCTCCGCGCTCGATCTCTCCGTTCAAGCCCAGATCATCGACCTCCTGCGCAAGCTGCAGGACGAGCGGGGCTTGAGCTACCTTTTCATCTCGCACGACCTCAAGGTCGTCCGCGCCCTTTGCCATCGCGTGATCGTCATGCAGCACGGCAAGATCATGGAGGAAGGGCCGGTCGACGAGGTTCTGTCCCATCCCAAGACCGCTTACACCGAACGCCTCGTTAGAGCGGCGTTCGAGGTAGCTTCATAGCATCCAGGAGATTTTGAAATGACAA
The DNA here is from genome assembly GCF_050577975.1 of Rhizobium sp. BR 315. Classification (NCBI taxonomy): domain Bacteria; kingdom Pseudomonadati; phylum Pseudomonadota; class Alphaproteobacteria; order Hyphomicrobiales; family Rhizobiaceae; genus Rhizobium; species Rhizobium sp. BR 315. The sequence goes on along the minus strand of NZ_JARWKZ010000002.1, from coordinate 92,032 downwards.
GCACTCCCAAGATCACTTTCATCGGCGCCGGTTCGACTGTCTTCATGAAGAACATCATCGGCGACGTCTTGCAGCGCCCGGCGCTCGCAGGCGCAAAAATCGCTCTGATGGACATCAATCCGCAGCGGCTGGAAGAAAGCGCGATCGTCGCCCGCAAGCTGGCTTCGACGCTCGGCGCTCCGGCCACGGTCGAGATCTTTACCGATCAGCGCAAGGCGCTGGACGGCGCTAATTTCGTCGTCGTCGCCTTCCAGATCGGCGGCTATGAGCCCTGCACGGTGACCGATTTCGAAGTGCCGAAGAAATATGGCCTGCGTCAGACGATCGCCGACACGCTCGGCGTCGGTGGCATCATGCGCGGCCTGCGCACGGTTCCGCATCTGTGGAAGATCTGCGAAGACATGCTCGCCGTCTGCCCGAACGCAATCATGCTGCAATATGTGAACCCGATGGCGATCAACACCTGGGCGATCGGCGAGAAGTACCCGACGATCAAGCAGGTCGGCCTTTGCCATTCCGTGCAGGGCACTGCCATGGAACTGGCGCACGATCTCGACATTCCCTATGACGAGATCCGCTATCGTTCGGCCGGCATCAACCACATGGCCTTCTATCTCGAATTCGAGCATCGCCAGCCGGATGGTTCCTATCGCAATCTCTACCCGGATCTCGTCCGCGCCTATCGCGAAGGACGTGCGCCGAAGCCCGGCTGGAATCCGCGCTGCCCGAACAAGGTACGCTACGAGATGCTGACCCGCCTCGGCTATTTCGTCACCGAAAGCTCCGAACATTTCGCCGAATACACGCCCTACTTCATCAAGGAAGGCCGCGAGGACCTGATCGAGAAATTCGGCATTCCGCTCGACGAATATCCGAAGCGCTGCATCGAGCAGGTGGCGCGCTGGAAGAACCAGGCCGAGGAATATCGCACCGCCGAGAAGATCGAAGTCAAGCAATCGAAGGAATATGCCTCCTCGATCATCAATTCGGTCTGGACCGGCGAACCTTCCGTCATCTATGGCAACGTCCGTAACAATGGCTGCATCACCTCGCTGCCGTACAATTGCGCCGCGGAAGTCGCTTGCCTAGTCGATGCCTCCGGCATCCAGCCGACCTATGTCGGCGATCTGCCGCCGCAGTTGACCGCCCTTATCCGCACGAACATCAACGTGCAGGAACTGACGGTGAAAGCCCTGATGACTGAAAATCGCGAGCACATCTACCACGCAGCGATGATGGATCCGCACACGGCCGCCGAACTCGATCTCGACCAGATCTGGTCGCTGGTCGACGAGCTGCTGGTCGCTCATGGCGATTGGCTGCCGGAATGGGCGCGTGGCAATCGCAAGGTTCAGGCCGCCTAAAGCTACTCTCTCCCGGCTTGCGGCCCAAGGGGCCTCGCGGCGCTGCCGCGAGGCCTTATGTCTTTGGCCCACCGGCAGAAAACAAATGTCCGCAACACGCTGAATTACCGACAGACGCCGGATGGCAAAGCCGGACCGACTGCGCTAGAAACGGGTCGGAGTTTTGGGGAGATCGAAGACATGGCCAATTCAGACATTTTCAGTACCGGTACATTTATTGGACGTATCTGGCGCCCCGATGTCGAAGGCCCTGCTCTCGTCACAGTCCAGGATGGCACCGTTTACGACATCACCTCGAAAGAGGCGCCGACTGCGCGCGACCTTCTGGAGAAAGACGATGCGGTCGCTTTCGTCCGCGCGCAGCAGGGCGAAGCGGTCGCAAAGCTTGACGACTTGCTCGCAGCAAAGGCCGATCGTGCGACCATTCATCTTCTCGCTCCAGTCGACCTGCAGGCGATCAAAGCCTGCGGCGTCACCTTCGCTCGCTCGATGCTCGAACGCGTCATCGAGGAGCGCGCAGCCGGCAATCCGGATCTTGCCGAAGCGATCCGCGGCAAGGTGACCGCGCTGATCGGCGACAGCTTGCGCAACCTCAAGGCCGGCTCGCCTGAAGCCGCCAAGGTCAAGGCCGCGCTGATCGAGGAAGGTGTCTGGTCGCAATATCTCGAAGTCGGCATCGGTCCCGATGCTGAGGTCTTTTCCAAATCGCAGGTGATGTCCTCGGTCGGGCTGGGCGCGGACGTTGGCCTGCATCCGATCTCCAAGTGGAACAATCCGGAACCGGAAATCGTCCTTGCCGTCGACAGCCAGGGCCGGGTCAAAGGCGCAACGCTCGGCAACGACGTCAATCTGCGCGATGTCGAAGGACGGTCCGCACTGCTGCTCGGCAAGGCAAAAGACAACAACGCCTCCTGCTCTATCGGGCCATTCATCCGCCTCTTCGACGAAACCTATACGCTCGATGATGTGCGCAATGCCGATCTCGACCTGAAGGTCGAGGGCGAGGACGGCTATGTATTGCACGGCCGCTCGTCGATGAAGGAAATCAGCCGCGATCCCCTTGATCTCGTCTCGCAGACCATCGGCCGCCATCACCAATATCCCGACGGCGTTGTGCTGTTCATGGGAACACTTTTTGCACCCGTCGAAGATCGTGACACTCCCGGGCAAGGCTTCACCCACAAGGTTGGCGACATCGTCACCATCTCCAACGATAGGTTGGGCGCCTTGCGGAACCGTGTGCTTCTATCGACAGAATGCCCGCCATGGACCTTTGGCGTCTCTCACCTGATGCGCAATCTGGCACGGCGTGGATTGATTTGAAAAGCCAGACGGCCGACGCTTGGCAATGGTCTTTTTCAGCGAGTTCGGAATGATCGATATTGTTCGCATCGCATGCCTCATCCTCGCAATTATCGGGATCGGCGGCGGATGGCGTCGCATCGTCGCAACGAATGTCCAAGCCGCGAGCAATCCGGCTTTCAAGACTGATAAGGCAGCGAGAAAGGCTTTCGTTCGGGGAAGGATGAAGGCGACCTGGCGCCTGCTTCTCATCGGCTGGGTCGGGATCACGCTTCTGATCTCGACCTTCTTTATCGCCTACTAGCAGGCGAAGGATAAGCGTAGTCCGATCTGGGTTGGATTACGCAGCGCTCTTCGCAAGGAATTTTAGCCGAACGAGGGGGATCGTCCCGCCTCAATGCGTGGACATTGGCTGCGGTTGGCTCAAACGGCTGCGAACGGCGGTGAGTTCGGAGGTCGTATGGTTCAGACGATCGGCAAGAACGCGCATGATCTCGACGGCCATTTCCGGGAAATCGCTGAGCAGCTTCAGGAAATGCTCCTTGCTGATCTTCAATGCCTCCAGCTTCGAGGTGGCCTTCACGGTCGCGGTACGGGAGACGTCGCAGAGGATGGCAATTTCGCCGACGATGGAGTTGAGGTCGACTTCGGCAACTTTGATCTCGCCGGCTGGGCTATCGACGAGAATATCAGCAGTTCCTGAAAGAACAACATAGGCCGCGTCGCCTTGATCGCCCTGATGAAACAGGATCTGGCCAGCATTGTAGCTAACGCGATCTGACGTAAACGCCAAAAGTTTCAACTTCGCAGGTGCGATGCGCGAAAAAATCGGCACCCGCTTCAGCATTTCGACTTCATCTTTCAGAAGCATGAGCTTCAAACCCCCAGTGTTCGGCCCCAGACGCCACTGTGCAGATAGAATATTACGATAACAGTTCTTTGAACATACCGTTTTTCTCTAAAAGATCGGTGGTCGATCCGCTTTCGACAAGGCTGCCGTGATCGAAGACCAGCACACGGTCGAACAGCTCCGCAAAACTCGGATTGGACAGGACCCAGATGATCGCCGGCGCATGGCCTCCATTGTCGAGATCACCGAGGATGGCTCTCGCAATCTGGTCCTGAATGCGATGGTCGAGCGCCGGCAGAGGACGATTGCAGATGATGTAATCCGCCCGTTTCAACAGCGCGCGTCCAAGATTGAGCTTCTGACGCTGCACATTCGTCAGGCGCTTGCCACCCGAACCGACATCGAAATCCAGGCCGATCGACAGAACGCCATCGTGCATGCCGAGACGCCCGAACACATCATACATGATTTGGTGAATCTGCTCGGGGGCATTCGCCTGCTGATGCGCGATGCGACCGAACAGCACATTGTCCATCAGGGTCGCGGAAGCGGTGAAGCGTTCCGGATCATAGCGCTCGATGACGCTGGCAAGATCCGCCGGAATGTTCTCATAGAACTTCGCGCGCGCCTCGACGATCTTCTCCATGAGCATCTGCGTCAGAAGACCGAAACGGTGGCGAGGCTCGATGTAGGAGAAACTTAGACGGATGATCGCGGAGCGTTCGTCGTCGGTCGCCGCCTCATAGCCCTTGCCGTTCAGCTTCTGCAGCAGCGCCTCATAGGTCGGAATATCCTCCGCCGTCATAAAGGTCAGCTGCTGGAAGAAGGGATGGTCCGGCGGAAGATCCGTGAAGAGTTCGACGGCGTTTTCTGCTATCTCCAGACCCATATCGTAGAGGTCGGAAATCAACCCCGTTTCTGCGAACAATTGCCGAAAATACGGATGCGCTGCAAGCTTGCGATTGGTCATCTGCGGCCGCTTCAGCGTGCCGAACAGCAGGTTTTCACCAACGGTCGCTTGCGGATTATAGGCATCGAACTGGAAGGGAACGACGAGATCCTCGAGCTTCTCCTCCTGCAGCCTTAGCCGCAATGCCTGACGCAGTTCGACGATGCGCGACGTCAGATCCTGATGTGTCGCCGTATCAACATTCGAGCGCAACGCCATGTCGAAAATGTCCTGCGACATGGCAACGGCATCCAGAACCGGGCGGATAGCCGAATAGATATCGTCCGGACCAGTCGCGCCTGCCGCAGCATAATCGACCCAATCGCTGTTGAGCTCCAGCTCGGGATTGGCCGCGCGCCGTGCCTCGTTCATGCGCCACTTGGCCTTAGTGGCCTCCTCCTCGTCATAGACGGGAGGAATGAGCGGAGCATGCTTGAGGCCATAGAGAAGATTGCTGCGCAACGTGCCGTGGAAGAAGAAGGTTTCGGAGGATGCGTAGGCGATGCGCCTTCCGGTCAGAGACTCCGGCAATTCCAATAGGTCACGCCCGTCAATCGAGACGCGACCGCTATCGGGCCAGACCAGCCTGCCGAATGCTTCGGCCAGATATTCGCCACCGGCGCCACTGTCGCCAACGACCGCGACCCTTTCTCCGGGACGGATCTCGACCGAGATGTGATCGAGCACGCGGGCGCCGCTGTCATCGACGACAGTCACGTTGGTCGCAACCAGGGAATGGGTGATGCGGCCTGCGGGTGCGTGCGAAACGACCTGAATTTTCGGATCGATCAGCTGGTCGACACTGAACTGCTCGACCACCTGATTGTACTTGACCTGAACGTCCTGGCGCGACTGGTCCCAGTCGATCAGCTCCTTGAGGGGGCCTGGCAAGTCCTTGTAGGCATTGATGACGGCGACGAGCTGACCGATGTCCAAACGCCCCTGCAAGGCGAGGAAGCCACCGACCAGATAGAACAGGAAGGGTGTGACCTGTGCGAGGAAGTTATTGATGAATTTTACCAGGAACTTCCACTGATAGAGATCGTAGCGGATCGAGAAGATCAGCCCGAGGCGGTGGGCGATGTCGGCGCGCTCCAGGTTCGTCGTGTCGTTGGCATGGATGGTGCCGATACCATCGACAATCTCGCCGACGCGGCCGGAAAGCTCGCGTGCCGTCAGCTGCCGCTGGCGGCCGAGCTCCAGCAACCGCTTGCGCATGCGGGGAATGACGATCGCCTGCACGGCGACGATGCCAGCGGCGATCATGCCCAGCCAGAAATTCTGCATGATGATGAAGATGAGAGCGGTGACCGCCTGACCGCCCAGGAGCGCCGGCTGCACGAAGGCATCGCCCGTGAAGCCGCCCATCGGCTCCACCTCATCCTTGATCATGGTGGCAATCTCAGCGGGCTTCACCCGCTTGAAAAGCGCCGGTGGGAACCGCAATACCCGATCGATCAACTCGAAACGGATACGACGCAGCATGCGCTCGCCGAGCCGGCCCTTATAGGTGTTGATATAGAGCTTGAAGAGGCCATTGAGGACGACGAGCGCCAGGAACACCAGGCTCAGCGCGACCAGCATCCACATACGGGTAAGCTGTATGCCGTGAAACAACACGATATGGCCGATCAACGGCACGTCGAAGGCGATGTGCATGAACGTCTGTGTGTCGCCGGGATGCTCGAAACCCTTACCCTGGATCGGCCCGTTGACGATCTGCTTCGGCAGGTCGAAGGACAGGAAGTAAGGGATCATCGAAGCCGCAACGACCAGCAGGATCCAAACCTGCTCCAGCCGGGTATTCGACCAAATATATCGCGCTAGGCTTTTTTCCATCGCTTATTGCAGGCTTTCAGATTCAAACGCCCAGCGCCGACCGGATGCCGGCACCGTTGTTGCAGAAATACAGGGTGAGTTTGTTGTGGATACGTGGCCCCATTGTGAAAAGGGACTCCGCCCGGTCCTTCGTCCACGCTCCTCCCGATTCATCGATTTCTTGATTTATATCACAAGATTGCAGGAATCCAGGAGCATAAATCGACGGGTCATCACGATCGGCGTCCCGCCTTGTCCGTCACGCGGCGCCGCGAACAATGGCCGAGGTCCTTGCCGCTCCGCTAAGATCGATGTCGGGGCTATTCGGCTTGGGCCGTGACAGCGCCGTCTCGACCGCCGTGACGAGCAAATCCGTCGTCAGTCCCGCTTCCGGCAAAGCGAGTGCCAGACCCAGCTTTTCCAGTCGCTCGGACCGAACCGATTGTTCTGTTTCGCCGCCGGCCGTGAACGGCACCAAAATGGCGCGGCAGCCGGCAACGAGGAGGTCGCCGACCGTATTGTAGCCCGCCTGGGAAATCGACAGCTCCGCCCCTCTCAGCAAGGACGGGAAATCCTTGCGGAAGCGGACGAGCTCGACATTTTCGGGCGCGTCGGCGGCCAGATCGGCAAAATCCTGTTCCGGCAAGTTCGGTCCGGTCACCAACAGCCAGCGGCGGTCGATCGCCACACGGCTTGCGGCCTCGAGCGATGCGCGGATGAGGTCGCGCCCGACGGCACCACCGCCAGCCGACACGACCATATCGAAGCTCTCGGCGGGCTCCGGGGGGAGCGCCGGCGCAACAAGCCCAGTGTAGGCGATCTTGTCGGCGATGGATGCGGTCAGAGGAAAGGTTTCTTCCAGCCGAATGAAATGAGGATCACCGTGAACGAGAACGCCGTCGAAATGATCGCGAAGCAGCCCTACTGTCTCCTCGTCGCGCCCCGGCTTCTTCTGCTGCTGTAGAATATCCCGTACCGATGTGTAGAGCCGCGGTTTGCGATCGGCCTTGGCGATGGCATCGAGCAAGGGCAGCAGCTCGAAGCGCATCTGCCGCCGTCCGAAGGGGAAGGCTTCGATGATGACGACATCCGGCTCGGCCCGCCGAAACGCTTCGAGCAGAAGCTCGCAACGGCGTGCCAGAAACGCCTCATCGACCGGGTTGCCGGACTGATCGGCAAGCCCGGAAAAGCCGGCGCTGCTGGCGACTACCGGCGGCAGCGTGACGGAGGTCACGTCGCTGCCGGGAAAGCCATTCACCGGAATACCGCCTGTGACGACCGTCACCTGGCAGCCGTCCTTCGCCATGGCGCTGGCAATGCGGCTGGCCCTGGCCAGATGGCCGATGCCGAGCAGATGCTGGACGTAGAAGAATATGCGCAAGGGGCTGGCATGCGTGGCTGTCATGCGGATTTCCGCCATTGATCTTCCTTTTGCCACTGCTCTTCGAACAGCCGTGTCAATTGCCGAATGCTGGCATGATGGTCGAAATGCTCGCGCACCCGCCGCTCAGCCGCATCACCGAGCCGGTGGCGCAGCGCCGGATTGCGGATCGCAAGCTCCAGCGCCGCCGCAAGCGCCTGGGGATCTTCCGTGGGAACCACGAGGCCGTTTTCGCCGTCATCGAGCAGTTCCGGAACGCCCGAGACATTGGTTGAGATGCAGACAAGGCGCTGGCTGGACGCCTCGACAAGCACATTCGGCAGACCGTCGCGATCGCCATCGGCGGCCACGCGGCAGGCGAGCGCGAAAATATCCGCCTGGCGGTAATGCGCCAGCACCTCCTCCTGTGCCAACGCTCCCTTCCAGGTGATGCGATCGGCAATACCGAGCGTCTCGGCCAGTACCTTCAATTTAGACAGGCCGTCGCCGCCACCGATATGGGTGAAACGCCAGCTGAGATCGCCCGGCAACAGTGCCAGCGCCTTCAGCAACACGTCATACCCCTTCTTCTCCACCGCGCGCCCAACGCTGAGGACGAAGGCGGGATCGGACGTCTCGGTGCCGTCGCGGTTGGAATGTTCGCCGGCAAAAGGTCCGAAGCGGTCGAGATCCAAGCCGTGATAGCTCAGATAGACCTTATCATCCACTTTGATCAGATCACGCATGTGCTCGAAGCCATTGCGTGTGCAGGTCACCGTCCAACGGGCCCGACCAAGCTTTTCCGAAAGCTCCCAGTTCGGCGAGGTCCAGATATCCTTGGCATGCGCCGAGCAGGTCCAAGGAATGCCGGTCATGATGCTGGCATAGGCAGTCACGGAAGCTGGCGTGTGGATGAAATGCGCATGCAGCCATCCGCCCCCGTCAGGCCATTCATGCGCCAGCACCAATGCCTGACCGAAGCGGCGCACGCGGTTCGGCGTGATATCCCGCTTGAGATCCGCCCAGAACTGCTTCAGCAGCCGCTTGAATCCCGGCTTGCCGAGGCTAGCAAAGAAGGCGCGCAGGACCCTTAAGGGTTCGTTGTGCAGATACTCCGGCAGATAGACCACGCGCGCCTTGATCTCGTCATGCACGGGATGGCGCTTCTTGTCCGTCGGCTTTCGCATCGAAATCAGCGTCAGGTCGAACCCGGCCTTTTCCAGGCCGAGAAGTTCCTGCGCGATGAAGGTTTCCGACAGGCGGGGATAGCCCTTGAGGACTACCAGTATTTTCTTTCGCATCGACGAGTCCCGACGATCTACTCGGCAACGATCGACAGCGGCGTATAGCGCTCGCGATCATCGAACCACTCGCCGACGGTGCGCGAAATATGCACCAGCCCTTCAAGGCGCATACTGCTGCTGCTCGCCGATGGCGGTGCACGGTTGGGCAGCCGCTTCAAGGCCGCGGCAAGCTGCTTCGGATCCGCGGATTCCTCGGGCAGCAGCATATCCACGAGACCGAGCTCGCTTGCCCGCTGCGCTCGGATCAGCTGCTCCTCGCGCGGCCGGGTGCGTGGAATGATCAGCGCCGGCTTGTCGAAGGAGAGGATCTCGCAATAGGTATTGTAGCCGCCCATGGCAACGACGGCCTTTGCGCCGGCGATCAGCTCTTCCATCTTGTTGTCGAACTCGATCACCTGCAGACAGGCAATCCTGCTTGCGCGTTCCAAGAGCTGGCTTCGCTCCTTAGCCGGCATATAGGGGCCGAGGACGATCAGCGTCTTGTGCGTCAGGGTTTCGTCGTGCTCGAAGGCGCCGAGGACATCGCTGACCAGGTCCGCGCCATCGCCGCCGCCGCCCGTCGTGACCAGGATATAATCCTCATCCGGCACATGTTCCGACTTCGTGCCGAGGGTGGAAACACTGCGCTGCAGGAAGCCGACGAACTCCATCTTCCGGCGTACGCCCATGGGAACGTCGAGACCGACGAGCGGATCATGAAAATCCGGCGGACCGTAGACCCAGACGCGATCGTAGAATTGGTCGATCTTGTGCAGGACGTTGTTCTTCTTCCATTCCGCATCCAAAAGGTGCGGTGCATCCATGACGTCGCGCATGCCGAGAACAAGTGTCGTGCCCCGCGCCTTGAGATAGGTCAGCGTCTCTTCGATTTCGCCCTTGAGCCCCATCGGCTCCTTGTCGACAATGAAGACGTCGGGCTGAAATGTTTCTGCGGTGTGGCGAATGATCGATTGCCGCATCTTCAGCGTTTCCTGAAGAGCGACATGGCTTGCCATCGAGGTATATTCGCCGTCCCGCAGCTTGATGACGCTCGGCACCTTGACGAAATCGACGCGCGACCGATAGTCGAAGGCACCGGCGATCGTCGCGCCGGAAATGATCAATACGTTCAGCCCGCGATAATCCTCCACGAGAGAATGTGCGATCGTACGGCATCGTCTGAGATGGCCGAGACCGAACGTGTCGTGGCTATACATGAGGATTCGAGCATCTTCTAAGCGCCGCTTCATGGGCAAAACCTCTGGGGGATGAAAGTCATGTACGCGGATGTCGGCAAACGACATCCGCGTCCGCTCCTCGAATTGCAATCCTGTCTTCGCCATTCACCCTGCTATTTGTAGGGATCGGCGGCATCGCGCAAGCCGTCTCCTAAAAAGTTGAACGCCAGAATGACCAAAATCACCGGGATCATCGGGAAAAGAAGCCACGGATAGAAGGCGATCACACTGACGTCCTTGGCCTCGGTCAGCAGAATACCCCAGCTCGTGATCGGCGGGCGCAGGCCTAATCCGAGGAAACTCAGCGCCGTCTCGCCGAGAATCATGCGAGGAACCGCGGTCGTCGCCGCAGCGATCAGATACGACATAAAGCCCGGCACAAGATGACGGCCGATGATGCGCCTTGTCGGTGCGCCCATCAGCTGGGCGGCAAGCACATAGTCTTCCTCGCGCAACGATAAAAGCTTGGAGCGAACGGCACGCGCAAGACCCGTCCAGTCCAGAATGCCGAGAATGATGGTAATGCCGAAATACACGATGATCGGGCTCCAGCTTACCGGCATGATCGCGGCTAGCGCCATCCATAGCGGCAAGCTTGGTATCGATTGAAGGATTTCGATCACGCGCTGAACAAGCAGGTCGAACAAGCCGCCGTGATATCCCGCAAGACCGCCGATGACGATCCCGAGCACGAAGCTGATGGCAATGCCGATCAGCCCGATCGTCAAAGAAATGCGCGCGCCATAAATGATCCGCGATAGCACGTCCCTGCCGAGCCGGTCCGTTCCCAGCAGATACATCTGGCCGCCGACGGCCGGGCAAACCAGATGGACGTTTGAATCCACCAGCCCCCAGAAGCGATAGGCATCGCCGCGACAGAGGAAGCGGATGGGCTGCACGTCCGATGTGTTGTCGGTATAGCTCCTGCGCAGCGTGTCGATATCGAGTGTCATCTTGCGGCCATAGACAAACGGCCCGACGAAGTTGCCCTTGTCGAAGAAGTGAATCGCCTGCGGTGGCGAATGAATATAGTCGACGTTGCGGCTGTGCAGCCCGTAGGGCGCCACGAACTCCACGATCAGGATCATCCCATACATCAGCGCCAGGAAGATGCCGGATGCGAGCGCGAGCTTGTGTTTCTTGAACTTCCACCACATCAGCTTCTTTTGAGAGGCCATGTAGTAGCGTTGCTGGCCAGCGGACATGGCCTCGAACTGATCCGGATCGAAATCCGCGCTCGAGACATAATGCTCCAGTGGGGCGCCAGGGCTTGGCAGGGGTGCGGTCACTTTGTGCTCCTGCCTTGCAAGCGGATGCGGGGATCGAGAAAGCCGAGAGCGATATCGGAAATCAACACGCCGATAACGTTGAGGAAGGCCAGGAACATCAGGAACGAGCCGGCAAGATACATGTCCTGGCTCTGCAAGGCACGGATCAGCATCGGCCCGGTCGTCTCAAGCGACAGCACAATGGCGGTGATTTCGGCGCCGGAAATGATCGACGGCAGGATGGAACCAATATCGGCGACGAAGAAGTTCAACGCCATGCGCAACGGATATTTGACCAGCGCCCTCAGCGGATGCAGGCCCTTGGCGTGCGCGGTGATGACATATTGCTTCGGCATTTCATCGAGCAGGTTGGCGCGAAGGCGGCGGATCATACCCGCCGTCCCCGCCGTGCCGACGATGATGACGGGGATCCACAGATGCGCCAAGATCGAACGCGCCTTTTCCCAGCTCATCGGCTGCGACAGGTATTTTTGATCCATCAGATGGCCGACCGACACGCCGAACCAGACATTGGCGAAATACATCAGGATCAGCGCCAGCATGAAGTTCGGGATGGCGATGCCAAGCAATCCGAGAAAGGTGAGGCCGTAATCGCCCCAGCTATATTGATGCGTGGCCGAATAGATGCCGATCGGGAAGGCGATGAGCCACGTCACGAGGATTGTTGTCATCGACACCAGAATGGTCAGCCACAGGCGGTCGCCGACCACATCCGATACCGGCAACTGATATTCAAAAGAGTAGCCGTAATCGCCCTGCAGCATGCCGGCGACCCAGCGGAGATATTGAACCGGAAGCGGACGGTCGAGCCCATATTCGTGGCGAAGCTCCTCAATCTTCTGAAGGTCCGCGGTCTCGCCCTGAGCGCGCAGCTCGGCGATCTGGCTTTCGAAGAAATCGCCAGGCGGGAGCTGGATGATGGTGAAGACCAGCATGGAGATGACGATCAGCGTCGGGATCATCACCGCAATGCGCCAGAAGATATATCTAAGCATTGGGACGATCCTCCTTCATCCAGAAGGTGTCTGGCATGTAGACCCCGAGATAGCAGGTCGGAGCGAAGCCATAGAGCGCCTTATCAGGCACGTTCTGCATGCGCGACGAGTGAACGATCGGCTGCAGCGTGCCATTGACGAGCCCGATGGAAAAAACCTGGTCCGTATAGATCTCCAGCATGTTGTGCCAGGTCTCGGCACGCTCGAAGGAGGAGGCGGCCGCCTCCCACTCATGAAGCAGCTTGACGAGTTTGGCCGCTTCCGGAACGTCCGGCGCAACCCCTTTCGTCTCGCGCGAGAGGTAATACATGCCCCAGAGCGGCCATTGCATCTGGTCGTTGGTCGTCGGTGCCAGCTCCGCCGGATTCATGTCCGCCGTCGGCGCACCATTGTCGAGGCCGTACCACAACGACATCTGAATGCGCCCGCCCATGGCGCGGCTTTGAAAAACATCGCGTTGCGAGACTCGTGTGAAAAGCGCAATGCCGACCTTGCGCCAGTGATCGGTCACCAGTTCCAGGACGTCGGAATCAAGCGTGCTTTCACCCGGCGTTTCCACGGTGATCTCCATCCGACGCCCATCCGGCAATAGGCGGATGCCGTCCTCGTCGCGCTTGGCGAGACCGGCTGCATCAAGGAGAGCATTGGCCTGATCCGGATCGTGCGCGATCCAGGCCGACGCATATTCCGGCTTGAAGAGCGGGCTGTCCGGCAGGACGGTGTTCGCGCTCTCCGTGCCAAGGCCGTAGAAGACGGCCATGTTAATCTCATGGCGGTCGATCGCCAGCGACATGGCTCTGCGCACCCTGACATCGCGCAGGACATCCCGCCAGAGGGGATCGGCGCTGTTCAGATTTGGAAACAGCGCGACGCGCGAGCCGCGCACCGATTTCCACAGATTGACCTTGACCGGATAGCGCTTCTCCGCCTCCTTCAGGAAGGTATAGTCGCTGAAGTCTATGCCGGTTGCCTGAAGATCGCTCTCTCCCGCACCGGTCTTGGCGGCGATGATCGACGACGAGCTGATGTTCAGGATCAGGCGGTCGATGTAGGGCAGCTGCCGCCCGTTCTCGTCGACGCGATGAAAATAAGGGTTGCGTTCGAATATGAACTGCTCGGCCGGCGGTGCAGTCGTGTTTTTCCAGGGGTCAAGTACCGGCAGATTGGGATTTTCAGGCCGGTACGAGCGGCCCATTTTGATATGAAGGTCCTGCCACTTCTTCGCCCGGTTTTCCTGCATCAGCGAAGCAAGGCGAATGCTGTCCTGGTATTTCTTGTGGAACTGCTTGAGATAATGCGCCGGGCCGGCGATGACCAGCGGCTGCGGGGCGGCAAGAATCGACAGAAAACCCGGATTGGGATCATCCCAGGAATAGCGCACCGTCAATTCGTCGAGCATCTCAAAACGCGGCAGGCTGCCGTGCGGTCGCAGCTCCAGGGCCCCGCCGCCGGGTGTCAACTCTTTGTTGAGGATGACATCTTCCCACCAGTAGCGGAAGTCATTGGCGGTGAAGGGATGCCCGTCCGACCATTTATGCCCTTCGCGCAACTTGAAGGTGAAAACCATGTCATTGACGGAGGAAAAAGACTCCAGAATATCCGGCTGCAGCGTCAGGTTGCGATCGTAGCCGACGAGACGGGCATAGCCGTAGATCGTCATGAAACGGATATCGTTCTGGCTGCCGATGATGGTGCGCACCGAGCCACCATAGTGGCCTGGCGCACGCCCCATGCCGGCGACGTTGACGACGCGCGGGAATTTCGGCAGGCGCTTGGCGAGATGCGGCAACTGGCCGGCTCTCAGCCAATCGGCGAGATATTCGGGCTCGTTGTCGACATCGGCTGCGGCAAGAGGCGCAGGAAGCACCGTGGAGGCCAGCAGGCCAAGAAAAGTTCTGCGAGTTACCATTTGCGCAACTCCTGGGCATCGACACCCCGGCGGGCGCGAACAAAATGACCGCCGCCCAAATCGGCATAGGCGAGATCCGCATCCGCACTTTCCGAGAATTGCGGCCCCCATTTCTGCCTGGCTGCCGGACCCTCGCTGTTCAGCGCCGAGAAATCCAGCGGCCGGTCGAGATCGGGGAACGGCACGGCGGCGAGCAGCGAGCGCGTGTAGGGATGGACGGGTTCGCGCAGGATGATCTCACGCGGTGCGATTTCGACGATGCGGCCCCGCGCCATGACGGCAATCCGATCGGCCATGTAATCGACCACGGCAAGGTTATGCGAGATAAACAGATAGGTCAGGCCGAGCTCCTTCTGCAGATCCTTGAGAAGATTGAGGATCTGCGCCTGGACCGAGACGTCGAGCGCCGAGACGGGTTCATCGAGGATCAGAAGCTTCGGCCCGAGAGCCAAGGCACGGGCAATGCCGATGCGCTGGCGCTGGCCGCCGGAAAAGCTGTGGGGATAGCGGCTCAGATAGTGCTTATCGAGCCCGATCGCCTGCATCAGCGCCTTGACCTTCTCCTTGCGTTCGTCGCTGTCGCCATGCCCGTGGATTTCCAGGGGCTCGCTTAGGATATTGCGGATGGTCATGCGCGGCGAGAGCGACGAGACAGGATCCTGGAAGACCATCTGTATCTTCGTGCGCAGATCCATCAACTCCCTGCCCTTGACGGCGAGCACATCGATCTTGCCGCCGCCGTCGTCGAAGCTGACGGAGCCGCTGTCGGCCCTGATCGCCCGCATGAGGATCTTGCTCACCGTCGTCTTGCCGCAGCCGCTTTCGCCGACCAGACCAAGACATTCGCCGCGGCGAATATCGAAGCTGACGTCATCCACCGCGCGGAATTTCGTGCCATCCCGCTTACCGAACAGCCCACCGGCCTTCGAAGTATAGGTCTTGGTCAGGTTGCGCACGCTGAGCAGGACTTCGGGCGCCGTGCCCGAAGTCCTTGGGCTGCTGCCAATGAGCTTCTTCTTGCCGGAGAATGTGCCGAGATTGACGGGAACCTCGCGCAAAGCCTTCAGCCGCTCGCCCGGTTTCATGTCGAAATGCGGCACGGCCGACATCAGAGCCTTCAGATAGCGATGCTGCGGCTTGCGGAAGATCGTATCGACCGGCCCCGCCTCCATGATCTCGCCGTGATAGATGACAACGACCTCATCGGCCATGTTGGCAACGACGCCAAGATCATGGGTGATCAACAGTATCGCCATGTTGAAGCTCTGCTGCAAATTACGCAGCAAGCCGAGGATCTGCGCCTGGATGGTGACGTCGAGCGCCGTCGTCGGCTCGTCTGCAATCAGCAGCGCCGGGTTGCAAATCAACGCCATGGCGATCATCGCACGCTGACGCATGCCCCCCGAAAGCTCGAAGGGATACATGTTGAACGTATGGTAGGGATCCTGAAAGCCGACGAGGCCCAGCATCTCCTCGGTCATTTCGCGCTGCTCCGCCCTGCTGATGCCGGGACGATGGATGCGGAGCGCCTCACTGATCTGATTGCCGACCGTGTGCAACGGCGACAGCGAGGTCATCGGCTCCTGAAAGATCTTCGCCATGCGTGCGCCGCGCAGCCTGCGCATCTCAACGCCATCACGCGGCAGCTGGAGAAGGTCCGTTGTCTGGCCATCGAGCGGATCGGTGAAGAGAATACGTCCCGTTGCCTTTGCCGCAGCGGGAAGAATGCCCATGATCGACTGACTGATAATCGACTTTCCTGAGCCGGATTCGCCGACCAATGCCGTAACCTTGCCGGGAAGCACCCTCAGGCCGGCATTCTTGACGACATTCAGCTTATCCCCATAAAGCGAGAACGAGACGTCGAGGTTCTCGATACGCAGCAGATCAGTCCCTGACGCCATACATATTACTTCCCACTCACCTGACCGTTGTGGCCTTATACGGCACACTAACGTAGGCCAGAACAGGTGTCCAGCTTGTCAAAGTAGTGGTGGGGCTGTTAAAAAACTGTCGTCTTTCCAGTGATATATGGGCTTATGCTGAACTGGCAGAATGCAACAGTCAGGGCCGGAACCTATCGACTTGAAGATGGCTTTCGAACTTCTTGGCATCCCTGTGCAACAGAATGACCTGCTCCGCCTCGGATAACCCATCCGTCTCCGCATCGCTGAAGATATCCGCCACGCGGCTGGCCGCCGTTGCGGGCTTCGGAGAGACGACGGTAAAGCGCTGACGCACGCCGCGCAGCTTCTCCTCCCCGAGCGTTCCCCATTCGCAGTCCGTGTAGCCGGAGAATGCCTGGCTTGCGACGACCTCGGTCGCATATTTCTTCGTCAGGGATTGCAGCCGCTCCACTTCGTTGACGGCAGCACCGAAGGCCGAGAAGGTCAGCCGGTCCTTCAAGCCGACATTGCCGAACATGACATTGCCGACATGCAGGCCGATCCCGTAGCGCACGGCGCTCAGATTGCGTGACTGGCGCTCCTCGTTCAAGGCGGAGACGCGACGCTGCGCTTCGAAGACAGCCGATAGCGCCGCCTCGCAGGCCACTTTCGACGGATCCTTGTGCCGGCCGCAAGGATAGACGGCCAGAAATCCATCGCCGAGGAAACTCATTATTTCGCCACCATTGCGATTAAATGGCGCAGCGATCGCGTCGAAGAATTCGTTGAGCGTATCGATATAGGCCTGCCGCCCTTCTTTCTCGGCATAGACGGTGGATTGCCGCATGTCGCCCATGACCAATGCGGCACGGATCGTCTCACCATCACCACGGCGGATTTGCCCGTTCAGCACGCGCTTGCCGGCGTCGCCGCCGAGATAGGTCGTCAGCATGTTGTTGGCGAGCCTGCCAAGGACCGCCATCTTGGCAGCCATGGCCAGATGATTCTGGATGCGCATCAGCGCACCGATCATATCTTCGCTGAAGCCACCGATGCTGTCGGTGGACCAGGAGCCCATCATGCCCTGCACCGAACCCGCGCCGAAGGTCTGCACGAAGGCCAGGTAATCGGTGACCTTCTCCTTACGCAAATCCTCGAAAATCGGAAATTCGATGGCGCCGTCCAGATCGATCCGACGGCGCAAGTGCTGAAGATTATTCGACAGCAGATAATAATAGGGGCTCTGTACGAAGCGTTCGGGCTTCTCGTTCACATGCCTGTAGCCCTCGATCGTCAGCCCGCCGGCTCGCCGCCAGGTGAAGCCGAGCGCGTCATAGAGCGGATGCAGCATCGAGAAGGTCAGGTGCACCCGATTGATCGGCATCCCGGTAGCCGCCATGCGCTCGCAGAACCCCCGAACGATGGTCTCAAGGTTCTCCCCGGTCAACGCCGCCTGGGTCAACCACTCTGCAACCTTGTCGAGAAGAATATCGGAAACAGTCGAATGAGCAGTCA
Source organism: Rhizobium sp. BR 315 (assembly GCF_050577975.1). Classification (NCBI taxonomy): domain Bacteria; kingdom Pseudomonadati; phylum Pseudomonadota; class Alphaproteobacteria; order Hyphomicrobiales; family Rhizobiaceae; genus Rhizobium; species Rhizobium sp. BR 315. The sequence continues at coordinate 74,274 of NZ_JARWKZ010000002.1, read as the reverse complement.
TTATCCCCGCGGCCTATCTTTGCAATTATCGACGCGTCGCCCAGCAAAGCAGCGGCGACCAAGTTCCCAGGCTGCCCTCCGCAGTGCCTCCGGCCCAGTTGGGTCGGATGAAACAATCATATGACGCAGCGGCACTCCTCCGCGAAAGCCCAGGATTGCACCAACGCTGTAAAAATTGGCTGCACTTCTTCGCGCGCTCGACGCCGTCGAAATGCGGCAAAAGACAGCGGCCAAAATCGCCGACTCTCGTTTTGTTCTCCTTCAGATAAGGCGAACATATCGCTGAAACAATGGGCAAAAGACACGTTGGCTCGATAAAATTGCTTCCGTGGCAAAATAGCCGACGAAATGTATCGCTCGCCCGGAATCTGCGTAATCAACCGCCGACCGCAAACTCAGGCGGCTTCTTGCCCCGCATTGCCATGGCGGCCATCGCATAACCGCCGCTTGCCCCGTCGATGAAATGCATATGATCGCGCATCAACGGCGTCGGCACGAAACAGGTCATTAGCGCGCTGTCCTGCCGATGCAGACCATAGCGGCAGACGCCTTCCGCCTCTGCCTGGCGCAGCCTCGCCTCGATGCGCGAGAGGTGGTCGGCATCGACATCGATGGTCATCTTCAGGCCGTCGTCGAATTTGCGGAAATCGGAGTTGGCGGCCAAGTCACGCCTGTAGATCTTCGCGTCGAAAGACGCAACGCGCAGCCCGAACTTATCAAGGATGTAGACGAGAACAACTTGCGCGTCGATGGCTAGCTTGCGCCACCAGCGATCGGCAGCCGGCGCCTGAGCGCGTGCCTCTATATCGACTCCGTCGAAGACCAGCGACGGTGTCGGCCCCTCGGCCGGTACCGGATGGCCGTCGCGGCTCTCTTCTCTGGAAATGGCGATGATATCGGCGACGAGTTGCTGGAATTTCACGCTGTTACCGATATCGCCGGGAACAGCGATGATGGAGACGATTTCACCATTATTGGCCTTGATCGGATTCCAGCGGCATGACAGGCCGGTCAGGTCAGGCCTGGCTTCCGGCGCCGCCGGCTCCACGATGAAATTGCCCGCCTTCATCTGCTTTTCGGCCCAGCTCGTGCCACCCCCGAAGAACATGGCATAGGACACGTATTCGCTGGGGCTGAAGCGGGCGACCATGACATCCAGCCCCTCGCTGCGAACGGCCGACATCGGCACGAGCGCGGTACGCAGATCGAGCTGCAATTCCTCCTTGACCCAGCTGCGCACTGCCGCAAGGGCCGGTCGCACCCGTGCCTCTCCCGTCGGCGGAATGGCAACCAGTGCGCCGTCGCCGCCGAAAACGAAGGGATAGTCGCCCTTGTCGAGTGCGTTGAGCACGGCGGAGATCACGCTTGCGCCCGCCATGTTGACGGATTTGTAGTGGCCTGCCGCGATTGCCTTTGTCGAGCTGACGATGTCGGCGATCGCAATCAGCCAATCATCCGGAAGAGGCCGATAATTGGCGCTGTCGGTCACACCCTCGAAGCGGGTAAAAGCCGTCAGCTTGTGGAAGAAATCGTCATTGGGTATCTCGACCATGACTGCTCCCCCTTTCATGAGCACCGCAACACTCTATCCCTACAGCAAACATGCCGAAAAACCAGCGGGCGGTCGACCGACAATGCCGGCCGTGCTACTGCGAGCGACAGAGGCATCAAAAACGCCAAGGATATAACAGATACGATGAGCCGCCTGGATAGTTTCATTCGCCGCCTGAGCGCGCAGCGCGATATTCTCAATGCCGTTGCCGATCAGGTCAGATTGCTTGAGGGCCCGGTACTAGAGCTCGGTCTGGGCAATGGCCGCACTTTCGATCACCTGCGCGAACTCTTCCCAGATCGCCGCATTATCGCCTTCGACCGGGCCGCCAACGCCTACGGTCCTTCCATGCCGTCAGCCGACAATCTCGTTCTCGGTGAAATCAAGGACACGGTCGGGGGCTTCGTTGGGGCAGGAGCCTCGCTTGCCCATGCCGATATCGGCACCGGCTACGAAGACAAGGATGCGGTCACACTCACCTGGCTGCCCGGTATCATGGCCGGCGTTCTGGCGCCAGGCGGACTTGCGGTCAGCGGCCTCCCACTCGACCATCCCGACCTCCAAGCTTTGCCGCTGCCGGATACCGTCAAGGCAGGACGCTATTTCATCTATCGACGCGAATAGCTTCAGCCCAGAAACAGGACGTCGAACTGCTCACCCTTTGTCGGCAGATCAGCCACCTTCATCGTCTCCTCGCGGCCTTCGAGAAAGGCTAAGCAGTCGCTGTAGTGGCTGGCGAGATCACTGACGAAGGCCGCGGCCTGTTCTTGGCCGTAGAAGGCGGGCGTGAACTCCATGTAGAGCGGTACTTTGCGGGCCATCAGCATCCGCATCGACCGGCAAGCGACCGGCTCGTAACCCTCGATATCCATCCAGATCAGGCCGACATCGGCGGGATCGACACCGGCCTGCATCAGAATATCGGCGACAGGCCGGACGGGAACCGAGATCTTTTCGTCGCTTGCGCTCTGGCGCAGAGCGCTGCTTTTGCCGTGGTTCTTGTGATTCAGATAGAAATCGAGTTGCCCAGCGCGATCGCCAGCGGCGCAATTGACCACGGTCACGGCGGCCTGAAAGCCGTTGTCAGCAATGTTGGTTAATAGCAGCCGGAAATTGCGCGGGTCCGGCTCGACGCTGACGATGCGCCCGTAGACGCCGCTGAGAGCGAAATAGCAGGTCTGCGTGCCGATATTGCCGCCGAGTTCCAGCAAGGCCGACCCCTTGCGCAACAGGCCACGCTCGCGCAGCACGCTCAGCAGCCGGTCGACATGGTCGCGCTCGAAATGCCCCTTCCGAAAGACCTTGCGGCCGATGTAATCGGCCGGCGAAAAGCTCATGACGTGATCGCCGCAATCCACCGTCATCGTCTTGACGCGCGGACCAAGCGCACTCACGAGGATATCCCGACCGAGGCGGGTATTAAACAGGCGCGTCGCGATCGCATCCCGCTTTCTGCGGAAGGCGCGTTTCCAGTATTTTCTCGTGAGGATCTTGCCGTCGAACATGGGCGCTATCCCTACACCAGCGCCTTCCCGTTGCAAACGGGGGACACGGGATCGCACGCTGCATCAGACTGCACGGCCTGACTTGAGACATCAGACAAAGCGGCTGCTCGCTTCCTTCGAAACGATATAGACCCGCAAGGGCTCGCCGCGGCCTCGAACGGCAATCTCGCGGCTTTCGACGCCAGCGACGTCGATCTCCGAAAGCTGGGCCACCGGCTCGGAAAAGACCAAGGCGCTGTTATACTCCTTGGCGACGCTCTCCAGGCGGCTGGCGACATTGACCGTATCGCCGATCGCCGTCACGTTCTTCACGCTGCCATATCCCATCGAACCGACCACCGCCGAACCGGCGTGCAGGCCGATGGCGATTTCGAGAGGGGTGGTCAACTCGTCGGCGAGTTCGGCGCTGAGCTTGTCGATTTCCCGCACGATCGCGGCAGCCGCTTTCAACGCCTGACGATTGGCTTCCTTGGGGGTGGTGCGAAGACCGAACAGGGCCATGGCGCCATCGCCGATGAACTTGTCCATCCGGCCGCCATTCTCCTCAATGATGCGTCCGACGATAGCGAAATAGCGATTGAGCAGGAAAACGATATCGAAAGGCAGGCGCGATTCCGTCAGCGCGGTGAAATGGCGGAGATCGCAGAAGAACACGACGATTTCTCGTTCACGGCCGGGGCTGGCGGCGTGGCTATAGACCGGGATGGCCGCTTCGGCCATCGGCGTCAGGAGCGGCACGACGCTGACATTTCCGGTGGGCCGCAGCTGACAGGCAAGACGGACATCCGGCGTAGCGCCGATGCGGTTCAGGGTCTTCTGCTCCAAGGCTTCCGGCGGCGGCAGGTTCTCGGCGCCATCGATGATCTGGACGCGGCAGGTGGAGCACTGGCCCTTGCCGCCACAGACGGAATAGTGCGGGATGCCTCCGAGGCGGCTCGCTTCCAGGACGCTGAAGCCGCGCGGCGCGTGTACGACCTCGCCGCCGGCATAACGGATCGCGACCTGGAATAGCCGCTCGCGCAATCTGCGATGCGTGCGGAAACCGAAGAGAGCAACGATCGACAGGCTGAAGGCGCCATAGAACCCGGCCCGATATGGCCACAAGGCTTCAGCCATCTGACTACCCGGCACGGAGCCAGTCTCGCCATAACTCCGCACGTCGCTGTAATAGCCGCCGCGATAGCCGCGCTCATCCTCGTGAGCGACTTCATGTGCCACGGTCTTGCCCATCGCCGCGAAGCCGAGCAAGGCGAGAACCGGCAGAACGATAGCGAGCGACAGGATCACGGGAGCGATCGCCGCATACCAAGGGCGGTAGCGCAGCCAGAAATGAACGCCGATACATCCATGCAGCCAAACGATCAGGAGCACGAGCGACTGACGCACACCGTTGAACGGTGTCGTCACCCATAGGCTGCGCACGATCGCCTTGTAGGAATCGTGATAGCCATAGACGTCATGGACGATGCGCGTCGCAACGATGTGGTCGATCAGGAGAAGGGGCACCAGCAGACCGGTCACGATCTGAAAAGCTTCGCCGGCGGGCATGACCAGCGTTCTGCGCCTGTAAAGCGTTCGCAGCACGAGCAGGATATGGAGAATCAGTGCTCCATAAAGAAGCACGGTTCCGACCGGATTGCGCCAGACCGCCATGAACCAATGCTGCGCAGATTCGGCTGCACCGAGCGAGATCAACCCGAGGGAGTGGTTGGCCAGATGCATGATCACGAAGGTAAAAACGACCAAACCCGAGCCAAGTCGCAGCTTTCGCACAAGGCGATCGGAAATGATTGGCTTTCTTGCCTCGATGGTCATCGTACCCAATGTATATTGCCCGTTCACAACAGAAGCGAAAACGGCTATCGCCTATTCATCTAGCCGCAACGCTGCATACTGTCGAGCATGCGGCGTTTTGAAGCAGGCACCTTATTGTCACGCAACCGGTCGGAATTCGGGCAATCCTTTCACGATTCAGGCTTCCATCATCACTTAATCGTCAACCGTGTGCCGGCATCATGAAGATCGCTTTCTACGCTCCGCTGAAATCGCCCGGCCATCCGGTCCCATCCGGCGACAGGTTGATGGCCCGGCAGATCATCGCAGCGCTGGAAATGGCGGGACATCGGGTCGAAATCGCTTCCGAATTGCGCAGTTTCACGCCAAACCCTGAAGCCGCTCCGCGAGCGGAAATTTCCCGGCAGGGTGAAAGCGAAATAGTCCGGCTGCTTGGCCGATGGCAGAATGAGCCCACCCCTGACCTGTGGTTCACCTATCATCCTTACTACAAGACGCCCGATCTCCTCGGCCCGCAGATCGCCCGCAGGATCGGCATTCCCTATGTTACCGCGGAAGCGTCTTATTCTCGACGCCATGATGCCAATGGCTGGGATGAGAACCAGCGCCTCATCGCCGATGCGGTTCGGCTCGCCGCCGTCAATCTGTGCTTTACCGAACGGGATCGGATCGGTCTGCTGGACGCCATCCCCGACGGCCGTTACGAGCGCTTCCTGCCTTTCATCGACGCCGCGCCCTTTGCCCGCTCTAACCCCGATCCGCGGCGGTTGATTGCCGTGGCCATGCTGCGCAAAGGCGATAAATTCGACAGCTATGCGATGCTGGCAAGCGCGCTCGATCTGATCCGCGACCAGGATTGGACCCTAACCATCATCGGCGACGGACCGATGCGGACCGAGGTCAGGTCGCTGTTTTCCACATTTGACGAAAGTCGGATCATCTGGCGCGGAGAGCGCTCCACATCCGAGATCGCAGCGGAGCTTGCGACAGCCGGCCTTTATGTCTGGCCCGGCTGCAACGAGGCCTATGGCCTTGCCTATCTGGAGGCGCAGGCCGCAGGCCTTCCCGTCGTCGCGCAGGCGACGGCAGGCGTGCCGGAAGTGGTGATGGCTAATAGGACGGGGTTGCTGACGCCGGAAGGCGATATGGGCGCCTATGCCGACGCCATCGCCCAGCTTTTAAACGATCCGGACAGGCGGCAGGCCATGGCAGATGCAGCCTATGACTTCGTTCATCAGGAGCGGTCCCTGACCGCCGCGTCGAAGCGATTGGAAACCATTCTTCGAAAATATTTGGGAGATACCTATTATGAGCGATAGAGCCGAATGGCAGCCCCTGCGCTCCGAGCTGCAGCGATGGAGCAAGGCGGGACGAAAGGCAAAACTCTGGTTCCGTGACGACGACGCGATCGAGCCGACCCCTGCCCTCGATCGCCTGCTGTCGCTCTCCGATCGTTTCGAGGTGCCGATGACGCTTGCGATCATTCCAGGCCCGACCGGGCAAGCATTGGCCGAACGACTGACGCATGCAAACCGCATCACCGCCACGGTGCATGGCTGGACGCACCGGAACTATGCCCCGGATGATACCAAGAAGCAGGAGCTTGGCCTGCACCGACCGCAAGAGGTCGTGCTCGACGAACTTCATCGGGGCTTCGACAAGCTGAAAGCCCTTTATCCCCAGCAGTTCGTCCCGCTGCTCGTGCCGCCGTGGAACCGGATCGACGATGCGCTGCTGCCGCATCTCGCCCCCTTCGGCTATCGCGCCGTCTCGGTTTTCGGATTGGCAAAACAGGCCCCTATCGGCCTGATCAACACGCATATCGACATCATGAGATGGCATGGCGTGCGCGGAGGCTTATCGCATGCCGAAATCATCGGACGCCTGGTGGAAGAACTTCAAAACCGCTTTGACGGCAATGACGAGCCGATTGGGGTGATGACACATCATCTCGTGCATGACGCTCTTGCCTGGAGTTTCATCGAGACGCTGTTCGAGGAAACGGCCGGCCATGCCGCCATAGAATGGCGGCCGGTCGGCAACTTCGTTCACTAACGCCGTGCAGCCAGTTCGGTCTGTCGCTGCGAGCGCTCAGAGCTGCAGCGACTGTCCGTCAAAGGCGAAGAACGCTTCGGGGAAGCTCTTCTGCGCCTCGCGCTGCATCTCATCCAGCTCGCGATCCGTACGGCCGGGCGCATGATGAAACAGGGCAAGCCGCTTGGCGCCCGCCTTCTTGGCGAGCTTGATGCCTTCCACCCAGGTGGAGTGGCCGAAGCCGAGATATTTCGGCATTTCGGTCTCGATATAGGTCGCGTCGTATACCACAAGGTCGGCATCGGCCATCAGCGCGAGTGCGGCTTCATCAAGCTGGCCGTTCACATGCTCGGTGTCGTAGACCATGGCGATCACCCGGCCCGACCATTCGATGCGATAGCCGATACAGCCGCCGGGATGGTTCAGACGAGTTGTATGCATGACGATCCCCGGATGCGGTTTCAGCGTGTCGCCCGCGGCAAAATCGCGAAAATTCATCGCGGCGCGACAGATATCCGGTTCGACCGGGAACCATGGCGGCCGCATGAACTGGCCGATCAGCTGCCGTGTCGTCGTCTTGCCGGCGAGATGGCCCGACCAGAGATCGACGCTGACGCGCGGATCATAGATGGCGTTGAAGAAGGGCAGGCCGATGATGTGGTCGTAGTGCGAATGGGTGAAGAAGAGATCGATATTGCGGACCCCTTCCCTGGCAAGGGATGCGGCCGCTTCGCGCAAACCGGTCCCGGCGTCGAATAGGATATGCCTGCCGGCATGTTTTAACTCTATGCACGACGTATTGCCGCCGTACCGCTCAAATTCCGGTCCCGATACCGGGATGCTTCCCCGCACGCCCCAAAATTTCAGCTCGAAACTATCGTTGTTCATGGAAGTTTTTACACCATTCCCCTTTCGGTCAAAAAAAGCACACTTTTGCTATCGTGCGAAGCCAGCAATTTCCAAAAGTTGCGCGGTGGTAAAAACTGGATCTCATCTTTCTATCGATAAGGATCGTTTGGCGAGTACCACCAACGGATCGCACAAATCTAATATAGGTATGCTACGACAAAATAGATAAGGGGCTGGGCTCGACTGTCGCGGCCCGGTCGTTCGGCGCGAAATTACTCCCGGAACGGAAGGCCGATCTTGGGAGGATCTGAATTTGCGACAGGCTCGTCCCTATTGCTGTTTTACAGCGTGGCTGCCGAGCGCGCGGCCTGTTCGTAATAGCCGGACAATGCCCTGAGATGCGAGGCGATATCGGAAAGGCCATCCTGCGAAAGACCGGACACCTTGGTCGCCTCCACCAGCAGCCGTTCGCGAATTTCGGTATAGCGCTTCAACGCATCCAGGCCCTTGTCGGTGACCCGGATCGTCTTTTCCTTGCCGGCCTTGCCGCTCTTGACCAAGCCTGCCGCTTCCAGCTTCTTGATGGCGTAATTGGCCACATGCGTATCCTCGATATCGAGGACGAGGCAGAGATCGGCAAGCGTTTTCGGCCTGTCGCGATGCCGCACGGAATGAATGACCAGGATCTCGACCGGCGAAAGGCCGGGCACGCCGGCCGCCGCCATGCAGCGGACAAGCCAACGATTGAAGGCATGGGAAAAGAGGATCGACCCGTATTCCAGCTCCGACAGAGCCGGCGAACTGCCGCCTGCAAGATGGGCTGACGATACGATCAACTCGCGTCGCTTACTCTTTTCCTCAGACGTCACCTGAAAACTCCTTCGAACCGGATCAAGGCACCTGCAGATTGCCGAAGTCGAGCGACCGATTGCTGCCCGGCTTCGGCATTGCGTTCTTATTCGTCCCGCTTTCCGTAGCCACCGCCGGTGGGGGTAACGACCGTAAAGGCCTCGCCCGCCTCTAGTACGGTATGGGCCGAGCCGATCAGCTCCTCGATGGCCCCATCGTTGCGACGGACATAGTTGCGGCCGGTCTGCCCCGCTTCGCCGCCCTTGACGCCGAAGGGTGCCACGCGTCGATGGCCCGACAGGATGGCGAACTCCAGCTTTTCACGGGTGCGGATGGTGCGCTGTGTGCCGTTGCCGGAATTCCACTTGCCACGCCCGCCGGACTTCGGACGAATGTGGAAATCCTCCAGCACGACCGGGAAACGCGTCTCAAGGATTTCGGGATCGGTGAGACGCGAATTGGTCATGTGCGTGTGCACGGCATCGGCGCCATTGAAGCCTGGGCCTGCCGGCGCGCCGGAGCAGATCGTCTCGTAATACTGATAGGCGTCGTTGCCGAAGGTCAGATTGTTCATCGTGCCTTGAGCTGCAGCAAGCGCCTCGACCGCACCGAACAGGCAGTTGGTCACGGCCTGGCTGACCTCGACATTGCCGGCGACGACAGCCGCCGGATATTCCGGCGTCAGCATCGTGCCTTCGGGGATGATGATCCGGATCGGCCTGAGGCAGCCGGCATTCATCGGAATATCGGCCTCGACGAGCACACGGAAGACATAGAGCACGGCGGCGCGCGTTACGGGCTGCGGTGCGTTGAAATTGTCCGAACGCTGCGGCGAAGTGCCGGTGAAATCGACCGTCGCCTCGCGCTTGTCCTTATCGATCGAGATCTTGACGACGATCTTGCAGCCCTGATCCATCTCATAGCTGAATTCGCCATCGGACAGACGGTCGAGAACACGGCGAACACTTTCCGCTGCGTTGTCCTGAACATGACCCATATAGGCGTCGACCACGTCTTCGCCGAAGTGGACGATCATCTTCTTCAGCTCGGCGACGCCCTTCTCGTTCGCGGCGACCTGAGCCTTGAGATCGTTGACGTTCTGGGCGAGCGTGCGCACCGGATAGCGCGCACCTGTCAGCAGCTTGGTAAGCTCCGCTTCACAGAAGCGGCCGCGATCGAGCAGCTTGAAATTGTCGATATAGACGCCTTCTTCCTCGATATGCGTAGCGAGCGGCGACATAGAGCCCGGCGAAATACCGCCGATATCGGCATGATGGCCGCGGCTGGCGACCCAGAAGCGGATTTTCTGGCCGGTGTCGTCGAAGACCGGAGTGCAGACGGTCAGATCAGGCAGGTGCGTGCCGCCATTGTAAGGCGCGTTGATGAGGAAGACATCGCCCGGATGGATGATGGGGTTTTCACGGATCGCGGTTGCCACGGACGCATCCATGGAGCCGAGATGAACCGGCATATGCGGTGCGTTGGCGACCAGATTGCCATCCGCATCGAAGACGGCGCAGGAAAAATCCAGCCGCTCCTTGATGTTCACCGAATAGGCGGTGTTCTGCAGCGTCATGCCCATCTGCTCGGCGATCGACATGAAGAGATTGTTGAAAATCTCCAGCATGACGGGATCCGCCTTGGTGCCGATGGCATTGCGCTCGGGCAGCGCCTTGATGCGCTTGAGGACGATATGATCCTTGACCGTCAGCTGCGCCTGCCAGCCGTCCTCGATCACGATCGTCTGGTTCGGCTCGATGATGATAGCCGGGCCGGTGACTGTCTGGCCGGGCTTGATCGCCTGGCGCAGGACAACGGCCGCATCGTGGCTCTCGCCACCCGAATAGAAAGCCGTGCGCCTTGCAGTTTGCGCCTCGCCTTCGCCAGCGGCTTCCAGCTCGACTGCGATATCGGCAGCCGCGCCGCCGATCGTTTCGATTTCGACGGCCTCGACGACCAAGGGCTTGTCCTCGGCAACGAAGCCGAAGCGGCGCTTGTGCAGCGTCTCGAACTGGCTGCGCAACCGCAAGGGGTCGTCAATCTCGGGGAAGGTCGTCTCGACTGCCAGAAGAGTATCGGTGCCGGCATAGCGGATATGGGCGCGCTGGACCGTCTTGATGTTGCCCGTTGCAACGCCCTGCGTTTCGAGCTCGGGCACACATTCGCCGCGCAATTCGCTACCAAGCGCTGCAATTGCGGCAGGTGCCGATCCATCAAGGGAGACACCAAGCGCCTTCTGGCGCGTTGCCCTGATATCGGCAAGCCCCATGCCATAGGCCGAAAGAAGGCCGGACATCGGATGCAGAAGGATGCTCTTCATGCCGAGCGCATCGGCAACCAGGCAGGCGTGCTGCCCACCGGCGCCGCCGAAGCAGTTGAGCGCATAGCGCGTCACGTCATAACCGCGCTGCACCGAGATCTTCTTGATCGCCTCGACCATATTGGCGACAGCGATTCGGATGAAGCCGTCGGCCACATCTTCCGGGCTGCGATCGTCACCGATCTCAGCGGCGAGTGCGGCGAACTTGCCGCGCACTGTCTCGACATCGAGCGGCTGATCCTGATCGGGTCCGAAGATGGAGGGGAAGAATTCCGGCAGCAGCTTGCCGGCCATGACATTGGCGTCGGTGACCGCCAGCGGGCCGCCGTTGCGATAGCAGGCGGGCCCCGGAAAGGCACCGGCAGAATCTGGCCCGACGCGGAAGCGATCGCCATCGAAATGCAGGATCGAGCCGCCGCCTGCAGCCACGGTATGGATCAGCATCATCGGCGCGCGGACGCGCACACCGGCCACTTCCGTCTCAAAAGCGCGCTCATATTCGCCATCGAAATGCGCCACATCCGTCGAGGTGCCGCCCATGTCGAAGCCGATGACATTGGCAAAGCCCGCCTGTTCGCCGGTCTTCGCCAGCCCGACCACGCCGCCTGCCGGGCCAGAGAGGATCGCATCCTTGCCCTGAAACATATCGGCCGCCGTCAGTCCGCCTGATGACATCATGAACATGACGCGCGCGCCGGTGCGCTCGACATCGAGCTCATCGCAGACCTGGCCGATATAACGGCCGAGCACTGGTGAGAGATAGGCGTCAATGACAGCCGTATCGCCACGGCCGACCAGCTTGATCAGCGGCGAGACCTCATGGCTGACCGAGACCTGCTCGAAACCGAGGGATCTCGCGATCCTGGCGACTGCAGCCTCATGAGCCGGGAACTTATAGGCATGCATGAAGACGATGGCGACGGAGCGATAGCCCTTGGCGAGAAGGTCGCGTAGCGCCATCTCTGCCGTCTTCTCATCCAGAGCGCGCTCAATGGTGCCGTCGGCAAGCACCCGCTCCTTGATCTCGACGACGTCTTCGTACAGCGCTTCCGGCTTGACGATCTCGGTCGCGAAGATCTTCTTGCGCTCCTGATAGCCGATGCGCAGTGCGTCCCTGAAACCCTTCGTCGTCACCAGAGCGAGGCGTTCGCCCTTACGCTCAAGCAGCGCATTGGTGGCGACCGTGGTGCCCATGCGGACCTCGCCGATCGTACCCTCGGGAACCGGCTCGCTCTTGCCGAGACCGAGGTGAAGGCGGATGCCATGAACGGCCGCATCGCGATAGGCTTCGGGATTTTCCGACAGGACCTTGCGTGCGTGGAGAGCGCCAGACGGATCGCGCCCGACAACGTCGGTAAAGGTACCGCCGCGATCGATCCAGAAGTCCCAACGACCCGAAGTGTTCTCCGACAAATCCGCCTCCAGCAGTGCGACGCCATAACAATGATAATATATCGATAAATTATCAACGTTTTGTCGTCAACCTGAATCGCCGGTTTCGGCAACCTTCGACAGGTTTTCTTAGTATAATCCTTGCTGCGAGTGCGACCTAATCCTCGAAGCGGCTCGCTGCCTCGCGATCACGCTCGTATCGTCTCGCGAGCGGAAACGGCGGCAGCCAGGATTCGCGGCGGATGGTCCAGAGTTCGTAGGTCGGTGTCAGCTGATCAGGGGCATCGAGAGACCCCAGGTTCACTTCGATTTCGTCAGCGCTTTGCGAAAAAACGGACGAGCCGCAATGAGGGCAGAAAAACCGGCCGGCATAGTCGCGCGTTTCGCCTTCGATCGTCACCGCATCCTCAGGGAAGATCGCGGAAGCGTGAAAAAGCGCCCCATGATGCTTGCGACAGTCGAGACAGTGACAAATGCCGACACGATATGGGCGCCCCGACGCCACTATTCGTACCTTGCCGCACAGGCAACCTCCAGTGAATCGGTCCATGTTGCACCTCCTCCAAATTCAGGCAGGCGGAGTGTCTACGACAGCAAAACTGCTACGGCAATTGCACGCGGCGAGCGGAAATGCACCGTACGAAATCGAAGTCGCGCCACATCGGCGCACGGCCGCAAGGCGGATGTGCTAGTGCAATCCGCCAACGCCGAGCAGGCGTTCGACTGCATCATGATCCCGCGCCAGCGCCTCGGGCGTACCCTTCCAGGCAAGCCGCCCACGTTCAAGAATGATGACATCGCTTGCAAAATCCAGCGCGCTTTGGATGCGTTGCTCCACGAGCAGGATCGTCATGTCACCCGACTTGGCGAGTTTGGCAAAGGCGGCCATCAATTCCTCGCAGATGACAGGGGCGAGCCCCTCCAGCGGCTCGTCCAGAAGCAGGACGGAGGGGCGGCCGAGGATCGTGCGGGCAGTCGACAGCATCTGCTGTTCGCCGCCGGAAAGCTGGCCACCGAGGTTCCGGCGGCGCTCTTTCAGCCGCGGGAACATGTCATAGGCTTCCTGCAAGGCGCTCTTCGGCCGTCCCTTCAGCCCGACGGACAGATTCTCCTCCACGGTCAGCGTCGGAAAGACGTCGCGCGTCTGCGGCACGTAACCGAGGCCCTGATGGGCGCGTCTGGCGCTTGGCAGGCCGGCGATATCGGCCGAGCCCAGCCGGATGTGGCCATCATAGCGGCGTGTCTGGCCTGCAAGGGTGGCAAGCAGCGTGCTCTTGCCCATGCCGTTGCGGCCGAGCACGGCAAGCCGGCCGCCGGCCGGAACCGAAAAGGAAACCCCTTCCAGCACCCGCGTCGGACCATAGCCGGCCGACAGGTTTTCCACTTCAAGCGGCGTGGCCGGCATTGGCGTAGCTCCCAAGATAGGCTTCGCGCACCCGCGCATCCTGCGTCACGTCTTTCGGTGACCCGTCGAATATGATTGTGCCGGCGGCCAGCACCACGACGCGCTTGGCGAAGCGGAAGACGAGATCCATGTCATGCTCGATCATCAGCACGGCGAGATCGGCGGGCAGATCGGCGAGCGCCTGCTCGATGCGGCCCGTATCGCTTTGCGGCACGCCGGCGGCGGGCTCGTCGAGCAGAAGCACTTTCGGCTTCAGGGCCATGGCGACAGCAATTTCCAATAGCCGCTGCTGGCCATAGGCGATCTCGCTGACCTTGCGATGCATCAGCCCGGCAAGGCCGAGCGTGCCAAGCAACTCCTCGGTCTCGGCCATAACATCGCGCATGGCGAGGAAATTGCCGAACATGCGGCCGGAGCGGCCTGTTCGCTGCAACACCGCCATGCCGACATGTTCGGCCGGCGTCATGTCGTGAAACAGCCGCGTCACCTGGAACGAGCGCACCAGGCCGCGCCGGACACGGCCGATGGCATCGAGCTTGTTGACGTTTTGCCCGGCGATGCGGACCTCGCCGGAATCCGCCGGCAAATTGCCTGTCACGAGATTGACGAAGCTGGTCTTGCCGGCGCCGTTCGGGCCGATCAAGGCGACGCGATCTCCCGGCGCCATGGACAGACTGACATTGTTGGTCACCGTCAGGCCACCGAACGCCTTCTTCAGATTGCCGACCTCGAAAATCGCTCTCATGCCCGCGCCTCCCTGCGACGAGCAATGTAGGCGGCGGCCGTGCCGTAAATGCCCTTGGGCGCGAAGAGAACGACGAGGATCAGCAAGGCGCCGACGATCGTCAGCCAATGGAAGGGATTGGCGGCCGAGACGTAGTCCTCGAACAGCATGAAGATCAGCGTGCCGACGAGCGCACCGAACAACGAGCCAGTGCCGCCGAGCACGAGCATGACGAGGGCCTCGGCCGATTGCGTGAAGGAGAGGCTGTCGAGGCCGACGACCTGGGTCGAGATCGCGTTCAAGGCGCCACCGATGCCGGCAACAGCGCCGGAAATCATATACATCTTGATCAGCGCCGCCTTTGGCGATGCACCCATGGCCCGGATGCGCAAGGGATCCTGACGGATACCGCGGCAGAGCATGCCGAAGGGCGAGCGCACGAGAAAGCGCAGCAGTACAAGCGCAGTCAGCAGCAGCGCGACGCCGTAGATATAGGCCGTGTGGCCATAGAGATCGAATTCGAAAGTGCCAAACAAGGGATCCGGCGAAATGCCTGATAACCCATCGCTGCCGCCGGTCCAGCTGGATGCCTTGTTGGCGAACTCGTGAAAGAGATAGACCAGCGCGATCGACAGCACGAGCTGCGGCAATCCGTGCGCCCTTAAGATGACGACACCACACACCAGGCCGGCGATGGCTCCGGCGACAATGCCCGCAAACGTCATCAGCAGCGGATCGTTGATGCCATAGTGGGCGGATGCGATACCCGCCGCATAGGCGCCGGCGCCGAACAGCGCCGCATGACCGAGTGTTGCCACGCCGCAATAACCGGTGACGAGATCAAGCGAGAGCACGAGAAGCGCGACCGCGATCAGGCGAGTGAGGAGAGCGAGATTATCAGGAAACAGCAGGTAGCCGGCGGCAGCCGCGACGACGATGACCGCGACCGCGATCAGATCCTGCCCGAATGTACGATGTCTGGTCACGGTCACAGCCGTCTCTCTTTCAAGGGTCAATGCCATGTTACTTCATTCTCCCGGCAAAGCCGCGCGGGAAGACGCAGACGATGGCAATGACGGCCAGATAAAAGAAGAATTCCCCATATTCCGGCATAAGGTAACGGCCGGTCGTGTCGATGCAGCCGAGGATGAGGCAGGCGAGCAATGCGCCGGAGATCGAGCCGGCACCGCCGACCGAGACGACGACGAGGAAGGTCACCATATAGCGCAGGGCATAATAGGGTTCGACCGGCAGAAGTTCCGCACCCACCACGCCGCCGAAGGCGGCAAGCCCGACGGCAACGGCAAAGCTGACCGCGTAGACGATTTCGGTCCGCACGCCGAGGGCGGCCGCCATTGCGGCATTGTCGACGGAGGCGCGCAGCTTGACGCCGAACGAGGTTTTCTCGATCAAATACCAGAGCGCAAGAGCGACCACGAGACCGCAGACAATCGCGAAGATGCGATGGGTGCCGATGGTCCGGAACCCAAGATCGACGGAACCCTGCAGGCTGCCCGGCAAGGGGATGGTCTTCAAAGTCGGGCCAAAGACGTAGTTGGCGATACCGATGATGCAGAAGGTGATGCCGATCGTCATCAGCACCTGCGTCAATTCCGGCGCGCCATAGATGCGTCGGTAGAGCAGCCGCTCGATCGGGATGGAGATGATGACGGTGCCGACCACGGCCAGCAATACGGCCGCAGCATAGCCAAGACCAAGGTCGTGTGCTGCATAGGAGGCGATATAGCCGCCGATCATGGCAAAGGCGCCATGGGCCAGATTGACGACGCGCATCAACCCCATGGTGACGGAGAGGCCGATGGAGATGACGAACAGCACCATGCCGTAAGCGAGGGCATCGACTGCTATGCTGAGCACGGTTTGCATTGAAATCGCTGGTCCGTTTTTGTTGCGCGACCGCTGCCGTCACCCGCTCGAGCGAAGTTTTCCGTTCAGGCCGGCGACGTTACAAGAGCGCTTTACTTCGCGGCAGCAAGGCCAGGATCGCCCTGCTTCTCGAAGGTCTGAATTTCCTTGTTGTAGTACTTGCCATCGTTACCTTTGGCGACTTCGCGCAGATAGATATTCTGCGTGATATGCCGGCTTTCGGCGTCGATGGTGACGGGGCCACGAGGACTGACCCAGGACAGACCCTTGACGGCATCGACAGCCTTCTGCGCATCCTGCTTGCCGCCAGTCGCTTCGATCATCTTGTAGATGACATGCATGCCGTCGAAGGCACCGACGGCCGGGAAGGTCAGCTCGGCGAGATTGCCGATCGCCTTCCCAGCGGCTGCTACAAAGGCTTTGTTTTCAGCAGAATCGTGGGAAATCGCATAATGGAAGGTCGTCTGCATACCGAGTGCGGCGTCGCCAAGCGCCGGCAGATCGGATTCCTGCGTCAGATCGCCGGGCGCAAACAGCTTGATACCACCAGCCTTCAGTCCGTTTTCATTGTAGGCCTTGACGAAGCCGAGCGTCGTCGGGCCTGACGGCAGGAAGGCGAAGACGCCCTGTGCGCCGGAATCCTTGATACGCTGCATGATCGGGCTGAAGTCATTGGTTGAAAGTGGCATGCGGATCGCCTGAACCACCTGGCCACCCTGCTTCTCGAAACCGGCCTTGAAGGCATTTTCGGCGTCGATGCCGGGACCGTAATCGCTGACGACGGAGATGACCTTCTTCACGCCGGCATCATAGGCAACTTTGGCGATCGGCGTCGAAGTCTGCCAGGTGGTAAAGGAGGTTCGCACGACCAGCGGGCTCTTGGTGACGATTGCCGATGTCGCAGCATTGAAGATCACCATCGGCACATTGGCCTGCTTGAGGATCGGCGTCACGGCCATCGCATCCGGCGTAAAGTAGAAGCCGGCGAGATACTGGACATGCTCCTTGACGACGAGCTCCTGCGCCAGCGACTTCGACTGGGCGGGATCAGCCGCGGGCAAGTCGCGGTAGATCACCTCCACCTCGTCCTTGCCGACCTTCTTGCCATTCACAGCCATGTAGGCGTCGATACCGGCCTTGAAGTTCTTGCCCTGCAATGCGAATGGACCGGAGAAAGGACCGATGACGCCAACCTTGATCGTGTCGGCATAGGCGGTACCGCCAAGAGCAACAGCCGCGATAGCGGCCAATACAAACCGTTTCATTTTTCTCCTCCCGGCAGCCATTTTCCGAGCCGCCCTTGATCGTTCAAATTCTGATCACCGCCAATTTCTCATAGGAAATGGTGATGTAAAATGAAATAAAGGTCATCATCCATACTCATTTGGTTATGGATGACTAGGAATATCCTACTTCCCTATCGTTCCCAGGCGCTTGACCGTGCCGATCAGTTGCAGCCCATGGCGCAGCGATGCCGCCGTTGCCACCACCATAGGCGGTAATAGCAGCCATTCCAACGTCCAGGCAGCGCCCGAGCGTTCCTGCTCATGGACGAGGGACTGATGAATGCCCGAAAGCTGGACGGCGTTGAAGCGGGCAAGCGTCACCAGCACTTCGGCTGCGACCGGGTTCTGCTTGTGCGGCATGGCCGAGGAGCCACCGCCGCCGGCAAGCTCGATCTCGTCACCTGTCTGCGCCAGAAGCGCGACATCCTGGCCGATCTTGCCGAGACTGCCGGAGATCATCGACAGCAATCCCGCCAACTCGGCGATGCGCCCCCTTTGGCTTTGCCACTGCGGCTCATCCGTCAGGCCGAGCGCCTGTGCCAGCGAGCTCCTGATTTCGGCCGCTTGCGGCCCGAATTTTTCCAGCGTGCCGGCGGCACCGCCGAACTGCAGCGGGAAAGTCTCCTGCGTCAGCCGATCGCGATACTGGTCGAGCGGATGGCGCCATGCCCGCAGCCGGTCGGACACGGCGATCGCGATCGCGGCCTGCATTCGGGTGCGGCCCATGAGCCTGTTCGATCCGAAACGCTCCTCCAGCTTGGTCAGCGCGGACGATACGGCGAAGAGCCGACCGCTCAAGACAAATGCCACCGCCTTCAGCCGCATCATCAGGCTGGTGTCGATGACGTCCTGGCTGGTGGCGCCGAAGTGAACATGCTTGCCCGCATCCTCACCAACCGCCTTGCGCAGCTGCCTGACAAGTTCAGGCACGACGACGCCATCCGACGCCGTTGCCGCCTTCAGGCTCTCCAGATCGGGCTCGAAACCCGTGCAAACCTCCGCGATCCGCCCGGCCGCCGCGGGCGAGATCAGCCCACGCTGCGCCTCGACCTTGGCAAGCGCAGCTTCGAAGGCAAGCATGGCACGGATATCGGCCTTTGCGGAAAAATACTCCGCGATCTCCTCGTCACCGAGGAGACCGGACAGGAACGGATGGTCGAAGGGAGAAACGCTCATGGCCTATATATCGAGGAAAACCGTTTCTTTGTCGCCCTGCAAATGGATGTCGAAGGTGTAGGTAGAGCCTGCCTTGACCCCAACCAGCGTTGCAACACGATCCCTGTGTTCGATCCGCGCAAGCAGCGGGTCTTCGGCGTTTGCGGCAGCCTCTTCCGGAAAATACATGCGCGTGTGCAAGCCGATATTGATGCCGCGCGCCACGATCCAGAAGGTGATGTGCGGCGCCATCTTGCGGCCGTCCTTGAAGGGAACGCGACCCGGCTTGATCGTCTCGAAGCGGAAAACGCCGTCGGCCGAGTTGGTCGGGCAACGCCCCCAGCCGGTAAAGTTCGGATCGGCTGTGCCGCGCAGTTCCGAGGGGCTATTGTAAAGTCCGGCGCTATCGGCCTGCCAGATTTCGAGGACGGCATCCTTGACCGGCGCGCCCGCACCGTCGAGGACCTTGCCCGTCACCGTGATGCGTTCACCGAGCGTCTTGTCGTTGACCATGGAGGAGCCGAGATCGGTTTCGTAGATGCCGCCGATCTCGCTGTAATTCGGCGTCAGGCCGATGTGGACGTAAGGCCCTGCCGTTTGCGACGGCGTTTCCTTGAGATAGCCGAGTTCCTGTACCATCAATTGCCCTCCAGCCGGTTTTCGAACAGGGTCGAACGGCGACCGCGCAGCACGATATCGAATTTATAGGCGCGAGCGTCCATCGGGATCGTGTTGCCCCAGTCGAGCGGTGCGATTAGCTGCTCTATCGCCTGTTTGTCGGGGATCGTCCCGACGATCGGACATTTCCAGATCATTGGATCACCCTCGAAGTACATTTGCGTAATCAGCCGCTGCGCGAAGCCATGGCCGAAGACCGAGAAGTGGATATGGGCCGGCCGCCAGTCGTTGACGCCGTTCGGCCAAGGATAAGCGCCGGGACGGATGGTGCGGAAGGCGTAGCGCCCTTCATCGTCGGTGATGGCGCGGCCGCAACCGCCGAAATTCGGATCGATGGCGGCGAGATAGGTTTCCTTCTTGTGGCGATAACGCCCGCCGGCATTGGCCTGCCAGAATTCGAGCAAGACGCCCGGCACCGGCCGGCCGCGCTCGTCGAGCACGCGGCCGTGAACGATGATCCGCTCGCCGATCGCGCTTTCACCCGGCTTGGCGAAATTATGGATCAGGTCGTTGTCCAGGTCGTTCAATATGGAATGGCCGAAGACCGGCCCGGTAATTTCGGAGACGGTGCCGTCGAGCGACAGCAATGCCCGCTGCGGCGAGCGCAGCACGGAAGTCTTGTATCCTGGCGAAAACGCCGGCGGATGCCAGGCGCGGTCTCTGGCGAAAAAGGCGCCCGTTTCGGGCTTGCTGTTGGTTCTATCGGACATGTCTGCCTCGCTTCATGCCGCCTCTTCGGCGTCCATTTGTTCGAAAACCTGCTTAGCGATCTTGATCGCATGGTTGGCAGCCGGCACGCCGGCATAGATCGCCACATGCAGAAGCGCCTCGCAAACATCGTCGCGCGTCGCGCCGGTGTTGCGCGTCGCGCGCACATGCATCGCCACCTCGTCGTCCTGACCGAGCGCCGCAAGCAGCGCGATCGTTACGATGGACCGCTCGCGCCAACTGAGCGTCGGGCGCGACCAGACATGCCCCCAGGCTGCCTCGGTAATAAGTTCCTGGAAAGGTCGGTCAAACTCGGTCGATCCCTGCTGGGCGCGATCGACATGGCCGTCGCCGAGCACGGCACGGCGCGTGGCCATGCCCTGCAGATAGCGCTCGGACGGCGTGGTGGGGTCATTCATGGGGCTTGTTCTCCACGCAGGACGACATCGACGAAGGCACGGATGACTTCGGTCAACGCCTCGGGTTGTTCGACGCAGGGGATATGGCCGGCGTCCTTGATCACTTCATAGCGCGCATTCGGAATGAGCTTTGCCGTCGAGAGCACCAGCTCAGGCGGGGTGGAGCCGTCCTGATCGCCGACGATGCAGATGGTGGGCACGGCGATCTTGGCGGCGGCTTCAGTCAGATCCGCATCGCGGAGCGCGGCACAGGTTGCGGCGTAACCTGCGACCGGCTGGCGGAGCAGCATGTTGCAGTAGCCGGCGAAGGCGATGTTTTCCGGGCGGCGAAAGGCAGGCGTGAACCAGCGCTCCATGATCGCATCGACAATGGATTCGATGCCGTGTGTCTCGACCTGCGCAATACGGGCATTCCAGCTCTCCGCCGTGCCGATCTTGTGGGCGGTGTCGCAGAGGATCAGCGCCCGCACCAGATCCGGGCGCCGCTGATAGAGCGATTGCGCGACCAGCCCGCCGACCGACAGGCCGCAAATCACGGCATTCTTGACCGAGAGGAAATCGAGCAGGCCAGCAAGGTCCGTGGCGTGATCTTCGATGGAATAGGGCATCTGGCCGAGATCGGAGAGGCCATGGCCGCGCTTGTCGTAAAGCACGATGGCGAAATCGCCGGCAAGACGAACGATCACATCCCGCCAGATCCGGAAATCGGTGCCGAGCGAATTCGCAAAGACAAGAACCGGCTTGTCGGCGGGGCCACCAATGATCTGGTAGTGGATCGTGACGTCGTTGATGCGGGCAAACTGCACTGGAAATCTCCTCATGCGCGAGATTGGATGTATAATCTGGTTAGGTAAAATGATATTTCTTTGCCCTACGATAACTCCACGGTTATGAGTGAGCATGCTCGACGCACGCATTAAGTTCCGCCATCTGCAAACCTTTGTCGAGGTTGCGCGCCAGAAAAGCGTGATCAAGGCGGCCGGCCTGCTGAATATCAGCCAGCCGGCGGTGACGAAGACGATCCGCGAGTTGGAAGAGGCGCTCGGCGTCGCCGTCTTCGAACGCGACGGGCGCGGCATCCGCATCACCCGCTACGGCGAAGTCTTCCTCCGCCATGCCGGTGCTGCGCTGACCGCACTCCGCCAGGGGTTGGATTCCGTCTCGCAGGAACGTTCCGGTGAAGCGCCGCCGATCCGCGTCGGCGCGCTGCCGACGGTTTCGACGCGGATCATGCCGCGGGCGATGGAATTGTTTCTCAAGGAGGAGACCTGGAGCCGCATCAAGATCGTGACCGGCGAGAACGCCGTCCTTCTTGAACAGTTGCGCGTTGGCGATCTCGATCTCGTCGTTGGGCGGCTTGCAAGCCCCGAAAACATGACGGGCTTTTCCTTTGAGCACCTCTACTCAGAGCAGGTGGTTTTCGCCGTTCGGGCAGACCATCCGCTGCTTTCCTCCCAGCAATCGCTGTTTTCCGATCTCAATCGCTACACGATCCTCATGCCGACGCGCGGCTCGATCATCCGCCCCTTCGTCGAGAGTTTTCTGATCGCCAACGGCGCCGGCGGGCTGCCCAACCAGATCGATACTGTTTCCGACTCCTTTGGCCGCGCCTTCGTGCGTTCCTGTGACGCGATCTGGATCATCTCCGCCGGCGTCGTTGCCGGCGATGTTGATGACGGGTTACTTGCGCTCCTGCCGATCGACACCAGCGAGACAAAGGGACCGGTGGGATTGACCATGCGCACCGACTCCATCCCCACCCTTCCATTGTCGATCCTGATGCAGACGATCCGGGAAGCGGCAAGCGAAGTTACCCAGAGGCTCTAGGCCTGCCTAGAACGGCAAACCGACATAATTCTCGGCGAGCGCGGTCGAAGCGGCGCGCGAATGGGTGAGATAGTCGAGCTCGGCTTCCTGGATCTTCTGATCGAAATCGCTGGTATCGGGAAAGCGATGCATCATCGTCGTCATCCACCAGGAGAAACGCACTGCTTTCCAGACGCGAGCGAGCGCACGCACGGAATAGGCATCCAATCCGGCATTGGAGCGATCCTGGTAATGCTCGACAATACCTGAAAACAGGTAGTGCACGTCGCTCGCCGCCAGGTTGAGCCCCTTGGCGCCAGTCGGCGGCACGATATGGGCGGCGTCGCCGACGAGGAAGAGGCGACCGAAACGCATGGGTTCGGCCACGAAAGAGCGCAGCGGCGCGATCGATTTTTCGAAGGATGGTGCCGCAATCAGCGCCTCGGCATGATGAGCGGGCAGTCGACGGCGCAGCTCATCCCAGAAGCGGTCGTCACTCCAGTCCTCGACCTTTTCGTCGAGCGGACACTGGATGTAATAGCGACTGCGCGTCATCGAGCGCATGGAGCATAGCGCAAAGCCGCGAGGATGATTAGCGTAGATCAGCTCATGATTGACGGGCGCCACGTCGGCCAGCACGCCGAGCCAACCGAAAGGATAGACCTTTTCGAAGCTGCGGACCGCCTTTTCCGGAACCGATTTGCGGCTGACGCCATGAAAGCCGTCGCAGCCGGCGATGAAATCGCAATCGATGCGATGGGAAACGCCGTCCTTCTCGTAGGTCAGATAGGGCGTATCGCCATCGAAGCCGTGCGGCTGGACATTGATCGCGCTGTAGATGGTCGGAGCGCCGCTTTCCTCGCGGCGGGCCATGAGGTCGCGGGTCATCTCCGTCTGGCCGTAGATGACGACCCGCTTGCCGCCTGTGAGACCATGGAGGTCGATGCGATGGTCGCGGCCGTCGAAGGCGAGCGAGAAGCCATCATGCGGCAGTCCCTCCGCATGCAGGCGGGCGCTGGACTTCGCCTCGTCCAGCAATCGGACGGTGCCTTCCTCCAGAACGCCGGCACGCACGCGGCCGAGGATGTAATCCTTGCCGACGCGATCGAGAATGACGTTATCGATGCCGGCCTCCGTCAGCAACTGGCCGAGCAGCAGCCCGGATGGCCCTGAACCGATAATGGCGACTTGAGTGCGCATCGTCTCCTCCCATGCGTGATCTTGCTTCAAGTCTCTTCGGCGCATCGCAAGTTCGCAATGGACATTTCGGTCATGAAATTGCACAAATCGAACATTTCGAGGGAGAAGAGCCATGACGAAGAATGTGCCGATCTATGAGCTCTATGGTGAAAATACTGGCCGAAAGCCGGATTTCTGGCTGCATTGCGAGACGATTCCGTCTCGCAGCAGCCTTCATCACTGGGAAATCCGCCCGCATCGGCATGAGAGCTTCTTTCAGATCTTGTACATAGATGCCGGATCCGGCGACGCCGTATTTGACGGCGTTCCCCACCCCATTACGCCACCCGCCGTCATTACGGTGCCGCCACGTCTCAACCACGGCTTCCGGTTTTCGAGAGACATAGACGGCTTCGTCATCACGGTGCTGATCTCGCATCTGAAGGCCTCTCCGGGCGATCGCAGCCGGCTGGGAGCATGGCTTGCCGATCCGCATCTGACCTTGCTCGACATGCAAAACGAGGACGCTGCGCATGTCGCCAGCACGCTAAAGCGCCTGGGTGAAGAGTTTGCCAGCCACCGCAATGGCCGCAACGATTTGCTCGAGGCCTATCTGACCTCGGCCTTGTTGCTGACGGCGCGCATCGCTCAGAAGGCTGACGAAGGATCTGGCCCGGACGATGACGGCGAGCGCCGGATGGAGATGCTGCAGGGCCTCATCCAGCGCCACTTCCGCTCGCACAAGCCGGCCGCCTTCTATGCCGAAAGCCTCGGCATCTCGCCGGCGCATCTCAGCCGCATCGTGCGCGGCCGGACCGGGCACGGCGCACACGAGTTGATCACCCGCAAGCTGCTCGATGAGGCCAAGCGCGAACTGGTCTTCACCTTCGCGACCGTCCAGGAAATCAGCTATCGCCTCGGTTTCGCCGACCCGGCCTATTTCTCCCGCTTCTTCATGAAGCAGACCGGCCAGACGCCCCGCGCCTGGCGCATCGAGGAGCGGGAGAGGCTGGGCTTGTAAGCACAGCAATCTGAGCGGAAAAATCAGGCAACCACCCGCCCTCGTGGTTCGAGACGACCCTTTGGGCCTCCTCACAATGAGGGCTGATCTTTTCGCTTCGCTAAAAAGGCTGCAAAGCATATCGATCACCGGGCATGCTCAATCCTCATCGTGAGGTGCGTAGCCGAAGGCGGAGCCTCGAAGGACGAGGATGGCCCCGAGAGCCGTGAAGCTTAAGGCAGCACCAGCCGCAGCGCCTTTTGCGTCTCCTTCAGCAGCGGCAGGAACCGCTCCACCATGTCGGAAGCGGCGACATAGGCGGCCGGTGCGCCGATATTGATTGCCGCCACGGTCTGCCCGCGGTCGTTTTCCACCGGCACCGCTATCGAGCAGAGGCCGATTTCCAGCTCCTGATTGATGACGGCATAGCCCTGCTCCCTCACCCGGCGGAATTCGGCCATCAGCTCCTCGGGATCGGTCTTGGTATTCGGCGTATTCGCCTTGAGGTCGGTCCGCCCAAGCACCAAACGCGCCTCACTTTCCGGCAAGGCGGCGAGCAGGACGCGGCCCATCGAGGCGCAAAAGGCCGGAAGGCGGCTCCCCGGCGTCAGATTGATCGACATGACCCGGCGCTGGGAGGCCCGCGCGATATAGACGACTTCCGTCCCGTCGAGCACGGAAGCCGAAGCATTCTGCCCGGCGCGCTCCGCAAGCTGATCGAGGTGCGGCTGGATGATGATCGGCAGCGGCGTCGCGGCAAGATAGGCATGACCGAGCCTGAGGATCTTCGGCGTCAGCGTGAAGAACTTCCCGTCATAGACGGCATAGCCTAGCTCAGAAAGCGTCAGCAGCGAACGGCGCACGGTGGCACGGTCGAGCCCGGTCAGCTTCGACGCTTCGGCAATCGTCAGGCGCTGCCGCGTCTCGCCGAAGGCTTCGATGACTTTCAATCCCTTGGCAAAGCCGCTGACGAAATCTGTTTCGCGCATCCTGATCCTGCACTTTTGTTGTGTCCATAGCGCAAATTCTCAACACTGTTTTTGCTGCGAGATTCACGGTGCGCATCGTTTTGATTTGTCAGCATAAATCCGGGGGCTCGGCTCTGTCGACGCCAGTTCGTCAAAAAGTGTGATTTTCTGCCCGAGACCGTTCCATCAGCCTAGTTTGGCGGTGCCCGCGAAGGCTGTTCTCTTTCGTCTGTTCAGAACCTGCACCGGATGCGGGAAGACACTGTGGCACGCGGACGTCTCACCGGCAGTTTTGACCAAAGTGGAAGATAGCCATCCACCTCACACGGCTCTTCGAGCGCCCGCCCTGCGCCGGACGTCGCCTGCTTGCCGCTAAACGTTTCGAGGGGTGCAGGGACTGAACGGGGACTAGCCTGGGGTTAAATTGCCTGTTGATAGTTTGCGCCCCGCTCTCTTCGGCGGAGCTATGAGCCACATCAGTAGCGGCGTTCCGCCGATGTTGAGGAGATTCCGAGTGATCTCTCGATCGAAAAGCCAATTGATAGCGGATGGGTTGTTCAAAGTTTGAGTTGACCCTTTTCGATGACAAGGCGACACTCGCAACCTGCAGCAAGGCAGGAGGAAAAGCGATGGAAGAACCAGACCGCTGGCGTCACATGGCAAGCGCGCCGAAAGACGGCAGTCGGATCCTTGTCACGATCCGCCCGTCCGAACAGGGGCCGGCAGAAGTTGATCTCGCATATTGGTCGCATGGCGATCAGTTCGGTACAGAAGGCTGGCGCGCCTCCGATTCCTCGCCCGGCCACATCATCGAATATGCCGAGCCGGAATTGAAGTGCTGGATGCCGATGCCTTCGGCCAATCCCAATCGCACCTCGATGCCCTCGCCTTGGGAAGGCGGCGACGCCCAGCAGCTCGACGGATCAGGGATTTAAGAGCTCGCGCCGCCATGTCGCGCAGATTCGATGCGCGGTGAGTGGTAAAATCAAAATCGAGTGGAGCTATCCACAACCGTTCTTCGCGATGGAAATACAAGCGCATCGAGTTGATGCGAATTCCATACCGGACGTGGAACAGCAATGATCTACGTTACCCGCGATGACGTCGAGAAAATGTCAGTGGCTGACAAGATCGTCGTTCTCAGCGGCAACAGGGTTGAACTGAAAACAAGTGGGAACAATGGTTAAACTTCGGCTCACGCGCTAGGATCCGAATGCTGGCGAGCCGGCGTGATATGGCTGGAGAGGAAATGGTCCAGATAGGCCGCTCAAATGCCAATGCTGTCGGGGCAGCTGATAGTAAGCATTTGGACGGAGGAACTGTCATTCAGCTGAATCGAACGAACCTCCGACGACAACGATGAATTTCGCGCTTGAATGGCGGTGATCGCTCGTCGCAGTCGATTTTGCCATCCCAGGCGACGGGCTGAGGTGTTGCGCCAGCAAATATTATCGAGACTCGACACTTTCCATTTAGCTCTAACTTTGGGGGCGGAGTCGCCGCCGCTTCTAAGATCTCCTAAGAGTCGCCCCGCCGTGGCTCGCCACAGCGGGGACAGCTAATTTCATCCGTCTTTTTCTAAGCCGGCAACTGGAAGGCCCAATTGGCAATCAGTACGATGGCTAGGCCGCCGACCAAGGCCAGGTACGGCAGAATTCCTGCTTTCTTCACGCCCAGATCTTGGCCGACAAGACCCAGATCGTCCATGGCGCCGGCCGGAAACTTGCCGCCGTCACG
Source organism: Rhizobium sp. BR 315 (assembly GCF_050577975.1). NCBI lineage: Bacteria > Pseudomonadati > Pseudomonadota > Alphaproteobacteria > Hyphomicrobiales > Rhizobiaceae > Rhizobium > Rhizobium sp. BR 315. The sequence goes on along the minus strand of NZ_JARWKZ010000002.1, from coordinate 47,027 downwards.
GACATAGTGCCTGTAGGCGAAAACCGGCAGGATCAATGCGGCAAAAGCAAAGCCTATCCAGAGTGCGTTCGCATAGCCCCAGACCTTGGCGCCGGCACCGAGGAAGAGCGCATTGACGAAAGCGAGAACGGTGTTGAGGCCGATCAGCCAGGAAGGTGCCTTCCACGGGCGCTCTACATGGCCGGAATCCATGCGGTGGATCCAACCGGAGTTAAGATTGAGGAAGTTGAAGATGATGTATCCGACGTTGGAGACGGCGAGCACGAAGAAGTAGCCGCTGGTGTCGGACGCAATAGCGAGAAGCGAGAGGTTGAAGGCAAAATCCGTCCACATCGCCCTGGTCGGTGCGCCATGCTCGTTCACATGGTCGAGATACTTCGGCAGCCAGCCGTCCTTCGAGCCCTGATAGAGCGTGCGGGACGAGCCGGCCATGGCTGTCATGATGGCCAAAAAGAGCGCCATGATCATCAGGATGACAAGGAGCTGGGTGACGACGCGGCCGGCGCCGATCAGGCCGCCGAGCGCTTCGGCAACGCCGGTGCCGTCGACGATACCGGGCGCCAGCATGCCTGCATGACCGAGCACGCCCTGGAAGGCGAACGGCACGAGGAAGAAGAAGATGCAGCAGGCAAGACCGGAATAGAAGATGGCCTTGAAGGTGTCCGTCTTCGGGTTCTTCAGTTCCCGCGTATAGCAAACGGCCGTTTCGAACCCGTAGGTCGACCAGGCTGCAATATATAGACCGCCGAGGAAAAGCGTCCAGCCACCATTGCTCCATGTCCCGTCCGTGCCGGCATAGGCGGCGGTCGGCGGCAGCAAGCCGGTGACGTTGCTGGAGGCGATCTGGCCGCTGACGATCGGATAGATACCGATGATGAGCAACGGCACGAGGACGATGATCGCCAGCCACTTCTGCACGCTTGCCGTCTCGGAGATACCGCGATGCTGGATCGCGAATATGACCAGCATCAGGATGCCGCCGATGAAGAAGGTGGCATTGATGTTGGCCGTGGCAAGGAAGGGAATGTTGAAGCTGACGAGCGACCAGTTGCGAATGGCAGGCGTGAATGCCGCAACGCCATCAGCGCTCAGAAGCGCTTTTACCGCATCTTGCGGAGAGGTGCCGGCATGCGCAGCGATATATTCTGCGACCCTCGGGCTATCGGCGGTGATAGACGTCGCATGCGCACTGATCCAGCTGAGAACAGCTTGCGAATCCGCCGCCGGGATCGGGAAAAAGGCATTGAGAATATAGCCGGCTGCAATGGCGCAGCCGAGCGACAGGACCGGCGACCAGGCAAACCAGTTGCACCACACCGAAAGCGGAGCGATGAATTTCGAGTAACGCAGCCAGGCCGTCGCACCATAAACCGAGGCGCCGCCCGACTTGTTGCCGAACATGCCGGCAATTTCCGCATAGGTAAAGGATTGCAGGAACCCCATGATCATCGAAATGATCCAGACGACGAAGGCGAGTTTGCCCGTCGTGCCGGCGATGCCGCCGATGGAGAAAAGAACGAGCGGCGGCACACCTGCAGCCACCCAGAACGCGCCCTTCCAGTCGAGCGCGCGTATAAGTTTACCCTCGGTGCCAGCAGAAACGCCGGCGTCCACAATATCCGTCATCGGTGATATTCCCCATCTTTGTTCCGGACGTATCTCTCGTACGTCTCCCTGAACGTGCCTCCCATGGCATTGCGGGCTTGCTGGAGGTTTTCGAGAGCCGCGTCTGTGCGCGGATTTCCAGAGGCAAGACCTTTATGCATAGTGAAGATATTTTCTTTTTAGTCAACATCACTTTACTTTCCGGCGGCATTTTGTCAGCATGATTCCGGTGTGGTGAGGCACATCATTTTCCCGAGAGGGCTACATGCGAGATCTCCATCCGCCGATCGCCGGAATACGGCCCATTTCGGTAAGTACTGTTCGTTATCCAGGCATTCCGACGCTACCACACGACACGGAACGCTATCGTTGCAAGGGGGGCGGAACGCTGGTCGTGCGTGTGGAGCCGGGCGACCGTGCGACGCTGAGCGACTGCGAGGGCGGTCAGGTATGCGAGCTCTCCTTCCTCGACGAGAAGGGCCGTTTTCAGTCCGCCGGATTGGGCACCGCCTTCACCTGCGCCGCCGAAGGATTGAAATCCATCCTGTCCTCCAAGGAGGAAAGCGCTTCGCGCGTGCGTGCGGCATTGCAGCGGCGCGGCGCCGATCTCGCCTCCGCAGGGGCGCTGCGTGTCTTCGGCCAGGCTTCGCCACCGGGCAGCACGGCAGAATTTACCATTGCTCTGAAAGGTCTGCTGATCGTCTGCGCTCCGGGCGCGCCCATGTCGCCCGAGGCGCAGGACACCGCAACGCCGTTGGAAATCAGGATCCGGCGCACCACGATCCTGCAGGACTACACCTCTGCCCTGCCCGAACCCTTGGCCGACCCCATAGAGGATATCCGCATCAGAGCGGCAACCGCCTCGGCCTATTTCGTTCGCGCCGGAGAATTCATCCAGATCATCGACGTTTACGGGCGGCAGTGCACGGACTTCCAGGCCTTTTCTGCCCGCAAGGTGGACAAGGGGCTTGATCTTGCGCTCGACTCCACCGTCACGCGCACCCTGCTCGGCCGCAGCTATCCAACTCCTGGTCTGCCATCGAAAGCTTTCGACCGGGATTTCGAACCGCTGGTGGAAATCGTCCAGGATACGGTCGGCCGGCACGACGCCTTCGCCACGGCCTGCAATTCACGCTATTACGATGATATTGGCTATCCCGGCCATGTGAACTGCACCGACAACTTCAATGCGGTACTCGCTCCTTACGGCATTCCCGGCCGCAAAGGCTGGGAGGCACTCAACTACTTCTACAACACCAACGTCGATCACAATAATCAGCTTTATCTCGACGAACCCTGGTCGCGGCCGGGCGATTATGTGCTGATGCGCGCGCTGACCGATCTTGTTTGCGTCTCCTCCTCCTGCCCCGACGATATCGACGCGGCCAACGGCTGGGATCCGACCGACATTCATGTCCGCACCTTTTCCGGCAAAGAGAAATTCACACGAGCGGTGGCCTATCGCATGACCCCTGACGCTGACCCCGAACTGACGCGGGAAACCGCATTCCATTCTCGCCTTTCAGCCTTGACGCGGGATTACACAGAATATCGCGGCTTCTGGCTGCCGAACCGCTTCTCCTCCGAAGGACCGATCGAGGAATATTGGGCCTGCCGCGAACGCGCCGTCGTCATCGACCTCTCGCCGCTGCGCAAGTTCGAGGTGACCGGACCGGACGCGGAAGAGTTGCTGCAATATTGCCTGACCCGCGATGTCCGCAAGCTTTCGACCGGCCAGGTCGTCTATTCCGCCATGTGCTACGAACATGGCGGCATGATCGACGACGGCACGCTGTTTCGTCTCGGTGACAAGAATTTCCGCTGGATCGGCGGCGATGACTATAGCGGCATCTGGCTGCGCGAACAGGCGGAGAAGAAAGGTTTCAAGGCCTGGGTCCGCTCCTCCACGGACCAGATGCACAACATCGCGCTGCAAGGCCCGAAGAGCCGCGACATCCTGAAGGAGATCATCTGGACGGCGCCGCGCCAGCCGACGATCGGCGAACTCGAGTGGTTTCGTTTCGCGGTGGGCCGTATCGGCCACTTCGAAGGCGCGCCGGTCGTTGTCTCACGCACCGGCTATACCGGCGAGCTCGGCTACGAGATCTTCTGCCACCCGAAGGATGCTTCGGCCGTCTTCGATGCCGTCTGGAAAGCCGGCGAGCCATTTGGGCTGAGGCCCATGGGTCTGGAGGCGCTCGACATGGTGCGCATCGAGGCAGGCTTGATCTTTGCCCATGATGAATTCGACGATCAGACCGATCCCTTCGAGGCCGGTATCGGCTTCAGCGTGCCGTTGAAATCCAAGCAGGATGATTTCATCGGCCGCGAGGCGCTGATCAGGCGAAAGGAAAATCCGCGCCACCTGATGGTGGGGCTCGATGTAGAAGCCAATGAGGCGGTCGGCCACGGCGATTGCATCCATATCGGCCGTGCCCAGATCGGCGTCGTCACCAGCGCGACACGCTCGCCGATCCTCGGCAAGACGATCGCACTTGCCCGTGTCGACGTCACGCATGCGGCGGTAGGCACCAAGGTCGAAATCGGCAAGCTCGATGGCCACCAGAAGCGGTTGCCGGCTACGATCGTGCCGCTTTCCCACTACGACCCGCAGAAGACGCGGCCACGCTCCTAGTCTGTCTTCCTCTGCGCGTTCGAGATCGCGCGCGCGGCTTCTTCTGAAGAGTTTGCAAGCGAGCGCATTTCCGCGGCCAAGACCGCAAAACCGGACCCTGCCGTTCCGGCTCTTGCGGCCTCGATGCCGGCATTGACCGCAAGGAGCTTCAGGTAGCGCAGCGACTGCAGGATCTCGTTGGTCTTGGAAGCTGTGACCCGCATGCCCGAGGTTTGCTCGTCGATACGCTGATAGAGCGACTCGATGTTGATGATGCTGCCCTCGAGATAGAGCAGCTCCCCGGCCTCGTCCCAGACGCCGCCGCCTGTCTCCGTCACCCAGACGAGATGGCCGTCGCGGTGACGGATCCGATATTCCATCGTCCAGTCCGTGCGGCTCTCCAACGCCCTGCCGACGACCTCGTCCATGAGTGGAACATCCTCCTCGTACATGATGGAGGTGAAGGTCCGCGCGCGGTTGCCGACGATCTCGTCGACGGGATAGCCGAAGATGCGTTCGATGCCGTCGGTCATGTCAAGCATCGTGTAGTTCTCGTCAGCACGGCAACGATAAAGGAAGCCGCTCATGCGTCCAAGGACGCTGGTTTGAAAATCCATGAAGGCCGTACCCGAAGGAAAAGTTGCTGATCAAATTGCTTCATCTCAACTCAAACAGGCCGGCAGGGATCGGCTTCAGCCTCCCCTGCCGGTTTACGCGGAAATGTGCCGGGCGCATCAGTTGCGCAGATATTCTTCCATCGAGTCGTCGAGCGCATCGACCCAGGGCGTATGGTGTTTCGGCGACATATTGCCGGTCATCAACGAGCGATAGGCGTGGTCGCGGAAGCCCATGATATTCTCCGCCTTGTGGTGCTCCCATTCCATGAAAGTCTTGTTCGTGCCTTCGATATCGAAGCTCGGATAATCGGTCTCGGCGAGCAATTCCTTCACATAGTCGCCCTGGTACCAGATCATCTGCTCGGCATCCTCGAGCGTTTCCTCACGCGCACGCCACTTGTCGAAATTCGCCTGCAGCTCGTCTTCCGGCGGCAACTTGATGCGGCCCAACATGACATCGCGCGCCCACCAGGCCTGCACGTCGAACATGTTGAAGGTGTAGAACTGATCCTGCATGCCGATGTAGAACAGCTGCGGATTCTTGTCGAAGATCACGCCCTTGTAGAGATGATCGGCCCAGAGGCGGTTGGCCGTCTTCAGCCGCAACTCATCCGGCAGGAACGGAAAATGATGGTGATAGCCGGTGCAGAGGATCAGTGCGTCGACCTCCTTGGAAGAGCCGTCGAGGAAGTGGGCCGTCTTGTTCTCGAGCCGCGTCAGCAGCGGCCGCTCCTCGAAATTCCCGGGCCATTTGAAGCCCATCGGCTTGGAACGATAGCTCGTCGTGACCGATTTCGCGCCGTATTTCCAGCATTGCGAACCGATATCTTCGGCTGAATAGCTGCGGCCCACGAGCAACACGTCTTTGCCCTTGAATTCCACCGCATCGCGGAAGTCATGCGCATGCAATACGCGGCCGTTGAAGGTCTTCACGCCTTCGAAATAGGGAACATTCGGCGTCGAGAAGTGGCCGCTAGCGACCACGACGTAATCGAACTCCTCGTCATACATCCGGTCCTGGGCGCGATCATGCGCCGTCACGGTGAACTTCTTCGTTTCCTCGTCAAAGCGCACCATGCGCACGGGGGTGCTGAAACGCACCCATTTGCGCACGTCGGCTTTCTCGACACGGCCCTTGATATAATCCCAGAGTACGGCGCGCGGCGGATAGGAGGCGATCGGCTTGCCAAAATGCTCTTCGAAAGAATAGTCAGCAAATTCCAGGCATTCCTTGGGGCCGTTCGACCAGAGGTATCGATACATGCTGCCGTGGACGGGCTCGCCATATTCGTCGAGGCCGGTGCGCCATGTGTAATTCCACAGCCCACCCCAGTCGGACTGCTTTTCGTAGCAGACGATTTCCGGAATCTCGGCACCCTTCTGCGCTGCCGATTGGAAGGCCCGCAACTGGGCAAGCCCCGAAGGTCCGGCACCGATAACGGCAACTCTTGTCATGAAGCATTCCCCTTCTCGATTGTATCGAATTTTTATCGCATGCGGTCGTTCGGCCCGGCGGTCGGGATCAATCCGGGAAAGTGCCGGCGCTGGTCGGCGCCCCGTCGTCATATTTCGAAAGCCAGTCGATCGTCATCTCGCGGAAGCGGGTGAGGCCCTTGTAGTCGATGAGCTCCGGCGGCAGGGTGCGCAGCACGCGCGGGAAGCGACGCGCCCATTTCGGCACGGTCACGAGCTCGTTCATGTTCATCAGGTAACAGCGGATGACGAAGAGAATGGCGTTCGAGCGCGGCAGGCGCCAGAGGCTCTGCAGTTCGACGCGCAGATGCACCTTCTCGCCCACATTGTCCGGCGTCACCGTGGTGCGGTCCGGACCCCACTTCGGATAGTTTTCCGGGCTGGTATCGAGACGAGGATTGATCGTCATCGTCCAGTTGAACCGGCGTGTCGGCTTGCCCTGCTGCAGGTTCAAAAGGAATTTCAAGGCACGGTCGAAGACGCCGATCTGGTGGGCGAGCGGTACCGGCCCATGCCACTCCATGAAATTCATGCCGATGTCGAAATCGAGCGACCAGTCGGCCTGGGTCGTCACCATGCCGGCATCCATCCAGAGATTGCTGTCGCGCTGGTCGACGATACAGAAATCGCCCTGCGCCTGGCGGGTGATGTACTCGAAGGGTTCGTAAGGCAATGTCGACGCATCACCGAAGGTAAAGGTGTCGTCGATGCCGAGCGGCCGGTTGATCCAGCGCCACTGATCACCGTTCTTGGTGAGCGTGAAGTGCTCGGGATAGCCGGCGGCCTGCTCCTCCATCAGCAGTTCCAACGTATCCCACTGGGCCGACATCATATGCGGCAGCGCCTGATAGCGCAGCGGATCTTCCTTCAGCACCAGCGCCCTGTCATGCATTTCAGCGACGTAGTGTTCGTCGACATCGATCAGGCTTTCGTAGATCGTGTTCTTCTGCCCCGTCACATGCGGTTCCATGTTGACCGAGTACATGTACTCGTCGCGATCGAACGGGAACGGAAAGCGCCGGATGTTTTCCGGACTGTTGCGATAGCTGAAATCGTCCCGGAACGTTTCCTGCTTGAAGGCGATTGCCATGTCCGTTCTCCTGGGTATCGGCCCGATGCCTAAAGGTCGAGATGCAGTGCGCTTCCCTCGAAACGGGAAACGCAGATCATCACCTTTCGGCCGGAAGCCTTTTCTTGTTCGGTCAGATAAACGTCTTGGTGCAGAAGCTTGCCGTCGCAGACGGCAACACCGGTCTCGCATTGCCCGCAGGCGCCGCCTCGACAGAGGAAAGGCGCGTCGACGCCAGCTGCCTCGATCGCCTCCAGCATGCTCTCATGATGGCCGACGTGAACAGTTTTGCCGGAGCGCGTCAGCTCGATCGAGAAAGGCTTGCCGGGCTGCGAGGACAGGAAGCGCTCGGAGTGCAGGTTCTGCTCTGGCCAGCCGGCCTCGATACCCGTTCTCAGCACGCCGTCGATCATGCCTGAGGGGCCGCAGACATAGAGATGCGTGCCGAGCGGCTGGCTTTCGAGGAGACGGGCGACGGGGATGAAATTGCGGTCTGCATCGCAATAGATCTTCACGCGCTGCGAGCCATATTGTTCGACAAGCTCGCGGCAATAGGCTCCGCGATCCAGCGAACGCACGGCATAATGCAGCTCGAAATTGACCCCCTCGCGCGAAAACTGCTGCATCATCGCGATGAAGGGCGTGATGCCGATGCCGCCGGCGATGAGGAGGTGCTTGCGGCCGCGCCAATCCGGCTGAAAAAGATTGACAGGATAGCTGACTTTGAGTTGGTCGCCCTCCCTCACCTTCTCATGCATGAAGGCCGAACCGCCACGCGAATCCTCGACGCGCAGCACGCTGATCTCATAGGCCGAACAATCATGCGGCGGCGACATCAGCGAATAGGCATTGCGCCTCATGTGCCCTTCGTCGTTCATCGAGACGATCACATGGGCGCCGCCGGAGAAATATGGCATGGGCTTGCCGTCGAGGCGCTCGAAACGAAACCGTTTGATGCGCTCGGCAATGGGAGTGACCTTCGCAACGCGGACTGGGATTTCCGTACCACCGCTCATAGGAACAACTCCTCGGGATCGGGCGCACTGCCGGGCTCTTCGGCGTCGATGTTGACGCCTTGGAAGGCACCGAGGCGACGCGAATAATGATCGCGCACCAGAAGCGGAAGCCCGCAATGGCTGCAGCTGAACGGACTGTGGGTGACGTCCTCGGTGATGCCCTTGCAGTGGACGCATTGGACTCGGCGCGCCAGCGAACCGCGATGCTCCGAGATGATCGAGGCATGGTCCATGCCGTAATCGAGCGCCACCATCATCGCCTGGCCGATGAAGCCTTCCGTGCCGGCGATATAAAGCCGCGTCCCCATATGGGCCGTCGAAAGCGACCCTTTCAGACGAAAGAGCAGCGTTGCGATGGTCGGCGCCGTGAAGAACATGTCGGCGCCGAGGCTACGCAGGGTCTCGTCATGGCCCTTGCCCTGCGAGCCGCGCGCGACATAGAGGATTTCGCTACGCGACAGGATCGTGTCGTCGAGCGCGGGCCTGTGATCGAGAAGAGCATGAGCGCCCTCCCCTTCGAGAACGAAGAGGTGCCGGCGAGCATGCGGCTGGATTGCGAGACCATGGTAAACCGGCCGGCTCTTGATGCCTTCGACAAGCATGAGCGCCTCCTTAGCCGATGGCCGTCCTCTTCTTCTTTTCCGGATCGTCGAATGGCAGGGTATGGGCGATGGCGCTTGCCTTCAGGCTCTTGCCACGCACCTCGAGCTTGGTGCCCTGCACCGCCTTGTCGACATCGAGACGGGCGATGGCCATCGATTTCTTGGTGAGCGCAGAATAGCACGGGCAGGTAATGACGCCGACTCGTCTGCCATCGGCAAAGACTTCGTCGCCGAGATCGGCCGGGCCATCGGCATCGATCAGCATGCCGAAAATCTTGAAGCGCTCCTTGCCCTTGAGGCGGGCATGTTCCTCGGCACCCCTGAAGCCGGTCTTGCCGGGGCTGACGGTAAAGTCGAGGCCGAGTTCCCAGAGGCTGTCACCGGGAGGCTGATCGGCGAAAGGATACATCTGCGAGTTATCATAGGGGTAGAAGAGCAGATAGCTTTCGACGCGCAGCATATCGAGGACGCTGAAGCAGCAGGGAATGATCCCCATCTCTTTGCCTTCCGCGACGATGCGATCCCAGACCATCGGCGCATCCTGGCCACGCACGAAGATTTCATAGCCGCGCTCGCCGGTATAGCCGGTGCGCGAGATCATTACAGGAGCGCCGAACAGCGTCGTCTGCATATGATGGAAATATTTGAGGTCGCGGATCCCGGGCACATATTTGGCGAGATAGTCAACCGCGATCGGACCCTGCAGCGAGAGGTCGTGCAGATCGTCGTCGAAGAGGACAGCGCAGTTGCGGCCGGCAGCCTGCTTGACGAGTTCCTCGTGGCCGGAGCCCGAGCCGTGCACCAGCATCCAGGAATTCGGTCCGGTGCGATAGACGATGCAGTCGTCGGTGAAATAGCCGCGATCATTCAGCATCGCGGCATAGACCGAGCGGCCGGGATAGATCTTCGACATGTCGCGGGTGGTGATATAGTCGAGCACGGCGATGGCGTGCGGGCCGACCAGATGCACCTTTTTGAGGCCGGAAACGTCCATTAGCCCGGCCTTGGTACGGATCGCGACATGTTCGTCCGACATGCCCTTCTCGTAGGTCCAGGCGGTTCCCATACCGCTCCAGTCTTCGAGTTTCGATCCGAGAGCACGGTGCCGGTCCGCCAAGGCGGAGAAACGCCATGATAATGCCATTTCGTTCCCTCATTTTCTTGTATGGAATATTTATTTCCTGACTATAGTCGTCTTTCATGCCTTGGCAAGCCGATCCGAATGGTTTTTTGTCATCACTCGGAGGGCATTTTCTTCAAAACTTCGGCGGCTTTCTGTTGGCTGCGCGATGAGCTGCAATGACGGTATTGGCCATCAGCATGGCGATCGTCATCGGTCCGACACCACCCGGAACCGGCGTGATGGCCTTGGCGACTTCGGACGCCTGTGCAAAGGCGACATCGCCGACCAACCGGCTCTTGCCCTCGCCGCGCTCGGGTGCATCAATACGATTGATGCCGACGTCGATGACCGTCGCGCCCGGCTTGATCCAATCGGCCTTGACCATCTCCGGCCGGCCGACGGCCGCCACCAGAATATCCGCACCTCTTGCGACGGATGCGAGATCCTTCGTGCGCGAATGCGCCGTCGTGACAGTCGCATTGGCATTGAGCAGCAATTGCGCCATCGGCTTGCCGAACAGGTTGGAGCGGCCGATGACGGCGGCGTTGAGGCCCGACAGGTCCTCGCCATGGATCGAGCGCACCAGCAGCATGGCGCCAGCCGGCGTGCAGGAGATCAGCCCAGTTGCAAGGTCGCCGGTTGCCAGCTTGCCGGCATTGACGACATGCAGCCCGTCGACATCCTTGTCCGGCCGGATCGACTGGATGATCGCATCGGAATCCAGGTGCTTCGGCAGCGGCAGCTGCACCAGAATGCCGTGGATGGACGGATCTTCGTTGAGGGACTGGACCAGGTCAGCAAGCGCCTCCTGCGTGGTCTCGGCCGGCAGCGTGTGCTGGACTGAGTTGAAACCGCACTCCTTGGCCATCTTGCTCTTGGAGTTCACATAGGCGTGGCTGGCCGGATCGTCGCCAACGATGACGACCGCAAGTCCGGTCTTCACACCGGTCTCCGCCTCAAGCCCTGCGGCCGCACTCTTCACCGCCCCGATTACCGAAGCGGCTGCAACCTTGCCATCGATCACTGTTGCAAGCGTCATAGCTCAGCCCATGCGCTCGGATGCGTAGCTTCCCGGGCTTGCCGGGAAGACAACGGTGCGGTTGCCGTTGAGGAAGGTGCGGAAGTGGATATGCGCATGGATGGCGCGCGCCAGGACCTGGCTCTCGACGTCACGGCCGATCGAGACGTAATCATCGGCCGACTGCGCATGCGTGATGCGCGCCGTATCCTGTTCGATGATCGGGCCCTCGTCGAGATCGGCAGTGACGTAATGCGCCGTCGCCCCGATCAGCTTCACGCCGCGCTCATAGGCCTGCTTGTACGGATTGGCGCCCTTGAAGGACGGCAGGAAGGAATGGTGGATGTTGATGATGCGCCCCGACATCTTCTGACACATGGAGTCCGACAGGATCTGCATGTAGCGGGCGAGCACGATCAGCTCCGTGCCGGTCTGCTCGACCACATCCATGATCCGGGCTTCCGCCTCGGGCTTGTTGGCCTTGGTCACCGGAATATGGTGGAAGGGGATGTCGTGATTGACCACGACCTTCTGATATTCGAAATGGTTGGAAATGACGCCGACGATGTCGATCGGCAGCGCGCCGATCTTCCAGCGATAGAGCAGGTCGTTGAGGCAATGGCCGAAGCGCGAGACCATCAGCAGCACCTTCATGCGCTTCTTGCTGTCATGAATGTCGGCAACCATGGCAAACTTCTCGGCGATCGGCTTGAAGCCCTCGACCAGCGCCGCCTCGCCGACGCCCTCTTCAGAAATGAAGGAGACGCGCATGAAGAACATGCCGGTATCGAGATCGTCGAACTGGCTGGAGTCGACGATGTTGCAGCCCTGTTCGGCGAGATAGCCGGTGATCGCGGCAACAATGCCGCGGGTCGATTTACAGGATACAGTCAGTACATAGTTCTTCATGATGATCTTCCTCCGCCATCAACGGGCGATACCCAGCTGCTGCGCCGGAGCTTGGAACTCCGGCGCGCCTGCTCATTCGGGAAACCCTCCGCTCGGCGCTCAGATATCGAGCGTGCTGTCGCGTTCCCACTGCGTGAAGTGCGAGCAGTAGGCGTTCCATTCCTGATGCTTGAGCTTCAGATAGGCGGCAGAGAATTCCGAGCCGATTGCCTCCTTCAGACCCTCGTCCTCGTCATAGGCCCGCAGTGCGTCGAGCAGGTTGAGCGGCAGGCGGGGGGCGTTCTTCACCAGATGCCCCTCTGCATACATGTCGATATCGTGATGCGGGCCGGGATCGGCCCTATTGCGCAAGCCGTCGAGGCCGGCAGCGATGATGATCGCCTGAAGCAGATAGGGATTGACCGCACCATCAGGCAGGCGCAGCTCGAAGCGGCCGGGTCCCGGCACGCGCACCATATGGGTACGGTTGTTACCGGTCCATGTCACGGTGTTGGGAGACCAGGTGGCGCCCGACGTTGTGCGCGGCGCATTGATGCGCTTGTAGGAATTGACCGTCGGATTGGTGATCGCCGCCAGCGACGAAGCGTGTTTCATGATGCCGCCGAGGAAGTGCCGGCCTTCCGCCGATAGGCCGAATTCCGCTTCCCTGTCGGCAAAGACGTTGGTCCTGCCATCGTTGCTCCACACCGAGATATGGCAGTGGCAGCCATTGCCGGTGAGACCCTTGAAGGGCTTCGGCATGAAGGTTGCGCGCAAGCCATGTTTCTCGGCGACCGATTTGACCATGAATTTGAAGAAGGAGTGCTTGTCCGCGGTCTTCAGGGCGTCATCGAATTCCCAGTTCATTTCAAACTGGCCGTTGGCATCCTCGTGGTCGTTCTGATAGGCGCCCCAGCCGAGTTCGAGCATATAATCGCAGATCTCGGCAATGACGTCATAGCGGCGCATGACGGCCTGCTGATCGTAGCAGGGCTTTTCCGCGGTGTCGTATTCGTCTGAGATCTTCGAACCATCGGCGGTGATCAGGAAGAATTCGGCTTCGACGCCGGTCTTGACGCGCTTGCCTTCCGCTTCAGCCTGCTTGACGAGCTTTTTCAGCACGTTGCGCGGCGCCTGGGCGACCAACTCGCCCTCCATCATGCAATCGGCCGCAACCCATGCAACATCCTTCTTCCATGGGAGCTGGATGACGGATGATGCATCTGGTACGGCAAACAGATCGGGATGAGCCGGCGTCATGTCGAGCCAGGTGGCAAAACCGGCAAAACCTGCGCCGTCTTCCTGCATCCCGGCAATAGCCTGGGCCGGCACCAGTTTGGCGCGCTGACCGGAAAAAAGATCGGTATAGCTGATCATGAAATATTTGATGCCTTTGTCTTTCGCAAAAGCAGCAAGATCCAGTGTCATTCTCGTTCCCCTTTGGATTTCTTCGAGACACTTCGATGTATGCATGCAGCCGCCGGGCTCTTCGGCCCGGTCGGAAAAGTCAGATGGCTAGTAGCCTCCCTTGCCCGGATACCAGTTGGTGCCGGCAAGCGGGATTTGCGCCATGGCCGCGGCCTCCATCGTCAGCGCGCACAGGTCCTCCGGCTCCAGATTATGCAGATGATTCTTGCCGCAGGCACGCGCAATCGTCTGCGCTTCCAGCGTCATTACCTTAAGATAGTTGGCAAGACGTCGGCCTGCCACGATCGGGTCCAGCCGCTTTGAAAGCTCCGGATCCTGCGTGGTGATGCCGGCTGGGTCTTTGCCCTCATGCCAGTCGTCATAAGCGCCAGCCGTCGTGCCGAGCTTCTGGTACTCTTCCTCCCAGCGCGGATCGTTGTCGCCGATGGCGACCAGTGCCGCCGTGCCGATCGCAACCGCATCCGCGCCGAGCGCAAGCGCCTTCGCCACATCCGCGCCAGAGCGAATGCCACCGGAGATGATCAGCTGCACCTTACGATGCATGCCAAGATCCTGCAGCGCCTGAACGGCGGGACGAATGCACGCAAGGGTCGGCATGCCGACATTTTCGATAAAGACATCCTGGGTCGCGGCCGTGCCGCCCTGCATGCCATCGAGGACGACGACATCAGCGCCGGCTTTGACAGCAAGGGCGGTATCGTAATAGGGACGCGCACCGCCGACCTTGACGTAGATCGGCTTTTCCCAGTCGGTGATCTCTCGCAATTCCATGATCTTGATCTCGAGATCGTCCGGCCCGGTCCAATCGGGGTGGCGGCAAGCCGAACGCTGGTCGATGCCTTTCGGCAGGTTGCGCATGTTGGCGACGCGGTCGGAGATCTTCTGGCCGAGCAGCATGCCGCCACCGCCGGGCTTGGCGCCCTGCCCCACGACGACTTCGATTGCGTCAGCGCGGCGCAGATCCTTGGGGTTCATGCCGTAGCGCGAGGGAAGATACTGATAGACCAGCGTCTGCGAATGGCCGCGTTCCTCATTGGTCATGCCGCCATCACCCGTCGTGGTGGACGTGCCCGCAAGCGTGGCGCCGCGGCCGAGTGCTTCCTTGGCGTTGCCCGACAAAGCGCCGAAGCTCATGCCGGCAATCGTGATCGGTGTCTTGAGCGTGATGGGTTTCTTGGCGAAACGACTGCCGAGAACGACCGTCGTGTCGCATTTCTCGCGATAGCCCTCGAGAGGATAGCGGGAAATCGACGCACCGAGGAATAGCAGATCGTCGAAATGCGGCACCTTGCGCTTGGTGCCGGCACCGCGGATATCGTAAATCCCCGTCGCTGCGGCGCGGCGGATTTCGGCCAGCGTGTGATCGTCAAAGGTTGCGGACTTGCGCGGGGGCGTAAGCGGGTTGTGATAGCTCATAGTGTCCCTTTCGCCTCAATACGCGTCGGCATTGTCGATGTTGAAGTTGTAAAGCTTGCGCGCCGATCCATAACGCTTGAATTCCTCCGGCTTTACGCCCCTGACGCCCGCCCGTTCGAGAAGCTCGGCAAGCTTTTGCAGATGCTCCGGCCGCATCTCTTTCTCGATGCAATCGGAGCCCAGGCTTTGCACCGAACCGCGAACGAAAAGCTTGGCCTCGTAAAGGCTGTCGCCGAGCGCATCGCCAGCATCACCGAGTACGACCAGATGGCCGGACTGCCCCATAAAGGCGGACATATGGCCGATATTGCCGTGAACGACGATATCGATGCCCTTCATCGAGATGCCGCAACGGGACGCCGCATTGCCCTTGATGACCAGAAGGCCGCCCTGGCCGGTTGCCCCCGCATACTGGCTAGCGTCGCCTTCGATGACGACGGTGCCCGACATCATATTCTCCGCGACACCCGGTCCGGCGGAGCCGTGTACCGTGACCGTGCCGCCGTCGTTCATGCCGGCGCAATAATAGCCGACCGATCCTCGGATATCGACGGTGACGGGCGTGTCGATGCCGACGGCGACGGCATGATGGCCGCGAGGATTAACGACTTCGAAGGCGGTATCATTGGCGCCGACCGTAAGGCTGTGAAGCATGCTGTTAAATTCGCGCAGCGAAGTAACGGATAGATCGAAAACTGGCATGAAAGAACTTTCTCGATTGCACCAGGACTAAAACTAGGCGGCCTTTTCGTGATCCCAGAAATAGACGGTCGCCGGCTCCGGCTCCCATATGCGGGCATTCTCGATGCCCGGCAGGTTTACGAGCGCCCGGTATTCCGAGCCGAAGGCCACATATTGATCGGTTTCGGCCATGACAGCCGGCTTGCAGGCGATGGGGTCGCGAACGACGCCGAAGCCGGACTTAGTACCGACCACGAAGGTGAAGAAGCCGTCGAGATCGCTGAGTGCGCCGGTCAAAGCCTCGCCGAGATCCTTACCCCTGGCCATCTCGGCGGTCAGATAGGCGGCAGCAACTTCCGAATCGTTCTGCGTCTCGAAGGTCATGCCTTCGCGTACGAGTTCGCGACGAAGATTATTGTGGTTCGATAGAGACCCATTGTGGACCAGGCATTGATCGGATCCGGTCGAGAAGGGATGGGCGCCGAGCGTCGTAACGGCTGATTCCGTTGCCATGCGGGTGTGCCCGATGCCATGGGTTCCCGACATGGCAGCAACGCCGAAACGGGAAATGACATCCTTCGGCAGGCCCGTCTCCTTGTAGATTTCGATGGCGTCGCCGCTGCTCATCACCCGGACATGGGGCCGCAGCGCCGCAATCGCCGCCCTGCCTTCGTCAAGCCTGTTCTTCGCAAGGGTGACGACCGCGTGGGTGCTTTTGACCGCCACAGACACCGGCGCATCGAGCGAGCGCCGCAGTTCATATTCGAGACCGTCGAAATCCTTTGTCGGATCGGCAGACTGAATGGTTATTTTCGCCGTGTTGCCATTATCGTTGCCGTAGATCGCAATACCTGCACTATCAGGTCCGCGATCGGTCATCGTGACCAGCATGGAGGACAAAAGTGCTCCGAGTTTTGGCTCCAGCGCCTTATCCTTCAAGAAGAGACCGACAATTCCGCACATGCCCAAACCCTCCATTTTCGCATCTGCAAAATGGCTAGCAGTTTGATCGCGGCTTTTCAACTCAAAAGAATATTTTTTTCTTTTAAGGCAAGTCAGTCGGTCTTGCCGCGCTGCGGGTAGCTGATGATCGAAAGATACTTCGCCGGCAGTTTCACGAGAACCTCCGGTCCGTGCGGCGCATCGGCATCGAAGAAGAGGCTGTCGCCTGGCTGCATCGGGAAAAGCTGGTCGCCGTGGCGATACATGACTTCGCCTTCGAGCATATAAAGGAACTCCATTCCCTCGTGCTGGAAAGTCGGGAAAACGTCGGAATCGGCCGTCAGAGTGATGAGATAAGGTTCGACGATGACGCCGCTCGAATTATTGTCGATATGGCCGAGCACATTATACTGATGGCCCGCACGCGTGCCGCGCCGCTCAAGCTCGACACCCTGTCCCGCTTTGACGAAGACAGCATTGTGCGGCTCCTCGTAGCGCCGGAAGAAAGCCGTGAGCGGCACTCCCAGCGCACGGGAAAGCGATTGCAACGTCGTCAGGGATGGCGAGATATTGCCGTTTTCGATCTTCGATAGCATCCCGAGAGAAATTCCGGTTGCCGCCGCCAAGTCCGTGACCGTAATGCCAAGTTTCTTGCGATAGGCGCGCACCTCGTGGCCGATCGCCATTTCGAGATTGTTTTCCTTCGGCTCGCGCACCGCGTGCGGATCCTGCAAGAAAGCCGGCCGCCCGCTGTTCGGATGCTCCTCTTTCGCTGTTTTGCCCGGCTTGGTTTTCATTTACAGTTCCTTACGGTTATTCTTCGTTGTCATCACTCTATCCTCACAGTGAAATTTTCTCAACTAAGACGAAAACTACACCCGGCGCGTTTCCTTCGGAGCAATATCGTAAAGGTTGCGATAGGCCCTGGAGAAATGGGCGCCGCTGGAAAAGCCGGTGGCGATCGCGATTTCGGAAATCGACAGCGGGCTCTGTTCAAGCAGCCGTCGGGCGTGCGCCAATCTGATGCGGCGATATTGGTCGAGGAATGTCGAGCCAAGATGCGCAGCAAACAATCGATCGAGATGGCGCGGCGTAACGCCGGCAATCCGCGCCATGCTGGCGCGATCCAGCGGCATCTCGATCGTCTCTTCCATCTTCTCCAGCACGCTCAGCAGGCCGGGATGGTGGACGCCGTAGCGCTCGGCAAGAGAGCCGCGCTGCGGGGCCGTCGGCTCGCCGACTTCCGTATGCAGATACCAATCGCTGACCCGGCGGGCGAAATCCGGTCCCATACGCTCGGAGATCAGCACATGCATCATATCGAGCGGTGCGATGCCACCGCCGCAGGTGATGCGGTTACCATCGATGACGAAACGGGCCTGACGCGGCGACAAGGCGGGAAATGACTCGAGCAGCGCCGGAGCGTGCTCCCAGTGGATGGTGAAATCCCGGTCGGCCAAAAGGCCGGCGGCGGCAAGCAGATAAGGACCGCCGGAAATGCCGCCGATACGCACTCCTTCGCGCGCGAGTTGCCTGAGACAGGCCAGCACCGCAGGATAATGCCAATCTCGCGGCGATCCGCCCGCGCAGACGAAGACCGTTCCAAGCCCGGATCCACGGGCGGGAAGCGGGGCTGCCGGGACGGGCACACCACCCGACGATGAGACGGGCATGCCATCCGGCGAGAAGGTCGACAAGTGGTAGATCTCGCGGCCGGCCAGCAAATTGGCGGCGCGAAGCGGCTCGCTTGCCGAAGCATAAGACATCAGCGCAAATCCTGGGATCAGGATGAAGCCGATATTCTGGACGTTTTTGGCATCGATCGCTGACATGTCCCTTTTCTATCGAAATATGTCCTGAATGGGCAAGTCGGTAAATGCCGTTCTGCCATCATGGATGCAATTCCACTCGGATGACTCCATGCGCTATTCCGCTCTCTCCATTTTCCTCAACGGCCTTCGCGGCAATACCGGCTGGGCGCCCGCCTGGCGCCAGCCACAACCGAAGCAGCATTATGACGTCATCATCGTCGGTGGCGGCGGCCACGGGCTGGCGACGGCGTACTATCTCGCCAAGACCTTCGGCATCACCAACGTCGCCGTTCTGGAGAAGGGTTATCTCGGCTCGGGCAACATCGGCCGCAACACCACGATCATCCGTTCGAACTATCTGCTGCCGGGCAATAACCCTTTCTACGAGCTCTCGATGAAGCTTTGGGAAGGGCTGGAGCAGGATTTCAATTTCAATGCCATGGTTTCGCAGCGCGGGGTCCTGAACCTCTTTCATTCCGATGCCCAGCGCGATGCCTACACGCGACGCGGCAACGCCATGCGCCTGCACGGAGTCGATGCGGAATTCCTTGATCGCGAGGCCGTTCGCAAGAAGCTGCCCTTCCTCGATTTCGACAATGCCCGCTTCCCCATCATGGGCGGCCTGTTGCAGCCGCGCGGCGGCACTGTGCGACATGATGCCGTCGCATGGGGCTATGCCAGAGGCGCGGACAGCCGCGGCGTCGACATCATTACCGGCTGCGAGGTGACCGGCATACGCAGAGACAATGGCCGTGTGACCGGCGTCGAGACCACCAAAGGCTTCATCGGATGCGGCAAGCTGGCGCTTGCGGCGGCCGGCAACTCCACCGTCGTCGCCGACATGGCGGGTCTGCGCCTGCCGATCGAGAGCCATGTGCTCCAGGCTTTCGTTTCCGAGGGATTGAAGCCGTTCATCGATTGTGTCGTGACCTTCGGGGCTGGACATTTCTACGTCTCGCAATCGGACAAAGGCGGCCTCGTCTTCGGCGGCGATATCGATAGCTACAATTCCTATGCCCAGCGCGGCAATCTCGCGACTGTCGAACATGTCGCCGAGGCCGGCGTCGCCTTGATACCGTCGCTGACCCGGGTGCGCTACCTGCGCAGCTGGGGCGGCGTCATGGACATGAGCATGGACGGCTCACCGATCATCGACCGAACCCATATCGACAATCTCTATCTGAACGCCGGCTGGTGCTATGGCGGCTTCAAGGCCACACCGGCCTCCGGCTACTGCTATGCCCATCTGATCGCCCGCAACGAGCCGCATGAAAC
The DNA here is from genome assembly GCF_050577975.1 of Rhizobium sp. BR 315. NCBI lineage: Bacteria > Pseudomonadati > Pseudomonadota > Alphaproteobacteria > Hyphomicrobiales > Rhizobiaceae > Rhizobium > Rhizobium sp. BR 315. The sequence continues at coordinate 27,449 of NZ_JARWKZ010000002.1, read as the reverse complement.
GGCGCGGCAATTGCGCCTCGACCGTTTCCGGCGAGGCTATCAGATCGATGAAAAAGGCGTGGGTGCACAGCCCAACCTGCATTGAGGACATGACGAGATGGCCAGCCTGATTTCCTGCCCTCATTGCGGCATCCGCCCCAAGGAGGAGTTTACCATCAAGGGTGATGCGAGCCTTGCGCGCCCGGCTGCAGATGCCAATTCGGATATCTGGTACGACTATGTCTATCTGCGCGACAATCCGAAAGGGCAACACAAGGAATATTGGCATCATTCCTCCGGCTGCCGGCGCTGGCTGATCGTCGAACGTGACACCGTCACCCACAAGATCCATGCCGTCAGCGATGCGGCACTTGCCAAGCTTGGAGATGGCGCATGAGCAGTTATCGCCTTTCCTCCGGTGGCCGGATCGACCGCACCAGAACCGTTGCCTTCAGTTTCGACGGCCGGAATTTGAACGGTCATCCCGGCGATACGCTTGCCTCCGCCCTCCTCGCCAACGGCATCCAGCTCGTCGGCCGCAGCTTCAAATATCACCGGCCGCGCGGCATCCTGACGGCCGGTGCTGCCGAGCCCAATGCGCTCGTCACGACCGGCACGGGTGGACGCACCGAGGCCAACACCCGCGCCACGATGATCGAACTTCACGACGGGCTGATCGCACGCAGCCAGAACCGTTGGCCCTCGCTTGGCTTCGATGTCGGCGCCGTCAACGGGCTGCTCTCGCCGTTCCTGAGCGCCGGCTTTTACTACAAGACATTCATGTGGCCGGCCGCCTTCTGGGAGAAGGTTTACGAACCAGTGATCCGCAAGGCTGCCGGTCTCGGCAAGGCTTCCTACGAACCTGACCCCGATTCCTACGAGAAATGCTGGGCGCATTGCGACCTGCTCGTCATCGGCGCGGGACCGACGGGACTTGCGGCCGCGCTGACGGCAGGACGCGCCGGAGCGCGCGTATTGCTTGCGGACGAGGGCTTTGCTCTCGGCGGGAGCTTTCTTGCCGATCGCGAATCCGCCCTCAGCGACATTCTGACGGAGCTCGAAAGCCTGCCGAACGTGCAATGCCTACCGCGCACGACCATCGTCGGCTGGTACGACGACAATGTCTTCGGCGCGGTCGAGCGCGTGCAAAAACATATGGCAACGCCTGATCCACGCCAGCCGGTCGAACGTCTCTGGCGCATCATCGCCAAGCAGGGAATTCTTGCGACTGGGGCGGAGGAGCGACCGCTCGTGTTCGGCGGCAACGACATTCCAGGCGTCATGATGGCCGGCGCCATGCGCAGCTATCTGAATCGCCAGGCTGTTGCTCCCGGCAAGCGCACCGTGGTCTTCACGACCAACAATTCCGGCTACCGAACTGCCGCGGACCTCGAGGCTGCGGGCGTCGAAGTGGCAGCTATCGTCGATACTCGCGCCAATGGCAGCGAACACTGGAACGGCAAGGCGCAAGTGCTGACCGGCGCATGCATCACCGATGCTTTTGGCACAAAGCAAGTCCGTAGGATCAGCATTGCGAGCGCGTCAGGCACGCAGGAGATCGATGCCGATGCTCTTGCGATGTCCGGCGGCTGGAGCCCCATCATTCACCTCGCCTGCCATCGCGGCGGAAAGCCCGTCTGGTCCGACAGACATGCGGCCTTCCTCGCGCCTGAAAGGCAGGAAGGTTTGCAGACAGCGGGCGCCGCTGCCGGTTTTGCCTCAACCGAGGCTTGCCTTGGCGACGGTGCCTGCAAGGCAGCAGAAGCACTCGAGCAGATCGGCTTCGCCAAGGTCGTACCGGCCTTTGCGCTCGAGGAAGACGTTCAGGCTTCAGTCTCGCCACTCTGGTCCGTCAAAGGCGCCAAGGGTAAAGCCTTCGTCGATTATCAGAACGACGTCCATCTCAAAGATCTCGGTCTTGCCGTGCGCGAGGGCTACGGCCATGTCGAGCTTGCCAAACGCTACACGACCAATGGTATGGCAACCGACCAAGGAAAGCTTTCCAATATCAATGCCATCGGCATCCTTGCGGAAGCCCGTGGCGTCTCGCCGGGTAAAGTCGGGACCACAACGTTCCGGCCTTTCTACACGCCGGTCTCCTTCGGCGCGCTGACGGGTAGTTCGCGGGCTAAGCATTTTCAGCCGGCGCGCAAATCCCCCTTGCATGAATGGGCGAAGAAGAATGGCGCGACCTTCGTTGAGACCGGCCTCTGGTATCGCTCCTCCTGGTTTCCGCGCGAGGGCGAAAAGACCTGGCGCGAAAGTGTGGATCGCGAGGTGCTGAACATCCGCAAGAATGCCGGCATTTGCGACGTCTCGACGCTCGGCAAGATCGAGATCTTCGGCAAGGACGCGGCCGCCTTCCTCGACCGCATCTACGGCAACGGCTTTGCCAAGCTGCCCGTCGGCAAGGCACGCTACGGCATCATGCTGCGCGAAGACGGCATGATCTATGACGACGGTACCACCAGCCGCCTCGCCGAAGATCATTTCTTCATGACGACAACGACGGCGCTTGCAGCCGGCGTACTGACACATCTGGAATTCTGCGCGCAGACGCTCTGGCCCGAGCTGGAGGTCTATTTTGCGTCGTCGACCGACCAATGGGCACAGATGGCAGTGGCGGGCCCGAAATCGCGAGCGATACTTTCGGAGATCGTCGATGAAGACATCTCTGATACGGCTTTCTCCTTTATGAGCGCCCGTACTGTTTCACTCTTCGGCGGCAAGCTCGAAGCCCGGCTCTTTCGCATTTCCTTCTCGGGCGAACTCGCCTACGAGCTCGGCGTCCCCGCGGCCTATGGTGAATTCGTCGCCGATGCGATCATGCAGGCCGGCCGGAAGCATGAGATTTGCGCCTATGGTGCCGAGGCGCTCGGCGTTATGCGCATCGAAAAGGGCCATGTCACCCACGCCGAGATCAACGGCACGGTAACACCGGGCGATCTCGGCTTTGTCCGCATGGTCTCGACGACGAAGCCCGATTTCATCGGCAAGGCGATGCTTGCCCGCGAGGGCCTTCAGGCTGCCGACCGCCCTCGCCTGGTCGGCGTCAAGCCGCTGGATCCGGCGAACAGCTTCCGCACAGGCGCTCATATCCTGGCGGCTGACGCCGCAGCAACTCTCGAAAACGATCAAGGCTATGTGACATCGAGCGCCTTTTCGCCAAGCCTCGGTCATACGATCGGTCTCGCATTGGTCAAAAACGGACCGGAGCGCATCGGCGAGAAGATCACCATCTGGAATGGCCTGCGAAACGAATTCACGGATGCGGTGCTCTGCAGCCCCGTCTTTGTCGACCCTCAGAATGAGAAACTCCATGCCTGATTTGCCGACATTGAAGCCGGTCCTCGCCGGCAAGGACGTTTTACGAGGCGAGGCCATCCGGCTGGAAGCCTTGCCGGAAGGGCACCTCCTGCATGTGATGGGCGCGATCACGAGCGAAGAGATTGCGAGCCATCTTCTCGCGGCGGGCCTTAAGGAAAGCTCCGTGCGCCCGGCCGGATATCGGCAATGGTTCATCGCTGGCAATGAGCAACTCGCCAAACCCATTAGGCAGGCTCTTGCGGACGCGCTGGCGGGCCGCGCCTTCATCTCGGACCAGAGCCACGGGCGCATCCGTATTCACGTCTCCGGGCTCGATGCAGTCGCGCTCCTCAACAAGGGTACCGCCGTCGACCTGTATCCAGTGAATTTCCCCGAAGGAAGCAGTGCCATGACCCTCTTCGGTCATATTTCGATCCAACTCACCCGTACCGGCGGCAACGACTTCGAGCTGACCGTGCTGCGGAGCTTTGCGCAATCGCTCTATGAGGAACTCGAGGCGCTGGCGCTATCTTTCGGCGCGTCGCGCGTTGCCTCTTGAACCGCTCCAGATCCGGGAGTGTCGCCCCGATGGTGGGCGCGGCCAGGCAAATGACGTGTTCTTGATGGAATCCTTGGGGAGAGCCTGACGTGCTGCGAGTGCGTTTCCGACTGCGATGAGTACCGGATTGTCGTAGCCGATGGTCGCGATCCCACTCGGTATCTCGACAAGCGTTCCGCGCCAATTGCGCTCTGTTGGCTTGCTGACGTCACTGATGATGACGGCCGATGTCTCAGGGGACAAGCCTTCTTTGAGCAGCCGTTCTGCGATCAACGGTGCCGTCCTGCCCGCCATGTAGAACACGGTCGTCGTATGCGGATCAGCAATGGCAGCCCAATTGATGTCAGCGGGCAGACAGCCGTGCCGGGAGTGCCCCGTCACGAGGCGAACGGACTGTGCATGGTCGCGATGCGTCAGGGAAATCCCGAGCCGAGAGGCCATTGCACTCGCAGCCGTTATGCCGGGAACGATATCGACGGGAATGTTTTCCCGGTCGAGATGCGCGATCTCCTCACCAGCGCGGCCGAAGACCATTGGATCGCCGGATTTCAGCCGAACAACATGCTTGCCTGCCTTTGCGAGCTTCACCATCATGTCGTTAATGTCTTCCTGGCGGCAGCTCGTACGGCCGCCGCGCTTGCCAACCAGCATGCGTTTGGCTTCACGCCGGGCAAGCTCCAGGACCTCTGTCGAAACCAGATCGTCGAAGAGGATCACGTCGGCCGCCTGCAACGCACGGACAGCCTTCAGCGTTAGCAGCTCGGCATCGCCGGGCCCTGCTCCAACAAGCGTGACGCGGCCTCCTGATGAATGGGCGGGCGCTTCCCGAAGCCGCTCGGCTTCATCGAGAAGCTGCCCGCCGACGCCCTCCTCCGGCGTATCTAAACCTGAAAACGCGCGATCGACGAAGCCCTCCCAGAAGAGGCGACGCAGCGGCCCCGGCGCAAGCCGCTCATGGACAGTCTCTCGCAGTGACAGTGCGAGTGCTGCCCAACCTTTCAACGCCCGGGGTAGCAGCGTCTCTATCCGCCGGCGGATCGCTTGAGCGAGGATGGGAGCTGCTCCATCCGTCGAAATCGACACCACGACCGGCGAGCGATTGACGATCGATCCGAACTGGAACTGGCAAAAGGCGGGCTTGTCTATGACATTGACCGGCACGCCGGCCATACAGGCGGCTTCGAAAAAGGCCTGTGCTTCACCGTCTTCCCCGCAATCGGCGATGGCGATGGCCGCACCTGCAAAGCTTGCTTCATTCCACATCCGTGGGTGATGGGTGAAGCCGGCTTGCGGATGTTCGGCGCCGCGCAGGATCAGCTTTTCGAACGTGTCGGAAAGCTCGTCTGCATAGACATGAACGTCGGCGCCGCAGGCGGCAAGAAGCTCCGCCTTCCAGGCAGCCGCATCCGAGCCGCCGGCGACGATGACGCGTTTGCCTTCAAGCGCCCAGAACACCGGCAATTTGGCAAGCGGCTCCATTCGGGCGGGTACGTCACTCCGCGGCAGCTGCAAGACATCCATCGATGATCCCTCTGATTTCGGCACGGCAGGAGCCGCAGTTGGTTCCCGCTTTGAGCTCTTTGCCCACCGCCTCGACGCTGTGGCAGCCACCACGAATTGCCGCGACGATCTGGTTGACGCCGACCCCGAAGCAGGAGCAGACGGTGGCGCCGGGATCGGGTTTGTCCGCACCTGGGCGACCGGCGACGAGAGCGAAGCGCTTGCGCAGATTGGTGTGTTCGGCGGTGAGCTGAGAGATCGCCCAGCTGCGGGCAACGGCGACCGGCTGTCGAGCGACGAATAGAGCTGCGAGCAGCCGCTCCCCATCGAAGAAGGCCAGGCGCAGATCGCCGGAGGCTTGATCGGCATAGCCGAGCGGCTCCAGATTGGCGGGTATATCGAACGTCGCGCGGCACCAGCCGATCCAGTTCTCCGGTATAAGGTCGAAGGCAAGTTCGGTCCGCCATCCGCCATTGGCCTTGGCGAGCGCCCAATAAGGGCTATCGAGATCGCGCGGCTTTGCTGCCGAGACCGCGAAGCAATAGTGCGATGCCCGGAAACGACGTGCGCGAACCGCAACATTCTTCGAAGCCGGCTGGCCGGAAACCGGATCCGTGAGGGGGGCAACCACGGCGTCGATACGGGCTTTGGCGGCAAAACTATCGTTCCAGTGCATCGGCACGAACAGGCTGCCACGCGCCTGTCGCTCCGTCACCAAAGCGCGGACGATTACCTTGCCATGCGGGCTTTCGATCTCGACCAGGCTGGCTTCCGCGACACCGATTTCGATCGCATCGCGGGGATGGATCTCGGCAAAAGGCTCGGCAATGTGGGCCGATAGCCGTGCGCTTTTGCCGGTACGGGTCATGGTGTGCCAATGATCGCGAACGCGCCCGGTATTGAGTGTCAGCGGGAAGCGGCTGTCGGTTCGATCGCTTGCCGGCGGCTCGATCGCGACGAAGCGCGCCTTGCGATCGGGATGATAAAATCCGCCATTTGCGAAGAAGCGCGTCGGCTTTGGTGTCGTTCCGGCAGGCTGCGGCCACTGGAAAGGCTGAAGTGCGTCATATTCCGCGGTCGCGACCGCTTCATAAGCACCGACGTCGAAGTCGCGGCTACCCTGGTTTTCGAAGCTGGAGAGGCCAGCATGCTCAGCGAAAATATCTGCGTTCGTCCGGAAGGAAAAAGCTTGGGAAAATCCCATGCGACGGCCGACCTCCGCCATTTGCCACCAGTCCGACCTGGCTTCGCCTGGCGCCGTCAGAAATTGGCGCTGCCTGGAGATCCGTCGTTCGGAATTGGTGACGGTGCCGTCCTTTTCGCCCCAGCCAAGTGAGGGCAGCAGCACATGCGCGTGCCGCGTCGTATCCGTCTCTCGCAGGACATCGGAGACGACGACGAAAGGACAGGCCTTGATGGCGGCCTCTACGGCGTCAGCATCCGGCATCGAGACGACGGGGTTCGTCGCCATGATCCAGAGCGCCTTGATCCGGCCATCCGCGACGGCGCGAAACATATCGACAGCTTTCAAGCCCGGCTTGGCGGCAATCCGCGGTGATCGCCAGAAGCGCTGCACCCGGTCGCGATCCTCAGCACTCTCGATCGCCATGTGCGCGGCAAGCATGTTGGCGAGCCCGCCGACCTCGCGACCGCCCATGGCGTTCGGCTGGCCGGTCAGCGAGAATGGCCCCATGCCGGGCCGGCCGATACGGCCGGTCGCGAGATGACAGTTTATGATGGCATTGACCTTGTCGGTGCCGGATGAGGATTGGTTGACGCCCTGGCTGTAGCAGGTGACGACCTTCTCGGTCGCAGCAAACAGCCGATAGAACTCGCGAAGCTGCATGGCGGGCAAACCGGTCAGGTCAAGCACCTGGTTGAACGACAAGGAGCTTGCGGCGGCGAAAGCCTCGGCAAAGCCGCCGGTATGTTCGGCAATGTAGTTCTGGTCGATCGTATTGCTAGCAACCAGATGCTCAAAAAGACCCATGAACAGCGCTACATCGGCATCCGGCCGGATTGCGAGGTGCAGGTCGGCAATATCGCAGGTCATCGTGCTGCGCGGGTCGATGACGACGATCTTCATGCCGGGGCGCGCCGCCTTGGCAGCGGCGATGCGCTGGTAGAGCACCGGATGGCACCAGGCAAGATTGGAGCCCGCCAGCACGATGAGGTCAGCCAACTCCAGATCCTCATAGGTGCCGGGCACCGTATCCGAGCCGAAGGCGCGGCGATGGCCGGCGACGGATGACGACATGCAGAGCCTGGAATTGGTGTCGATATTGCCAGAGCCGATAAAACCCTTCATCAGCTTGTTGGCGACATAATAATCCTCGGTCAGCAACTGCCCGGAGACATAGAAAGCGACTGAATTCGGTCCGTATTTTTTGATCGTATCCGCAAACTTTCCGGCGACCAGATCGAGCGCCTGGTCCCAGCTGGCCATTTGGCCGGCAATTTCCGGATGGAGGAGGCGCCCGTCGAGATCGATCGTCTCAGCAAGCGCCGATCCCTTGGAGCACAGACGCCCGAAATTGGAAGGATGGTCGGGATCGCCTTTGACGGAGACCTTGCCGTCTTCGCCGACCTTGGCGATGACGCCACAACCGACGCCGCAATAAGGGCAGGTTGTCTTGACCTCCGTTTCCATCATTCAGCCGCCATCATCAGGCTTTCGAACGCGATGAAGAGAGCACCATTCTCGTTGCGGATCGGAATGGTCCGCACCTCGCCTTGGTCGGCTCCAACCGCCTTGCCGGTTTCGAGCGAGATCACCCAATTGTGCAGCGGGCAGGTCACGGCCTTGCCGTGAACGATGCCCTGGCTCAGCGGGCCGCCTTTGTGCGGGCAATGATCCTCGATGGCAAAAACCTCGTTTTCGGCAGTGCGGAACACGGCAATCTTGCCCTGTGGGGTTTTCACGCACCGGGCACCACGCAGAGGAATGTCCGAGATATCGCCGATTTCATACCAGGTTTCTTTTGACCAATTCATATCAATCTCCTCACTCTGCAGCCTGATGGAAACCGACGGTCGCCATCGGCTTGAACTCGTGCTTGTCCTTGCCGGAGACACGCTCCGACCAGGGATCAACCTGCGCGAATGTCTGACTGAAGACGAAGCGCTCGTAATAAGCCTTGCGCTTTTCGTGATCCTGCATGATCTGGCGGCGGATCTCGTCGAGACCGATGCGCTTGGCCCATTTATAGATGCGCTCAAGATAGCGGGCTTGTTCTCGATACATCTGCGTCAGCGCCACGATATGTTCGAGCGCCTCGTCCTCCGTCTTGACGAGGCCCAGAACCTCCGTGCCCTTGATGTCGAGGCCGGCCGCACCGGCGAAATGGATTTCGAAACCGCTGTCGACGCAGATGACGCCGATGTCCTTACAGGTCGCCTCGGCGCAATTGCGCGGACAGCCGGAGACGGCCATTTTGAGTTTTGCCGGCGTCCAGGAGCCCCACATGAATTTTTCGATGCGGATGCCAAGGCCGGTGGAATCCTGCGTGCCGAAGCGGCACCAGTCCGAGCCGACGCATGTCTTCACCGTACGCAAGCCCTTGGCATAGGCCTGGCCCGAAATGAAGCCGGCCTTGCCGAGGTCGGACCAGACGGCGGGCAGATCCTCTTTCTGCACGCCGAGAAGGTCGATACGCTGGCCGCCCGTCACCTTCACCATCGGGATTTCGAATTTGTCGACGACATCGGCGATCGCGCGCAGCTCGTTGGAGCTGGTAACGCCGCCCCACATGCGCGGCACCACGGAATAGGTTCCGTCCTTCTGGATGTTGGCATGCACGCGCTCATTGATGAAGCGCGACTGATAGTCATCGGCATATTCGTCCGGCCAGTCGCAGACGAGGTAGTAGTTCAACGCCGGGCGGCACTTCGCGCAGCCGCAGGAGGTCTTCCACTCCAACTCCTGCATGACAGCGGGAATGCTCTTCAGCCCTTTGGCCTTTATGAGTCTTCTGACATCATCATGTCCGAGTTCGGTGCAGGCGCACATCGGCTGGACGGCGGCGGGGTTGTAGCTGTCGCCAAGCGTGATCGACATCAGCTGTTCGACAAGGCCGGTGCAGGAGCCGCAGGAGGCCGAAGCCTTTGTGTGGGCACGCACGTCGTCGAGCGAGGTCAGGCCCTTGGCTGTGATGGTCGAGGTGATTTTGCCCTTGCAGACGCCGTTGCAGCCGCAGATTTCCGCATCATCCGGCAAGGCTGCAACGGCCGCCATAGGGTCCAGCGGCGACCCTCCCTGATAGGCCTGGCCGAAGATCAGGGTCTCGCGCATCTCAGAGATGTCGGTCGCCTTCTTCTTCAGGTCGTTGAACCAGGCGCCGTCGGCCGTTTCTCCGTAAAGCACGGTGCCGATGATCTTGTTGTCCTTCAGCACCAGGCGCTTGTAGACGCCGGCCGCCGCGTCACGCAGGACGATCTCCTCGCGGTCGTCGCCGTCGGCGAAGTCGCCGAGCGAAAACAGATCGATACCGGTGACTTTCAGCTTCGTCGGCGTGTCCGAGTGCACGAAGGCGGCGGTCGTGTCGCTAGCGAGATGCGCGGCGGCGACGCGCGCCATCTCATAAAGCGGTGCGACGAGGCCATAGACCATACCGCCAACCTCGGCGCATTCGCCAAGTGCCAAGATGCTGCCATCGGAGGTCTGCATGCCGTCGTCGACGACGATGCCGCGGTTGACGGCGATGCCGGCCTCCTTGGCAAGACCGATATTGGGGCGAATGCCGACGGCCATGACGACGAGCGTGGCGGGGATCACGCGTCCATCATCGAGCTCGATCCCCTCGACTTTGCCATTACCGACGATCGCCTTGGTATTGGCCTTGGTGATGACCTTGATGCCGCGTTCCTCGACGGCCTTTTGCAGGAGATAGCCCGCGGCCGGATCGAGCTGACGTTCCATCAGCGTCGGCATGACGTGGAGAACGGTGACGTCCATGCCGCGGGAGGCAAGGCCGGCCGCCGCTTCGAGACCGAGCAGACCACCACCGATGACGATCGCCTTTTCGCGCGACTGCGCCGCAAGCAGCATCGCCTGCACATCGTCGAGGTCGCGATAGGTGATGACCCCCGGCAACTCCTTGCCTGGGACCGGAATGATGAATGGGACGGAGCCGGTCGCAATCACCAGCTTGTCGTAACTCTCGGTCACGCCATGGTCCGACGTTACTGTCTTTGCAGCGCGGTCGATGGCGACGATCTTGTGTCCCTTGTAGAGGGTGATGCCGTGCTTGATGTACCAGCCGTCGCCATGGATGATGATCTGCTCATAGTCCTTCTCGCCGGAAAGGACCGGCGACAGCATGATGCGATCGTAGTTGACGCGCGGTTCGGCGTTGAAGATCGTGACCTGATAGAGATCAGGCGCCTTTTCCAGAAGATGCTCCAGCATGCGCCCTGGGGCCATGCCGTTGCCGATGATGACGAGTTTCCGGGTCATAGTTCTAAGTCCTTGAGATCAGGTAGCGGTCACGACGGGCGCGGAGAGCCCGCGGCGCTCAAGCTGGCGAATAGAGAGGTGCATCCAGATGAGCGAAATCGCGACAATCGCAAACAACAGCAGGAAACAGCTCGACCAAAGCCCAGTCAGATCCTTGAGCAGGCCGAAAGCAATGGGCAGGATGAAGCCGCCGAGACCGCCCATCATGCCGACGATGCCGCCAACGGCGCCGATATTCTCCGGGTAATAGGCAGGGATATGCTTATAGACGGCCGCCTTGCCGAGGCTCATGACGAAGCCGAGAACGAAGATGACCGCGATGAAGACCGGCGGCGTGATTCCGAAGGCGGAGCCGGATGCAGGCGCAGCCGGTAGCGAAAGGATCAGCGTCGTGACTGCCGACACCGCCAGCATGACGTACATGACGCTTCGGGCTCCCTTCCTGTCCGAGACCATCCCACCGAAGGCACGGAAAATGCTGCCAGGAATGGAGTAGGCGGCGGCCACCATACCGGCGACCTCCAGATTGAAGCCGTAGACGCCGATCAGATAACGAGGAAGCCACAGCGACAGGGCTACGAAGCCGCCAAAGGCGAAAAAGTAGTAAAGCGAGAACCGCCAGACCTGGGCGTTCCTCAACGGTGCGAATTCCTGCAGTAGGCTCTTGGATGGGAGCTTGCGGTCGCGACGTACGCGGAAAGCCGGATCGTCTGTGGTGGTGAACCAGAAGACGATCGCCATTGCAGCAAGCACCAATGCCCATATCTCGGCGACAGCTTGCCATCCCCATGCAATCAGGACGACGGGAGCCGCAAACTTGGTGACGGCGGCACCGACGTTGCCAGCTCCGAAGATACCAAGTGCCGTCCCCTGCTTCTCTGGTGGAAAGAACGGCGAGACATAGGCGACGCCAACCGCGAACGCGCCGCCGGCAAGCCCGACACCAAGGCCGGCGATCAGCATCTGCGCGTAAGTCGTGGCATAGGATAAAAGAAAAGTTGCCGCGGCTGCGGCCAGCATCGTGACTGTATAGACGAGACGGCCGCCATAACGGCCCGTCCAAATCCCGAGCACGATGCGAACAACCGATCCGGTGAGAACCGGCGTGCCGACAAGCAATCCGAACTGGGCTTCGGAAAGGCCGAGCTCCTGCTTGATGCGAATGCCAATGATCGCAAAAATCGTCCAGACTGCAAAACAGAGGGTGAAAGCAATTGTGGAAATCCACAATGCCTTGGCTGGCTCGCCGGGGGATATGGATTGCGCTCTCTCATGAACAGACATGATTTCTCCAAGGCCGACAAGGTCGGGCCGATCCATCGCTAGGGTTGAAAATAAAATGCCGCTGGTCAGGGCGCATACGTCGGTGTAGCGCGAGGTCTTCCGATCAGCAGCTTTGCTGGTGACGCCCGTCGTTGGACGCCAAAATCGTGGCCGAAGGCCTACCCATTACCAAGCAATGACCATGCCAGATTGATTACACCATTGTTTTTAAATGATTATATTCAGAGCCTGCCGGCGATGGATTGCTGCAATGGCGAGATCGGTCGCAACAATCCTGTCAAAAAATTGTGCAATGCGTATAAAATAGGCATAGCGCCATGACTCCGCCTGCGCGGCGAGATGGGCGCCCACCTTATCGGGATCGAATAGGCTTCCACGGCTCGCGTTTCGCGGTCACCGATGTGCCCACACCTTCTTCTCAAGCATATGCATCGCAGCTGAAGTCATCTTCTGGCTTTGATTTAAATTGTCGAGCCCTCATGATTTCCGGATGAAGGCGGCGACACTACCCTTACGGGTGCAGCGACGCTCTCACGCTGAATGAGCCGGCTGCGGATAACATTTCGCATCTCTGGCATTTGCTCCGGCCGATCGATGGCTACCATCAGAATGGCGACCGCCATCTGCCCCATCTCCTCCATCGGCTGCTCGATCGTTGAAAGCGGCGGCGAGCAAAATGCACAAACGGGCGAACCATCGAAGGAAACGATCGAAAGGCCGCCCGGAATCGACAGCCCCATACGCTGCACCCGACTCATGAAAGAAATTGCCATGTCGTCGCTGGTTGCGATGGCTGCGGTCGGTTTATCCGCAAGTGCGGCAAAGTCGCTCGCCGCGTGTACGCCAATGTCAAAACCATGCTGATAATCCAGCTTGCCCCCCGAGCGAACGACCGCAGATTCTGGCAGTCCTGCTTCCTGTAGTGCCTCGACGACGCCGCTAAAACGCTCGAGGTCATGATAGTTGTTCTCTGGGCCGGCAAGATAGAGAAAGCGGCGATGACCAAGTTGGATAAGATCGGCCGTTGCATCCCGCACCGCCTCGCGATCGTTGGTGACGACGCTCGGCACACCGGCATCACTCATGTCGAGCAACATGGAGACGATCGGCAAACCAGCATTGGCAAGAGATCGGCCGTCGACTTCCGGCAGCTTGGACGAGAGAATGATGGCGCCGCGAATGGTGCCGCCGAAGGCGAGATCGAGAATATGGCGCTCAGATTCCACGTCGCGGCCGAGATTGGCGATCATCAGGTTATAACCATTCTGCAGCAAGGCTTTGTTGATGCTTTGCAGGACTTGCGGAATGACCTGGGAAACGCCGTAATAGAGCGAACCCGGCAGAATGATCATGATCGTGTTGGATTTGCCGACCCGCAGGCCACGCGCCATAGCATTCGGCGTGTAGCCCAATTGCTTTGCTGCTGCATCGATCTTAGCTCGTGTCTTCTCATTAACCCGACCGGGATTGGCAAGTGCCCGGCTGACCGTTGAGATCGCCACCCCTGCCAATCTCGCAACGTCCGCCATCAAGGGTCCTGAATACTCCGCCACGGGCAAATTGTTGTTATTTTTCACTTTTTTGTTTCCTTCCCGATGCCTGCGGTGTCGGATGCTACGGGAATTCCGCTGACTTAGCAAACGTTTGCCAAAAATCGCTTGCATATGAAAAGGACTTGTCTACTATCAAGCAATGGCAAACGATTGCCAAATGATAATATATTGAAATCATTACGGATTATCTGCTGCGACATCAGTTCCGCAGACGATGGCCTCTATCCTGAGAACGGACAGCATCATGAGCTCGACCGAACGGCTTCGCTTTGGCGTGGATCTCGTTACCTTCTTTCATCCCGCCTTCTGGGGTGTTGAGGATTACGATGGCATAATCGCCCTCTCCCGCAGCGAACCTCGCTCCTTTTGGGACAAGATTCTGGACGCCGTACAGGCATCCGGCGTCACTGGCGTCGAGCTGACCTTTTCTCCTTTCAACTGGCAGGATGCGACGAAAACCTATGGTTCGGTCGAAGCCTTTGCGGGCGAGCTTTCCAAGCGCGGTTTGGCATTGGCAAGCGGCTTTTTTGCCGAACTCGAGGCTGCAGGCGATTTTGCCGAAGCATCGGCGCAGGCAGCCATCATCGAAAAGGCAGAGAAATATGCCGCATTTCTCAAGGCTTGCGGCAGTGATATCATGGTTATCGGCGCGCCGCTGCGCCAGACCCCAGGCGCTCAGCCCGTTCGATTCTTCGATTTCGAGCAGGCCCGCAAGATTGCCGATTTCCTCAACCGCCTAGGCGCAATCCTCTACGCGAAGGGCGTGCGCCTCGCGGTTCACACGGAGGCGCATTCGATCTTTGCCGCCTCTCGCGATGTCGATCTTCTGATGCTGTTGACGGATCCTGCATATGTCCACATGTGCCCGGACACCGCCCATATTATTGTTGCCGGCTCCGATCCGCTTGAGGTCGTCGAACGCCACCATGAGCGGGTCATCATCGCTCATTGGAAGGATGCGCTTGGACCGATGCCGACCGACACTCCGATCGACGAGCATATTCATGATCGTCATCGCCCTTATTTCTGCGGCTTCGGGCTCGGCCGCGTCGACTGGCCGGGCTGGATCAGGTTGCTACGCGACCGCGCTTACGAAGGCTGGGCTATTCTCGAGCTTGACGCCGCACCCGATCCGGTCGGCGATATCGCCAACGGCCTGACGCTGGTACGGCAGGCATTGCTGCCGATCTATCGCTGATTTCATGACCTGAAGACCAATGGCCCCGCAAAGAGGGCCTTCTTGAAGAGGTGAACAATGAATAATACGATGAAATTGCTCTTGGTCGGAGCTGCACTCGCGGCAGCCTCCGCTCCCGCCTATGCCGAGGACAAGGCAAAGGCGGAAGTCATGACGTCCTGGACATCAGGCAGCGAAGCCGCCGCCCTCGATGTCATCAAGCAGGAATTCGAAAAGCGCGGCGGGGTCTGGAAAGATTCGTCCATTGCCGGTTTCGGTGCGGCCGACGCCGCCTTCCAGAACCGGTTGGTCGCCGGTGATCCGCCAGCTGCCAAACAGGCGGTGATCGGCCTTGCCAATGCCGATTTCGTCAGTCAGGGCCTGCTGAGCCCGATCGATGATATCGCAAAAGCAGGCAAATGGGCGGAGGTTCTGCCGAAATCGATCCATGATCTCACTACCTTCAAAGGCCAGACCTATCTCTCTCCCACCGACGCCCATGGCGAGAGCTGGGTCTTCTATTCCAAGGACGCTTTCACCAAAGCCGGCGTGAACGGCGAGCCCAAGAGCTGGGACGATTTCTTCGCGGCACTCGACAAGCTCAAGGCCGCCGGCGTGCAACCGGTCGCCTGGGGCGGCCAGTCCTGGCAGGAATCCAAGGTCTTCAATATGATCCTGCTGACGCAAGTCGGCATAGACGGCTTCCTGAAGATCTATGTCGACAAGGACAAAGGCGACGCTTCCGTCGAAGGCGTGAAGAAGACGCTCGATATTCTCGGCAAGCTGCGCGCCTATGTCGACGAGGGCGCGCCGGGGCGCAACTGGAACGATGCCACTGCCATGGTCATCACCGGCAAGGCCGGCGTGCAGTTCATGGGTGACTGGGCCAAGGGCGAATTCGTCGCGGCCGGCAAACAGCTTGGCAAGGACTATGGTTGCATGCTTGCTCCGCAATCCCCCGGCATGGTCTATGTCGCCGACTCCTTCTCCTTCCCGAAGATCGCCGATGCGGCATCGCAAAAGGGGCAGGCGCTGCTGGCCGAAGTCGCCATGGATCCGATCGTGCAGGTCGAGTTCTCGCTTAAGAAGGGTTCGGTGCCGATGCGTACCGACGTCGACAAATCGAAGCTCGATACGTGCGCGCAGAAGGGCCTCGAGCTGATGGGCGCCGGCAAGATCGTTCCGGATCAGGCGCTGATCCTCTCGCCACAGCAGGCAGGCGCGCTCAACGACTTCGTCGACGAATTCTGGAGCAACCCCTCGGAGGACAGCGCCGCGGGTGCGAAGAAGTTCTTCGCGATCTTCGAATAGAGCCTGTATTTCGAGCCGGTCGAAGATGTGATCGTCGGTCGGCTCCTCCGTTCTTTTGAGAGAGTTTGCACATGCGAGCCAAGCGCAGACGTTCCCTGGCTGCGACCTTTGCACTCTTGCCGACATGGATCGCCGCGATCTTCGTCTATATCGGCACCATGGTCTGGTCCGTCCGCCTGTCTTTCACGGATTCGACGATCTTCCCGTCATCCAACTATGTCGGCTTCGCTCAATATGCCAAGCTGTTTAAAAACTCGCGCTGGCTTGCATCGCTGGAGAATGTGCTGATCTTCGGTGCTCTCTATGTCGGAGGGTGCCTCGCTCTCGGCTTCGTGCTGGCGGCAGCCCTTGACCGCAAGGTCCGCTTCGAGAGCGTGTTCCGCACCATCTTCCTCTATCCCTACGCCATGTCCTTCGTTGTCACGGGGCTGATCTGGCAATGGATGCTCAATCCGACATTCGGTATTCAGGCGACCGTGCGGGCACTTGGCTGGCAGGGCTTCGTCTTCGACTGGATCGTCAATCGCGACATGGCGATCTATACGGTGGTCTTCGCCGGTGTCTGGCAAGGCGCCGGGCTCGTCATGGTCATTGCGCTCTCCGGCATGCGCGGGATTAGCGAGGAGCAATGGAAGGCTGCTCAGATCGACGGTATACCGGTCTGGCGTATCTACTTTTCGATCATCCTGCCGCAACTCGGGCCGGCGCTTGCCGCATCGGGAATGCTGCTCTCCATGGGCGTGATCAAGACCTACGATCTGATCGTCGCGCAAACCGGCGGCGGCCCCGGCTACTCGACCGAAGTGCCGGCAAAATTCATCATGGACAATCTGTTCGAACGCCAGAACCTCGGGCTCGCCAGCGCCGGTGCAACCGTATTGGTGCTTTCCGTCGTCATGGCCGTCGCCCCGTTCCGCTATGCGCTCGCCATGCGCGCCAGAAGAAGGGGAGCGCATTGATGACAACCCGCCTCCATCCTCGTGGCCTCAAGCCGTCCAGGCTTAGCGTCGGCCAGATCGGGCTCTACGCATTCCTGATCCTGTCTGCGCTGTTCTTCCTGCTGCCTCTCTACACCATGCTCGTCACGTCGTTGAAGTCGATGGAGGAAATCCGCCAGGGCCATATCTTCGCACTGCCGGATACCCTTGATTTCAATGCCTGGAACACCGCCTGGTCGGGAGCCTGCATGGGCACGCAGTGCCTTGGCGTGCGTATCGGTTTCTGGAACTCGATCAAGATTACTGTGCCCGCCGTCGTCATTTCCGTCTCCATCGGGGCGATCAACGGTTATGCACTGTCGCTCTGGCGGCCGAAAGGCTCGAACCTTCTGTTCGGGTTGCTGATGGCCGGCGGCCTCATCCCCTACCAGATCTTCCTCTATCCGCTGGTACGGCTACTTGCCAATTTGAGCCTTTACAATTCCGTGGCCGGCGTCGTCCTCGTTCACGTCATTTTCGGCCTGCCGCTGGTCACGCTGCTGTTTCGCAATTATTTCGTCGCCATTCCCGAAGAGCTCTGCAAGGCGGCCCGCGTCGACGGGGCCGGCTTCTGGCGCATTTTCCTCGAGATCATGCTGCCGATGTCCGCGCCGATGGTGATGGTTGCCTCCATCTTCCAGTTCACAGGTATCTGGAACGACTTCCTGATCGGCCTGGTCTTCGCCGGCCGAGACAACCTGCCGATGACCGTCCAGCTCAACAACATCGTCAATACAACCATGGGCGAACGCGCCTACAATGTGAACATGGCCGCCACCATTCTGACCGCCGTCGTTCCTCTCGCCATCTATTTCTTCTCCGGCCGCTGGTTCCTGCGCGGTGTCGGAGCCGGTGCTGTCAAAGGGTAATGCCATGCAGCCTGCCGTATCGGTAAAAGACCTCAAGATTGCCTATGGTGACCATACCGTCATCGAGAAGCTCTCCATCGACATCGCCCCGCGCGAGTTTCTCGTGCTGCTCGGCCCATCCGGCTGCGGGAAATCGACGCTGCTGAATGCGATCGCCGGATTGCAGGATATCCGCGACGGCGAAATGTGGATCTCCGGAAAGAACGTGACCTGGGAGGAGCCGAAAGATCGCGGCATCGGCATGGTTTTCCAGTCCTATGCGCTTTACCCGCGGATGACGGTGCGCAGGAACCTCTCCTTCGGCCTGCGCGTCGCTGGATTGCCCAAGCCGGAGATAGAGGCTCGTATCGCCCGCACGGCCTCGCTTCTGCACTTGGAAAAGCTGCTCGATCGCCGCCCGTCGGAATTGTCGGGTGGTCAGCGTCAGCGCGTTGCGATCGGCCGGGCCCTCGTCCGTGAGGTCGATGTCTTCCTGTTCGACGAACCGCTTTCCAATCTCGACGCCAAGCTTCGCAACGAGCTGCGCGTCGAGATCAAGAAGCTGCATCAGAGCCTCGGCAACACGATGATCTATGTGACCCACGATCAGGTCGAAGCGCTGACCCTTGCCGACCGCATTGCCATCATGAGGGACGGCGTCATCCAGCAGCTGGCGAGTCCGTCGGAGATCTACCACCGCCCCGCAAATCTCTTCGTCGCCGGCTTCATCGGCGCACCGGCGATGAACTTCATCACGGGGGAGATCGCGATCAAGGCTGAAAACCCGGTCTTCGAAAGCACTGGCCTGGCCATCGATCTGGCCAACTATCCTTTTCTGGCAGCCATCAAGCCGGGTGCCGCCACGCTCGGCATCCGGCCCGAACATATCGTTCCCGACCGGGGAACAGGGTCTTTGCCAACCATTGCCGGTATCGTCTCGGTGGTCGAGCCGATGGGCGCCGACACGGTGGTCTGGTTCGATTGGGCTCGGCAAAGCCTTTCCTATCGCATCATGGGCGACACGACGCTGCAGCCAGGCACAGCGATCTCGCCCGGCCTCGATATCGCCAAGGCCTCCCTCTTTGACGCCGACGGCGTCCGTCTCTGAAATATACGGAAAAATCTATGTCCCAGACTACTTATGACGCGCTGGTCATCGGTTCCGGCGCTGCCGGCTCCTTTGCCGCCAAGGAATTGACCGCTCAGGGGCTCTCAGTGCTTTTGCTCGAAGCCGGTCCCGCAGTGAGCCAGAAGGATTTCGATCCGGCTCGCAAGAAGCAGCCGGCGAGCAGCATCAACATTTGGGAGCGCGCACGCGCCACAGTGAAGGGCCAGCCGATTCAGGCGCGCGCAGCCTTCTTCACCGAGCGCTTCAGCCATTTCTTCGTCAACGACCGAAAGAACCCCTACACAACGCCGAAGGACGCGCCGTTCCTGTGGATCCGCGGGCGCCAGGGCGGCGGTCGCCTGCACAGCTTCGGCCGCGTCTTGCTGCGCTGGACGGACGATGACTTCAAGATCCAGTCGCGAACCGGCAAGGGCATGGACTGGCCGGTTGGCTATGATGAGCTTGCGCCCTTTTACGACGAGGTTGAAGCCTGCCTCGGGCTCTACGGCAATCCTGACGGCGTCGAGACGCTGCCGGATGGAATTTATGCACATCCGGCAAAGCTGACGCCGGCCGAACAAATCTTCAAGAGCGAAGTGGAGGGTCGCTGGCCGCAGCGGCATGTCGTGTCCTGGCGTTATATCGCCCCGGATCCCGAGCGCACGCCCAAGCCCTTGAGAGAGGCGCTTGCGACAGGACGCCTGACCATCCGTCACGATGCCATCGTTCGCCGCATCGCAACGGACGAGCAAGGGACCCGGGCCACGGGTGCCGAATTCATCGATCGCGTCACCGGGAAGGTGGAGACTGTCCGCGCCGCCTTCGTGGTGCTGTCGGCTTCGCCGATCGAAAGCGTACGGTTGCTTCTCAATTCGGCATCGGCCAGGCATCCCGAGGGGCTGGGCAACAGTTCGGGTGCACTCGGACGCTATTTCATGGACCAGCTGCCTTGCCTCGCCTTCGGCTCCTTCTCCAAGGCGAAGGGATGGGCAGTCGACGATTCCGCCCCCACTGATCCCTTCTACAACCCATCTGGCGGCATCTTCGTGCCGCGTTTTGGAGCCGGTGATGCCGGTCGTGGCGATTTCGATTATCAAGGCAGCATTGGCCGAGCACCCACGCCCGATAGCGAGCCTGCCCGGCTGGCATTCTTCGGCTTCGGTCGCATGCTGCCCTATGCAGACAACCGCATCACCCTCAACGCGAGGCGCAAGGATGCCTGGGGAATTCCCGTTCCGCATATCCGATGCGTCATGGGCGAGGAAGAGCACGCGCTTCTCCGCCAGCAGGAGGAGGCGCTTGTCGAGATGGTGCGCGATGTCGGCGGAGATCTGGAGTTCATCGGCTCGCCTATCGGTCTCAGGGAAATGGGCCGCGGCGCCTTTCCCGATGCCGATCCATTCAGCCGACTCATGTTCCGCAAATGGTTCCGCAAGACCATGTGCATGGGAGCGGCGATCCACGAAACGGGTGGCGCAAGGATGGGGGATGACCCACGGAACTCCGTGCTCAATCCCTACAATCAGCTCTGGGGCGTACCTAACGTCATTGTCACGGATGCCAGTGCATTCCCCGGCAGCGGTATCGCCGGCACGACCCTTACCGTCATGGCGTTGACAGTTCGTGCATGCCGGAGGCTTGTCCACCAGCACTGAACAAGCTCGCCTGCAAAGCTAGCCGGCAGTCCAAGTACATTCATGATCGGCGTGGGGCTGAAACGGCTAAACGAAAATGCCCCGGACAAGGTGCCCGGGGCGATCCTCGCGGCGCTAACCGCAGCAAGGCGTAGTTGCCTGTCTTGACGTCAGACTTATCAGAACTCCGACCACTCCTGCTGGAGTTGTTTCAACGCGGCATTGCCCTGCGTGACCGGAGCGGCGCGTGCGGCAAGTCGACCCGTTGTCGGGGCAGAGGCAGGCCGGGCTACGGGCCGCGCCTGTGGCTCCCTGCGTTCGGCTTCGCCTGTGCGGAATGCACTCAGGAGTTCGCCGAGGCGCTTGCTCTCCTCGGCCAGACCGGCGCCAGCCGCGTTCATCTCTTCGACCATGGCGGCATTCTGCTGTGTCGCCTGGTCCATGTGATTAACGGCACTGTTGATCTCCGACAGGCCCATGGACTGCTCCTGGGCGGCAATGGCGATCGCATCCATGTGCTGATTGATCTGCAGGACTAGGTCGGCGATAGCCGCCAGGCCCTCGCCGGTGTCGTTGACGAGCTTCACTCCCTCGCCGACGGCAACTCCGGAATTGCCGATCAGAGTCTTGATTTCTTTGGCAGCATTGGCCGAACGCTGGGCAAGTTCGCGCACTTCCTGGGCGACCACGGCAAAGCCCTTGCCGGCTTCACCCGCACGCGCTGCCTCGACACCGGCGTTGAGCGCGAGCAGGTTGGTCTGGAAGGCGATCTCGTCGATCACGCTGATGATCTGACTGATTTGTTTGGACGAATGCTCGATTCTGCCCATAGCATTGACGGCATTGTTGACGACTTGGCTGGAGCTTTCTGCCCGCAACCGGGCCCCGCGGACTAGGTCACGTGCATCGCCAGTTCGCTTGGAGGTCGACTGGACGTTCGCCGTAACCTCTTCAAGTGCGGCCGCCGTCTCTTCCAGCGACGCGGCCTGCTGCTCGGTGCGCTTGGAGAGGTTATCGGAAGCCTGCGAGATCTCGTAGCTGCCACTATTTACGAGTGACGCGGCCTGGCCGACCTGGGACATGGCAGCGCGAAGCTGGCTGACCGATGAATTGAAGTCGTGACGCAGAGCTTCGAACTGCGCAGCCAGCGGCGTTTCGATTTCGCAACGCAGGTCGCCAGAGGCCAAATGACGCAGACCTGTCGCAAGCGAACCCGTTGCCTGCAGCAGCCTTTGTTCGGCCTCGGCTTCGGCACGGCGCTGGACTTCGACGCGCTCATTCTCCGATGTGACGCGTGCCTCTGCGGCTTCGGCTTCGAGCGCCTTGTTGCGCAGGGCGGCCTGCTGGAACACCTCAACGGAACGCGCCATGGCACCGATCTCATCGCGCCGCTCGACGCCACCGATCGAGACCGAGAGGTCGCCTTGGGCGAGCGCCGTCATCGAATGTGTTAGCGCGCCGACGGGCTTGGTGACGCGGAAGACGATGACGCAGATACCAGTGATACTCAGAACCGCGGCGACAAGGAAGGTGAGCCCGTAGGCGATCAGGCTTATGAATGCATCATGCTGGCTGGCGGCTGCCTTGGCCACCATGCCATCTGCGGCTCCAGCGGCGGTGTTTGTGATGGTCAAAAGGGCAGCGTTGCCGAGCGGGCGCCAGTCGTCGAGGGACATAGCCTTCTTCTCGCCGGCTGCGAACTTGGCAAGTAGTGCACTGTGCTTTGCCGCGAAGTCGCCGCTGAAATAGGTCGTGTTGCTAATCTTGTAGGCATCCTTGACCACCTGCGGTGTCGACGGATGGTTGACTAGAGTACCGATCTGTCCCCAGGTGAAGCTGGCAGCGTAGTCGAACTGTTGGATCTTGCTGACTTCTTCTGGCTTCATCGCCTCTCCGGAGGCGAGCGTGTTGACGAACAACAGGTTTGCTGCACCCGCTGTCGCGCGAGTGTACCATGTCAGTGCACGGATCTGGATCAGCGCCGACATTGAAGGATCACTCGCGCGGATCTGGCTTTCAACGGCGGTCGAACCAGTTTCCAGCGCGGTCAGGAGCTGCTGGCCGATGTCCAGCGTCGTGGCCTGCAGTGTCGGATCGCGATCGGCGAGCTTCTTGGCGACTTCGCTGTCGAGCTTTGAGCGGAATGCGACGACCCGATCGTATGCGCTCATGACATCGGCAATTGGCGCTTTGAGCGCCTCTTCGTCAATGTTTGCAGAGACCGATTTTGCGTCAGCCATATATTTGTCGACGATGACCCGGTCCGCTTTCAACATGGCAAGCGTTGCGTCTTGCGTGCCAAGCTCAAGCTTGGCGAGCGACGAACCGTCACCTCGCTCGTTCCGGAAGTTGGCGAGTGTTTGGAAGAGCGCGCGGTCTAACATGGTGAACTTCGAGACGTCGGCATAAGTGCTTTCGCCGCGATAGGCATCGAGCATGGAAGATCCTGTTAGCACGCATAGAGCAACGCTGAGAGAAAGGAAAATTCCAACAAGTATATTGCGAAGAGAAAAAAACATAATTGCTCACCTACGTTCGGGGTGCCGTGATGCTAACCCGCTTCGCCGAAACCCGTATTTCTGGAGCTCTTGTGGTGTAATTTCTAAAAGAAAAGCAGTCAGTGAGCCGTCGAGACGCCGCCCGAGCACAGGCTCCTCATGGCCCGTCCAATCAGAGACAACGTTAGCCCAGCTTTATTGAAACAGAATTAATATTGCCTTCTGAAAATACATAGAAATAATTGCGGTCTGCGTCCTTTTTCGGCTCGACGACAAACTTGATCACTAATTATTCACGGACCTACAGGAAATAACATCAAAAACTAAAGTATAATATACAAAAATATAGCGCTAATTTAGCTGAAGGCGCTGTTTGACAACGAGTATTCTTGCTCCAACCCATCGTCAGCTGAGCGTGTCACAGTTTTCCGCCCGCAATCGGGTCTGACCCGGACATCGCCGATTGGGGTACCCGCGCAAATGTTAAAGGATATCGGCTGGCATCATCGTTTCTCTCGACACTGTTCGATGCCGAGCGAAGAAGTTCGATCCGGACTACGCGAGCGGTTTGCGGTGGACCTAGCCCTTCGATATCAGAGGAGTGAGAAGGCGTATTGCCTCATGACCGCCATAGCAGCTCAGAGAAATAAACTGCAGCCCCACAAAATATTGTAGCTCACGGGGAGCTCATCTCATCGCAACTACCCGTCACCCCTTAAGCCAAGGGCAACGTGCCAACGCCACGACCCTGCCGGGTAGCAATGCAGCACCGCTTATTCGCATTGTTGTGAATATACAACATTCGATTGAATAATGCTTTCACAAAACTCAATCCAGAGGAATCCCAAGCTTAGCAAATTGCCATGCAACCACTTCCGATAGTACTGAAATCGAGTGAGGGGCGTAAGCCAAAGTGCGGGCAGGCAATTACGCGAGCAACTCCTGCTGGTGGCTACCGGTCGGATGTGAGCTCGATCTTTGGATTGGGCAAATGAAAATCGATGAACGGCTGGGCATTGGACTTGCAAGATGCGGGCATCGCCTTGAGAACGAAACAAGTACATCGCAACTCGATCTCATCAAAAGCTTGATGTGCTGCATGAGGCGGTTTGTAAATCATGCCGTTGAAGCAGTTCCAAGTTTAAAATCTGCCGATGCGCGCGCTCATACGCCACTTTCTAAGCTAGCGCTGATTGTTATTCTGTTCTCTATTGGTCTGATGTTCGCGGCCCCGAGCGCCGCCTATGCCGCTTGCTCAATCTTCAATGTGCCCGATGCGAACACGACACCATCGACGAACCCGATGGCTTCCGGTGGGTCGATTAGTATCAACATCGGTGTTCAGTGTGATCCGTTTGGCCTCAACCCCTATCCCGGACCAAACACGACCTCTCCCCAGCATGGTTCGGTAACCGTCGATGCCGCTGCGGGGGTAGTGACATATACAAATAACGGTGATGGAGCCACCAGCGACAGCTTCGTGGTGGCAGATGCGAGTGCAAACCCTTTCACGATCAATGTAGCGATTGCGGCAGCTACAAGCCCCATCACCGTTTCGCCGGCATCGCTGGCCAGCCCGCAAGTCGGCACAAGCTATAGCCAAACGCTGAGCGCAAGCGGCGGCACTGCACCCTATACCTTCTCCCTCACCAGCGGCTCACTGTCGCCGGGTCTATCCTTCAGTGGATCAACCATCAGCGGCACTCCCACGCAGGCCGGTAATTATACGGCAACCTTTACCGTCACGGACAATGTCGGCACGACAACAACCAAGTCCTATACAATCTCCGTCCCGAACCCATCCAACAATATTGCGGTTGCCACTCCCCCAGCCGCCAGCGTGAATGTTGCCTACAGCGCAACGCTTTCCGCATCAGGCGCTTTGGCTCCATACAGTTTTGCGCTCTATACCGGCTCGACCCTTCCTCCGGGACTTTCATTGGCCAGCAACGGTACGATCAGCGGCACCCCGACCTCTCAAGGGAACTTCAGTTTTCAGGTTACTGTAACCGATAGCAGTCCGAATCTGCACGGCATATCGCCAGGTCCCTATTTCAATGTTGTGACGATTAACTTTTCGGTTCAAAACGTGCCGCCGCCCGTCGCCAATCCGGTCAGCGCAACAGTGAGCCACGGCAGCAGCTCAAATCCGATCACGCTCAACCTTACGGGTGGAGCTGCATCATCGGTGGCCATTGCGACCCAGGCCGCGCACGGCAGCGCCTCGGCGAGCGGTACTTCGATCACCTATACACCGACCGCAAGCTATTCCGGCCCAGACAGCTTTACTTACACTGCCACAAATGGCGCAGGCACCTCAACGCCTGCAACGGCAACCATAACCGTCAGCCCACCGACGGTCTCACTCAGTCCATCGACACTGCCATCCGGCACTGTCGCGGTGGCCTATAGCCAGGCCGTCAGTGCCACCGGCGGCACCGGCCCCTACACCTATGCGATCACCGCCGGCTCGCTTCCGGCCGGTTTGAGCCTGTCGACAACGACCGGCTCGGTTTCCGGCACGCCGACGGCAGCAGGCACCTTCAACTTTACCATCACCGCGACGGACAGCTCGACAGGTACCGGACCATTCGCAAGCTCCAAGGCCTACAGCATAACCGTTGCTGCACCAACGATCTCGGTTAGCCCATCCTCTCTGTCGGCGGGCGTCGTCGGAACTGCCTACAGCCAAACGATCACGGCATCCGGTGGCACCAGTTCCTATAGTTTTGCGATCACGTCCGGCGCTCTTCCTGCCGGCTTGACGCTCTCATCGGGAGGCTCTCTCGCCGGCACGCCGACGGCGGGAGGCACGTTCAATTTCACCGTCGCCGCAACCGACAGTTCGACTGGAACTGGCGCGCCATTCTCCAGTTCCAAGGCCTACAGCCTGACCGTTGCTGCGCCAACGATCACGGTAGCGCCGACGACGCTTCCGACGGCGGCCGTTGCTGTTGCCTACAGCCAGACCGTCACCGCATCGGGCGGCACTAATTCTTACAGCTATGCGATCACCGCCGGCGCTCTGCCTGCCGGTTTGACGCTCTCTTCTGGAGGAGCTCTCGCCGGCACGCCGACGGCAGGGGGTACGTTTAACTTTACAATTACCGCGACTGACAGCTCGACCGGGACCGGACCGTTCACGGGTTCGAGGGCTTATAGTTTAAGCGTTTCTGCGCCGACGATCGTGGTCAACCCTTCCTCTCTGCCATCCGGAACAGCGGAGACGGCGTATAACCAGACCATGACGGCCACGGGCGGCACTGGTTCCTACACCTATAGCCTCTCGGCTGGCGCCCTTCCGGCTGGCGTAGGGCTTTCCTCGGGCGGCGCGCTCTCCGGTACGCCGACTACCGCGGGGACCTTCAACTTTACCGTTACTGCGACCGACAGTTCCACGGGCACAGGCCCTTTTACGGGCTCGCGGGCTTACACCTTAACGATTGCCGCACCCACGATCACCATCGCACCGGCAACGCTGCCCGCTGGCACGGCCGGGACTACCTATAGTCAGACCATCACGGCCTCGGGCGGCACCGGTTCCTATACCTATAGCCTGTCGGCTGGTGCCTTGCCTCCCGGTGTGGCGTTTTCCTCGGGCGGCGCGCTCTCCGGTACGCCGACTACGGCGGGGACTTTCAACTTCACCGTTACCGCGAAGGACGGCAACTTATTTACCGGCACCCAGGCCTACAGCATAGCGATTTCCGCACCAACGATCACGATCGCACCGGCAACGCTGACGGCTGGCGCGGCCGGAACTGCCTATAGCCAGACACTCACGGCCTCGGGCGGCGCCGGCTCCTATACCTATAGCCTGTCGGCTGGCTCCTTGCCTCCCGGTGTGGCGTTTTCCTCCGGCGGCATGCTCTCCGGCACGCCGACTGCGGCGGGGACTTTCAACTTCACCATCACCGCGACGGACAGTCTTACGTTTACCGGCACCAGAGCCTACAGTCTGACCATCGGCGCCCCGACGATTTCGCTCGCCCCGGCAACGCTGCCGGCTGCAACCGTTGCCACTGCCTACAGCCAGACCCTTACGGCTTCGGGCGGAACCGCTCCCTATAGCCAGGCGGTGACCGCCGGTGCCCTGCCGGCCGGCCTGACGCTGTCGACGGGGGGCGTGCTCTCCGGCACGCCGACGGCATCCGGGACATTCAACTTCACCGTCACCGCGACCGACAGTTCGACCGGCTCGGGGCCATTCACGGGGTCACGCGCCTACAGCCTGGCGATCAACATCCAGGCTCCGGTCGC